>NZ_JBWXMQ010000007.1:0-311686 GCF_056626735.1 Pseudomonas sp. 1 | reverse complement strand
AAATCGCTGAAAGCGCCCAACAAACCGGCATTTCCAACGCCTTCCAGGCTTCGATGAACTGAAGCAACCCACCTTCGAAACCTACTTAACTCATTGAATCTCAAGGAGTTTTCCGTTTCGACTGCGCCGGAAGTGGGGCGAATTATAGAGACTCAGAATCTGCCGTCAACACTTAATTTCGCTTTTCCTGAAAAACCTGCTTTTTACCCATCAAACGAGGGATCCGGCGAGTCAAAGGAGGAATACGCAGTGCCAAAAGGAAAACACCTATCAGGGCATAGATTGCCCACTCCTTAAGGTCAGCACGCACAATCCACAGCATATGCAGCAATCCCAATCCGAGAATCACGTACACCAACCGGTGCAACTTCTTCCAGCGGACACCTAAGCGGCGCTGACTATATCGATTGGAGGTAACAGCCAATACGAGCAACCCCAGAAACCCCAGAGCACCCACAATGATGTATGGACGCTTACGCAGCTCGACACCCAGTTGCGACCAGTCGAAACCGAGAATGAACGCCATATAGCTGAAGAGATGCAGAACCACATAGGCAAAACACCAGAGCCCCAACTGCCGACGCACAGTAATCCATCCGGCCCACCCCGTCAGTTTCTGCAGCGGCGTCATACTCAGCGTGATCAACAGCAATACCAATGTCCCAAGCCCCAATCGATCAACCAGGACTTTTCCCGGATCCGGCCCAAGCAGATCCGCAAAAGCCTGATAGAACCAGAACAGCGGCCAGATCGCCGCAGCCAGGAAAACGCCTACGCGCCAGATCGGATATCGCATCAGTAGTTCTTCCGCAGATCGAGCCCTGTATATAAAGAAGCGACCTCATCCGAGTAGCCGTTGAACATCTGCGTATCACGCACATTCGGCTTGAACAGGCTGTTGGGCAGTCGCCGCTCCCGGGCCTGAGTCCAACGTGGATGGTCGACTGTAGGGTTCACATTCGCATAGAACCCGTACTCATCAGACGCAATGCTCTGCCAGGTTGTCTTCGGCTGCTCACTGACCAGACTGATCCGCACGATGGATTTGACGCTCTTGAAGCCGTACTTCCATGGCACTACCAGACGCAGCGGTGCACCGTTCTGATTCGGCAATTCACGGCCATACATACCCACCGCCAGAATCGCCAACGGATTCATCGCCTCATCCAGACGCAAGCCTTCCACATAAGGCCAGTCGATCAGGGCAAATCCAGAACGCTGTCCGGGCATGGACTTGGGATCCTGCAGGGTTTCGAAGCGAATGTACTTGGCATTGGAGGTAGGCTCTACCTGCTTCAACAGTGCCGAAACAGGGAAACCGATCCAGGGAATCACCATCGACCATGCCTCGACACAACGAAGGCGATAGATGCGCTCCTCCAGCTGGTAAGGCTTCATGAAATCTTCCAGAGCATAACGCCCCGGCTTACCCACCTCCCCGTCCACCACAACACTCCAGGGTTCGGTTTTCAACGAACCGGCATTGGCCGCAGGATCCCCCTTGTCGGTGCCGAACTCATAGAAGTTGTTGTAATGGGTCGCGTCTTTGTAAGGCGTAATCGCCTCATCCTTGACGTTCACCGCCCCCCATTTGACAGAGGGCAGCTTCTCGGCAAACCAGGCGGGCGCCTTTCCGGCTTCGACATCGGCATAGCGGGCAGCCTCTTCGGCACTGGCCCAGCGCGGTAAAGTGCTCATGGCCAAGCCGGCCGCAGTCGCTCCGAGCAATTGTCGACGAGAAAGATAAATGGATTCAGGCGTGACGTCCGACTCATGGCAATCGGACACTTTAGGGACTTTGATCAACATGGCAACTCCGCAGCTTTGGAGGACAGATGCACCATAGACTGCGGAGTATGAGGGAAATTACATCACTCGGTGTGTTTGTGACGACGAAGATGCAACAAGTACTGCACCGGGCCCGAAGCGGCGTAGGCGAGGAACACCAGCAGCAGAATGCGAGGCGGATCGCTGAACACCACGGCAAACACCAGCACCACTGCAAGGATAGCCACGAAAGGCACACGCCCCTTCAGATCCAGCTCCTTGAAGCTGTTGTATTTGATATTGCTGACCATCAGCATGCCGGCGGCCGCTACCATCAACGCAACCAGGAATGACATCTTCGAACCCTGGATCCCGTAATCGCTGAACGCCCAGACAATCCCGGCAACAACACCGGCAGCAGCCGGGCTGGCCAGACCGATGAAGTAGCGTTTGTCGGCGGTCCCCACCTGAGTGTTGAAGCGCGCCAGACGCAATGCCGCACCCGCCACGTAAATGAAGGCAACCATCCAGCCGACCTTGCCCATGTCACCCAGCGCCCAGCCAAAAGCCAGCAAGGCCGGAGCGACGCCGAAGGCAACCATGTCCGACAACGAGTCGTACTCGGCACCAAACGCACTTTGGGTATTGGTCATGCGCGCCACGCGACCATCGAGACCATCGAGCACCATGGCGACGAAAATCGCGATGGCGGCAAAGGCAAAGTATTTGCTCGCATTCGCGGCATCCCCGGCGCTCAATGCAGCCTGGGCACTCATCGAGTTGATGATGGAATAGAACCCTGCGAACAAGTTCGCAGTGGTGAACAGATTCGGCAGAAGATAGATACCACGATGCCGGACTTTACGGCCTTCTGCGTCATGCCCTTCTTCGATGTGCTCATCGATGGGCAGCAGGCTTTCGGCGTCGGAAGCCTGGTTCGGCTCTTCGGGACGTTCGCTCATGGACAGTACCTTGCAACGGATTGGACATTTTCGACAGGCGCCTGGGACGACGGTTCGGCCACAAACGATGCAGCTTTATACCAGAACCGATCGCCCATACGAAAAAACGCGGCCTAGGCCGCGTTTTTTTCATACAAGGATCTACGACTTAGTTTTTGGCTTTGTCGACGATCTTGTTGGCACCGATCCACGGCATCATGGAGCGCAGTTGCTCGCCGATGATCTCGATACCGTGAGCGGCGTTGTTACGACGCTTGGCGGTCATCGAAGGGTAGCCGGTTGCGCCTTCGCTGATGAACATTTTGGCGTATTCGCCGTCCTGAATACGTTTCAGGGCGTTGCGCATGGCCTGACGGGATTCGGCGTTGATCACTTCCGGACCTGTCACGTACTCGCCGTATTCAGCGTTGTTGGAGATCGAGTAGTTCATGTTGGCGATACCGCCTTCATACATGAGGTCAACGATCAGTTTCAGTTCGTGCAGGCACTCGAAGTAGGCCATTTCCGGCGCGTAGCCAGCTTCAACCAGAGTTTCGAAACCGGCTTTTACCAGCTCAACGGTACCGCCGCACAGAACGGCTTGTTCGCCGAACAGGTCGGTTTCAGTCTCGTCCTTGAAAGTAGTTTCGATGATGCCGGTACGACCGCCACCAACACCGGCGGCGTAGGACAGTGCAACATTCTTGGCGTTGCCGGAGGCGTCCTGGTAGATCGCGATCAGGTCAGGGATACCGCCGCCTTTCACGAACTCGGAACGTACGGTGTGGCCCGGGGCTTTCGGCGCGATCATGATCACGTCGAGGTCGGCACGCGGAACAACCTGGTTGTAGTGGATCGCGAAGCCGTGGGAGAAGGCCAGGGTGGCGCCTTTCTTGATGTTCGGCTCGATTTCGTTCTTGTAAAGCTGGGACTGGAACTCGTCCGGGGTCAGGATCATGACCAGGTCGGCACCGGCAACAGCGGCCGCCACGTCGGTCACTTTCAGGCCGTGGGCTTCAGCCTTGGCAACGGTAGCCGAACCTTTACGCAGACCAACAGTAACGTCGACACCGGAGTCTTTCAGGTTGCACGCTTGAGCGTGACCCTGCGAACCGTAACCGATGATGGCAACTTTCTTGCCCTGGATGATCGACAGGTCGCAGTCTTTATCGTAGAAAACTTTCATGAATTTCCCCTTTATATCCAGGCCGCTCAGGCCATTCGCTAATTTGGTTTAGATGCTGAGTACTTTGTCGCCGCGGGCAATACCGGTGACGCCACTGCGGACAGTCTCCAGAATCGATGCGGTGCCGATGGACTGAATGAAGCTGTCGAGCTTGTCGCTGGTACCGGTCAGTTGAACGGTATAAACGCTGGCGCTGACGTCGACGATCTGTCCACGGTAAATATCGGTGGTGCGTTTGATCTCGGCGCGCTGGGCGCCAGTGGCCTTGACCTTGACCAGCATCAGTTCGCGTTCGATGTGAGCGCTTTCCGACAGGTCCACCAGCTTGACCACTTCGATCAGCTTGTTCAGGTTTTTGGTGATCTGCTCGATGATTTCATCGTGGCCGACTGTGGTCAGTGTCAGACGCGACAGGGTCGGGTCTTCGGTTGGCGCCACGGTCAGGCTTTCAATGTTGTAGTTGCGCTGCGAGAACAGGCCGACTACGCGAGACAAAGCACCAGGTTCGTTTTCCAGAAGCAAGGAAATAATGTGCCGCATGATTAGGTACGCTCCGTCTTGCTCAGCCACATATCGCGCATGGAGCCGTCTTTGATCTGCATCGGATAGACGTGCTCGCTGGTGTCGACCGAAATGTCGATCACCACCAGGCGATCTTTCATGGCGAACGCCTCTTCCATCTTCGACTTCAAATCTTTCGATTCGGTGATGCGCACGCCGACGTGGCCATAGGCTTCAGCCAGCTTGACGAAGTCAGGCAAGGATTCCATGTAGGAGTGTGAGTGACGGCTGCCGTAACTCATGTCCTGCCACTGACGAACCATGCCCAGAACACCGTTGTTCAGGATCACGATTTTGACCGGCAAACCGTATTGCAGGCAGGTCGACAGTTCCTGGATGTTCATCTGGATACTGCCTTCACCGGTGACGCACGCAACATCGGTGTCAGGAAAGCTCAGAGCGATACCCATCGCCGCCGGCAGGCCGAAGCCCATCGTGCCCAGGCCACCGGAGTTGATCCAGCGGTTCGGCTTGTTGAACTTGTAGTACTGCGCAGCAAACATCTGGTGCTGGCCCACGTCGGAGGTCACAAAGGCATCGCCCTTGGTCACTTCGCACAGGGTTTCAATCACGGTCTGTGGCTTGATCTTGCTGCCGTCGCCCTTGTCGTAAGGGAACAGGCCACGATCACCACGCCACTCGTCAACCTGCTTCCACCAGCTGGCGACCGCTTCCTTGTTCGGGGTTTCGCCGATTTCCTTGAGGATCGCGACCATTTCGGTCAGGACACTCTCCACCGGACCAACGATCGGCACGTCGGCCTTGATGGTCTTGGAAATCGAAGCCGGGTCGATGTCGATGTGAATGATCTTGGCGTTCGGGCAGAACTTCGGCGCGCCGTTGATCACGCGATCATCGAAACGCGCACCGACCGCCAGGATCACGTCGGCATGGTGCATCGCCAGGTTGGCGGTGTAGCTACCGTGCATGCCGAGCATGCCGATGAACTGACGATCAGTGCCAGGGTAGGCACCCAGCCCCATCAAGGTGTTGGTAACCGGCAGGTTAAGCATTTTTGCCAGTTCGGTCAGCGGCGCGGAGCCGTTGCCGAGGATCACGCCACCGCCGGAGTACAGCACGGGACGTTTGGCCGCCAGGAGCATTTCTGCCGCCTTGCGGATTTGCCCGGAATGACCGCGAACGGCCGGACTGTAGGAGCGCAGTTTGGCTTTCTTCGGGAAGACGTATTCGAACTTCTCGGCCGGGTTGGTCATGTCTTTCGGAATATCGACCACGACCGGGCCCGGACGACCGGATTGCGCCAGGTAGAAGGCTTTCTTCATGACTTCCGGGATTTCCGAAGCGTGCTTGATCATGAAGCTGTGCTTCACGATCGGCCGGGAGATACCGATCATGTCGGTTTCCTGGAACGCATCGGTGCCGACCATGGTGCTTGGCACCTGACCGGAAATGATCACCATTGGAATCGAGTCCATATAGGCGGTGGCGATACCGGTGATGGCGTTCGTGGCGCCTGGACCGGAAGTCACCAATACCACGCCGGCTTTACCGGTGGCACGGGCGTAACCGTCAGCCATATGGGTAGCCGCTTGTTCGTGACGAACCAGGATGTGGGTCACTTCCGGTTCTTTGAACAGGGCATCGTAAACATGAAGAAGAGCACCACCCGGGTACCCGTAGATATATTTGACGCCTTCGTCACGCAAAAAGCGGACGAGCATCTCACCGCCAGATAAAAGCTCCACGTTGTTCACCTCTAAAACGCCAGAATACCGTCCACAAAAAAGCGAACGGGTCTTAATAGGTTTACTTCTCGGCAGAGCATGAGCGACGGTGGTCGCCGACTACGTCAGCACTGACTGAGCAAGTATTGGGATCGTCCCAAGTGTTGCGGGCCTTTCCCACCCAGCGCGAGGTAACGCGTTGCGGGTGTAACAGGTCGACGCGGATATGCGCCTCATGATCTGCCGAGAGGGTCTGCTTCTGGCAGTCCCTGTACAGCGGACTTTGGATTCTTCTGTTTCGCCCTCTCCAAGTCAAGTCGTGAATGTGCTTAATTGTGGGTAAGCACATGAGAACGCAAGAAAAAACCTGGAAACCGCTACTCTGTTAGCTTCAATTGCGCAGTTTTGCCAAGGAATCAGCATGCGAACGCTTCTCCTGACTCTACTAATCAGCGCCAGCCCATGGTGCATGGCCGCTCAAATCTACAAATGGGTCGACGCCCAGGGCATTACCCATTTCGATCAGCAGCCACCACAGGGGCAACCATCCACGGCCCTGGAGACACCCTCCTCACCTCCACCAAAACCGGCGGCGTTATCCGGCAGCGGCGCGGTGGGCGATCAGAAAGCCATCGATGACAAGGTCAAGCAGCAGGTGGCCGAGCAACAAAACCAACTCAGGGCATTTTGCGAACAGGCGCGTACGAACCTCGCGCAACTGCAGAACAATCCGCGCTTGAGGGAGGAAGTGGAGGGGGAATTGCGGCGACTGAGCGACGACCAGCGCCAGCAACGTATTGCGGAGGCACAAAAACAGATTGCGGAAAACTGCCAGTAACGACTGGCAGCTCCCGGTTCAGCGCGAAGCAGTAATCAACAGGTCGAACTCTTTGAGCAACACCTGAAGCTGCCGATCCTTGCCTTGCACGCTGCGCTGAGCAAAAACCATCTCGGCCATTTCCTGAATTCCCGAGGCATTGGGCAATGGCAGATTCTGCTCGAGGATCATCTTCATCCGCGGCAGGAAGATCCATTGCAGCCACTGCTCGAACTCAAGAGTATCGACCGAAAACGGCTCGACGCTGCTCAGGGCTTCGACCGAGGGCTGGACGTCATCCCACCAGCCCTGGGCGCGCAGTTCACGTTCGATCAACAGCAATTGATCGGCGACCTTGGAGAAGCGACTGTCCATCACAGCGACACCTTGGCCTTCTGACGGGCCAGAGTGGCGCCGGCGGAATCACCTTGCTTCTCACGGGCCTGAGCGATCAATTCCCACAGGCTGGCCTGCAAGTCCGGACGACCATTGGCCATGGTCAGTGCACGACGTGCGGTCTGCTCGGCTTGCGGTGCATCGCCCTGGGCCATGCGCACCTGCGCCAGACGGTACAGCACTTGCGGCTCGCGCGGCGCTACACGCTGGGCGCGCTCCAGGCTGGAGGATGCTCCGTTGAGGTCGCCACCGGCCTGCTGCTGTTGCGCTGTGGTCAAAAGTGCGAGTACCGGGCCGTCCAGCTGTTCATCGGCAGACAGACCGCCGCCGCTGCTGGCTGAAGGAATGCCGCTCGGCGTCGAAGGCATGCTGTAGCTGCCGGAGTTGATCGGCGCCGACTCGACCGGCGAAGGGTTATATGGCCCCGGCGTGATACCGCCAGACGCCGGGCCCGGAACGATCGGCGAGGTGCTGATCGGTGTCGACGTCGCTGCGCCGCCCGGCACCATTACCACCACACCGGTATCGCCTTGCGGAATTGCCTGGGTCTGGGCCTGTGCAGGACGTTTCACCGTCGTTTGACGGAAACCGCCATTGGCCGAAATGCGCTCGCTGTTGGACACGGCGGTACCGGCATCCACGACCGGAATCGAACCACGCTGTACGGTGGAACAGCCGCTGAGCAAAGCCACGGCGGTCACCGCTGGAATCAACCACTTGTTCACTTGAAACCCTCTTCGCTTAATTCATCCAGCCCTTGACCCAATCCATCACCGACTCGCCCGATGCCGGGCTTTCGCTCGCGCAGGAGGCGCCGGGTGGCGGTTCGCTGCCGCGAATATACGGCATCTGCACGGCGCCCGGACAGTTGGCATCGGAGCCTTGACCGGTGCGCGAATCAACCCAGGCCTGCACCACGTTATCCGGCTGCGGCATGTCCAACGGCAGCGGATCGGCCTTGCGCATGAAGCTGGTCCAGACCTGCAACGCACCGGTGGCTCCGGTGAACGGGGTCTTGCCGTTGTCGTCGCGGCCGAGCCAGACCACCGCCAGCAGATCCTGGCTGAAACCGGCGAACCAGCTGTCGCGCGAATCGTTACTGGTGCCGGTCTTGCCCGCCAGTGTCAGGGTTCTTGGCAACACGTTATAAACCGAACTGCCGGTACCTTCACGCATGACCCGCTGCATGGCGTTCTGGATCAGGTAGATCGAGGCCGGATCGAAACGCTGCTCGATCTGGAACGGATAACGCTTGAGCGGCTCGCCCTCGGCAGTCAGCACGCTGCGGATCCCGCGCATCGGCGTATTGAAGCCACCGTTGGCCAGGGTCTGGTACATCGTCGCCACTTCGATCGGGGTCATGCCCCCAGCGCCAAGCAGCATCGACGGGAACGCCGGAAACTCGCGGGTCACGCCCAGTCGCGCGAGCGTTTTGAGGACATTCGGAACGCCGACCGCCAGACCCAGACGCGAGGTCGACAGGTTGTAGGAATGCGCCAGCCCCTGGTACAGGAATACCGTGCCGTGGGAGCGACGGTCATAGTTCTGCGGTTTCCAGACCTGACCGTCCGCACCTTTGATTGAAAGCGGGTCGTCCGACAGCCAACTGGTCAGCGTGTACTGGCTCGGTTTCTCCAGTGCCGTCAGATAAACCGCCGGCTTGATCAGCGAGCCGATCGGCCGAACCGCATCCAGTGCCCGGTTGAACCCGGCAAAACTCGCCTGACGGCTGCCGATCATGGCCTGGACTTCACCGGTTTCCGGATTGGTCACGACCATCGCCGCTTCCACGTCGTCGGAACCCTTGCGACCGGACAGACGCTTGAAGGTGTCGTTGACCGACGCTTCAGCTTTCATCTGCAGGATCGGATCGAAACTGGTGAAGATCCGCAGGCCTTCTTCGGTCAAGTCTTCGTCGCGATAGTCTTCACGCAACTGGCGCTTGACCAGATCGATGAAGCCCGGGAAAGAACTGTCCGCCAGCTTGCCGCGCGTGGTCACGCCAAGCGGCATTTTCTTCGCGGCGGCGACCTGTTCGGCGGAAGCGACGCCCTGTTGCTCAAGCACGTCGAGCACCAGATTGCGTCGTTCCAGCGCCCGTTCCGGGTTGCGACGCGGGTTGTAATAGGACGGGCCTTTGACCATGCCAACCAACAGCGCGACCTGGTGCAGCTTCAACTCGGACAAGGGCTGGGCGAAGAAAAACTGGCTGGCCAGACCGAAACCGTGCACCGCACGCTGACCGTCCTGACCGACAAAGACTTCGTTGAGGTAAGCCTCAAGGATTTCCTTTTTGTCGTAATGCAGCTCGAGCAGCATCGCCATCATCGCTTCGGTGAGCTTGCGGGTGAGGCTGCGTTCATTGGTGAGGTAGAAGTTCTTGACCAGTTGCTGGGTCAGCGTACTGCCGCCCTGAGTCATCTTGCCGCCCGAGGTGTTGACCCAAACGGCGCGGGCAATCGATTTCGGCGACACGCCCCAGTGGCTGTAGAAATCCCGGTCTTCGACGGCGACCAGGGTTTCCAGCAGATACGGCGGCACCTGATCGAGCTTGATCAGAATCCGGTCTTCCAGGTTTTTCGGGTAGATGCCGCCGATCATCAGCGGCTCCAGGCGCACCACGGAGAGCTTCGAACCGTTGGTCGCCGAGAGTTCGGCCACGTAATCGCCGGAGAAACGCACGCGCACCGACTGCGGTTTCTCGAGGCCTTCATAGAACTGGAAGCCGCGGGTATTCAGATCAACCGTGTTGCCATTGACCGATGCCGCGCCAGGACCGTTGCTGACGGCTTCGCGGCGATAGCCCAAGGCATCGAGCTCGGTCAGGAAATCGTCCTTGCTCAGCTTCTGTCCGACGAACAGCTCGAGCGGACGCGCGTACACCTTGGCCGGGATGGTCCAGCGCTTGCCGGAGAACTTCTCCTGCACCACGGCATCGAGGTAAACGGCGAAGCCAGCCAGCACAACAAGGCCGACCAGACTGAGTTTAAGGGCCCAGCCCAACCATGGGCGCAGGCCCCGGGAAGCTGGTTTTTTTGGGGTACGGGGGGATCGAGTACGAGTCATGGCGGCGGATTATACGCACTTTATTCATACTCAACAGGAGCGCGCCGAGGTTTGCGTCGGGCTGGCGAGCGGCCATAATGAGCGCCTTGAATTTCCCCCAGTCTCTGAAGGATCGTCCGTGAGCCAGTCCCTGATCGCTGCCCTGCAAAACCCGGCCCTCTACCCGCATCCCGTCGAAGGGTTCCAGGTCATCGAAACCCATATCTCGTGGGTGCTGCTCACCGGTCCCTACGCTTATAAAGTGAAGAAACCGGTGAATTTCGGTTTCCTCGACTTCACCAGCCTCGACTCCCGTGAGCACTTCTGCAGCGAAGAGCTGCGCCTGAACCAGCGCCTGACCGACGACTTGTATCTGGAAGTGATTCCAGTGACCGGCAGCGCCGAAGCCCCGCAACTGGGCGGCGAAGGTCCGGCCATCGAATACGTGCTGAAAATGCGCCAGTTCCCGCAAACCGGCCTGCTCAGCACCCTGCAAGCCAACGGCGAGTTGACCACCGCGCACATCGACGCGATGGCCGAGCAGATCGCCCGCTTCCACCTCAACGCGCCGAAAGTCCCGGCCGAGCACGATGCCGGCACGCCTGACAGCGTGATGGCGCCAGTGCGTCAGAACTTCGAACAGATCCTGCCATTCCTCAGCGACAAGAACGATCTGCTGCAACTCGACGCCCTGCAAGCGTGGGCTGAAAGCAGTTTCGATCGTCTGAAACCGCTGTTCGCCCAACGCAAGGCCGACGGTTTCACTCGCGAGTGCCACGGTGACATTCACTTGGGCAACGCCACGCTGATCGACGGCAAGGTCGTGATCTTCGACTGCATCGAATTCAACGAACCGTTCCGCTTCACCGACGTGTGGGCCGACACCGGCTTCCTGGCGATGGATCTGGAAGACCGTGGCCTGAAATCCTTGGCCCGTCGCTTCGTCAGCCAGTACCTGGAACTGACCGGCGACTACCAAGGCCTGGAAGTGCTGAACTTCTATAAGGCTTACCGCGCCCTGGTGCGTGCGAAAGTCGCACTGTTCAGCATGCCGGCCGATGCGACTCCGGTGCAGCGCGCCACAACCCTTCGCCAATACCGCAACTATGCCAACCTGGCGGAAAGCTACAGCACCATTCCTTCGCGCTTCATGGCAATCACCCATGGCGTTTCCGCTGTCGGCAAAAGCCATGTGGCCATGCGCCTGGTCGAAGCGCTGGGCGCGATCCGTCTGCGTTCCGATGTCGAGCGCAAACGTCTGTTCGGCGAGCAAACGGTTGCAAATGATGTTCAGGCCGGGATCTACAGCGCCGATGCCAGCGCTGCGACTTATGCTCGGCTGCATGAAATCGCCGAAGTGATCCTGCACGCCGGTTTCCCGGTGGTGATCGACGCCACTTACCTCAAGCGCGAACAACGCGACAACGCCGCCAAGGTCGCCGAAGCCACTGGTGCGCCGTTCCTGATCCTCGACTGCAACGCTCCACAGGCAGTGATCGAGAGCTGGTTGGCGATTCGCCAGGCGGACAAGAAAGATCCGTCCGACGCCACCCTCGCCGTGATCGAAGCACAACAGGCGAACCGCGAAGCCCTGACACCGGAAGAAATCCTGCGCAGCAAACGCGTGCAGACCAATGAATCCGGCACTCTGGACACCGTCGTGGCGCAAATCCGCCAGCGCCTGCCAGGTCTGTAAGAAACTATTTCGGCCGTGAAGCCCTTGCTCGCTTCACGGCCGTCAAATAGTGGCACTATACTGGCGTCATAAAACCAACAGGTGATTTGACATGAGCCAGCCGAAACTTCTCGACACCCCGCTTTATGCCTTGCTGCACAAAGACGACATCACAGGTTTCAACAATGAACGCCCGAAAGACGGCCCGATCGACATGGTTGGCGGTGATTTTCGTGGCCTCGACCTGCGTGAACTGAACGCCGATGGTGTGGATTTCCGGGACGCCTACTTCCGTTCCGCCGACCTGCGCGGCATCGACTTTCGCAATGCTTCGCTGGAAGGTGCGAGCCTGGCTCATGCGCAGATCTCCGGTGCTTACTTCCCGCCGGAGCTGAGTGCCGACGAAATCCTGATGTCGATGAATTTCGGTACGCGCCTGCGTTATCGCACTCGCTGAGTCTCGGAACTTCCAAACTCGTCCAGCGCCCCCGCCTTGCGCTGGACTGCGCGCCATTCGTAACTCTCGCTCGTCCTCCCCATCCTGACTCATCAGCAGAAACTGACGTTTCTTAGAAGCGTTTGCGTTGAATCCGACCAAACAACCACGCTTTTCCTACTGATGGCTACACTCCTCAGAAGCTCGCCCACGCACCATTCGGCCGTCGCAAGGAGGCTTGATGAATGATGAACTGCAACACCTGAAGAATCTTGGCAAGACGTCGGCGCAATGGCTGCATGCCGTGGGCATCCATAGCGCCTCGGATCTGCGCCGCCTGGGCGCTGTGGATGCCTACCGGGCCGTGCGCACTCGCGGGTTTCGGGCGTCGAAGGTGTTGTTGTACGCGATCGAAGGGGCGTTGATGGATGTGCACTGGAATGACATCCCCGCCGAACGCAAGGATGCGCTAAACCGGCAGCTGGAAGCCATTTCCTCTCGCCACAAGAACTAACCGGTATCGACCGTCATGTACTTGCTCGGGGAACAATCGGCACAGGCCGACGCATTGATCAACCGCTTGCAGAGCCTGCCTGCGCAATTGCTGGAAGGCCTCGCACCGTGTGGGCCGGCCCTGGAACTGGAAGCCACGGATGACCTATCGGCGCGCTTGCCGGACGACCAGTTGTTTTTGCTGACGGAGGGTGTCATCACCGGCCGACTCAGTGGTCGCGGCTTGTTCTACTGGCACGAAGGAGATTTGATCGGCCTGCAACAGGGGCCGGAATGGGCGGATTGCAGCTTGCGCGCGGAAAACCCGGTGACATTAATGCCTTTTCGCCGAGGCGATTTGTTTCAGCATGTGTACAGCGACTCGTCGCGCTCGGAGCAGTTTCTGCATTACCTGCTCGGGCAAATGGCACTGTTGGCTCACGCCGTTGCCGAGTTCAAGCCACGTGAGTTTCGCAGCACCAATGGTTTCAAGCGAGTCGAGGCCGGGGACGTCCTGATTCGCCAGGGCGACACCGCCGATCATGTGTTCGTAATCATCGAAGGACACGCCGAAGCGTTTGTGAACGGGCACAAGGTAGGTGACGTGCTCAAGGATGAAATATTCGGCGCAATGGCGGTGTTCACTGGCGAGCCGCGCAACGCGACGGTCATTGCCCGGGAGGCGAGCACTGTAATGCTGATTCCCGGCGATCAGTTTCTGAGCATGACCCGCACCAATCCGAAAATTGCCCACAGCCTGATCGAAAGCATGGCGCGGCGTATCGACCAGCTCAACAAACAGCTCACAGCCCAGACCTGCCCCCCATATTCAGAGAGCGTCAACGCCATTGCCGGGACAAAACGACAGAAATGAAAAAACAGCAGTTGACTTGGTAATGAGAATCGCTATGATTATCACAACTGGTCGCGAGATCAGTCGATATTCTGAAAAGCCCTTGGTTCGGACTCTCAGATTATCTCCTCATCAGGCTAATCACGGTTATTTGACCCGGTCTTTACCGGGTCTTTTTTTTTGCCTGTGGAAAAGTCACTGCTTACTGAACTGCTTACGCATTTCGGCGCAATAATCCGGTTTCGGTCTGGCCGGTGTGTACCAGACATAATCAGCCATCGCCGCTGTAACCTGACTGCCCTGCTCCGCCAGCATCAACACCGTGGGCGCTTCGGGCGCGCCCAGATCCAGCACATGCAGCGGCACGCCCACATCCTTGCGCGCGTGAAACGCACCCGCCAATAACAACGCAGGCGCGGGCGCCGCCAACAAACGCGAGGCCATGCGCCGATCCCGTTGTTGCTGAACGGCCAGCATCGCCGGCATTTGTGATGACGGCAGCAAGCCGCAGTGAGAATCGCCAATCTGCTCCAATAGCGCCTCTTTCACCGACTCGGCGTTGCTGCGTTCACCGCTCAAAACCGGAGGATCACGATAGAGCGCGCGAATTTCGATGTTATCGAGATTGGCCGCCAGCAACGGCCAGGATTGCGTCAGGGCGAATCGCACAATCGGTCCGTAGAGATTCCAGTCCCAACCGTCCTGCCAGGCCAATGCAGCAGGAAGATCGGCCGGCGGCGTTGCGGCATGCCGCACTTCATCAACCCGCGACTGTTGATCGGGCGTCAACATTTCCAGCAGGAGACTGCCCTGGGGGCGCGCTTCTTGAAGATTCTGCAGCAACCACAATTGAAGGGCATGGTGATCGGCGCTGTCATGCTGTTCGCCGATAATCATCCGCGCCGATCTGCTGAGCTGCGTCAGTAATTGCTGCGCCGTCAGACTCTCGCCGCTGCGCAAATCACGGATCTCGCCCACGACCGGCGGCGCCGCAACATGCTGGCAACCCGCAAGCCACAACACCGCCAATAGCAAAATCCCGCGCATACCCTCACCTCGATGACGAAATCAACGGGCGATGATCAGCGGATGCCCGCGCTCCGGGTGCGGCTGCACCAATACTTCCAGACCGAAAACCGCCTTCAGCGATTCCGGACGCAACACCTGTTGCGGCGTATCCAGCGCCACCGGGCGCCCGCCCTCCAGCAGCAGGATGCGATCACAATAGCGCGCCGCCAGATTCAGATCATGCAGGATCACCAGCACCGCTGCGCCACGATCGGCAAATTCGCGCACCGCCTGCAGCGTCGTGTGTTGATGTAACGGATCAAGCATCGACGTCGGCTCGTCGAGCAGCAACGTCTGCCCCGCCTGCCCCGGCCACAGTTGCGCCAGCACCCGCGCAAGATGCACCCGCTGACGCTCGCCGCCAGACAGCGCCAGATAACTGCGGCCGCTCAGATGCCCCGCATCGGCCGCCCGCAAAGCGTCAGCGACGATCTCCGCATCGCGCAAACGTCCGCTCTGATAAGGCAGCCGCCCCATGCCGACCACTTCTTCGACACGAAAAGCGAAATCCAGGGTCGATACCTGCGGCAACACCGCCAGCCGCTGGGCGCGCTGAGTGCCGCTCCAATGGCTCAATGCCTCACCGTCCAGCAACACTTCTCCGTCGTGTGCACTCAGCTCACCGCACAACGCGCCGAGCAAGGTACTTTTGCCGGCGCCATTGGGGCCCAGCACACCAAGCACCTCGCCCGGTTCGAGTTGCAGGCTGACGTCGGCCAGAACGGTCTTGCGGCCACGGCGGATATGCAGGTTGTGCGCACGCAACATCAGGCACGCCCTCGCAGTAACAGATAAAGGAAGAACGGCGCACCGATGAACGCCGTGACAATGCCGATCGGCAGTTCCGCCGGCGCCAGCGCCAGCCGCGCCACCAGATCCGCCAACAGCAACAGACTGGCCCCCGCCAGCACCGATGCCGGCAGCAATACCCGGTGATCCGGCCCCGCGAGCAAGCGCACCAGATGCGGCACCACCAATCCGACAAAACCGATCATCCCCGCCGCTGCCACTGCCGCGCCGACACCCAGCGCCGTGCAGAACACCAGCTCGCGCTTGAGCCGTTCGACATCGATCCCCAGATGCCCGGCTTCCGATTCGCCGAGCAGCAACGCATTGAGCGCCTTCGCCCGACGTGGAAGCCAAAGTGCAACACCGGCAGTGATGATCAGCAGCGGCCACAACCGCGCATAGCTCGCGCCGTTAAGGCTGCCCAGGTTCCAGAACGTCAACGTGCGCAATGTCGCGTCGTCGGCCAGATAGGTAAACAGCCCCACCGCCGAACTGGCCAAAGCCGTCAGGGCAATCCCCGCCAGCAACATGGTTGCGACATTGGTCTGCCCGTTGCGGCGGCCGAGTCTATAAACCAGCGCCGTTACCCCGAGCCCGCCAAGAAACGCGCAAACCGACAGCAGATAAGGCCCGAACCATTCGGGCAATCCACCAAAAAACGATCCACCGACAATTGCCACCGCAGCGCCTAGAGCAGCACCACTGGACACGCCAACCAAGCCGGGATCAGCCAGCGGATTGCGAAACAGCCCCTGCATCGCCACCCCGGACAGCGCCAGGACTCCACCAACGGCCAATCCGAGCAATGTACGCGGCAGACGAATCTGCCCGAGAATCAGTTCAGCCTGTTCCAGACCGTCCGGCGCCAGCGGCACCCCGATCAGGCGCAGTGCAGCGCGCAAGGTATCGAACAACGGCAGACTGACCGGCCCCAACGCCAGCGACAGCCAGATCGCCAACAGACACAACAGGATCAGGCCAATGAACAAACCACGGGGTTTGACCAGCGTGGTCATTGGCCGCTCTGGGTCGGGTAGAAACCGTCAGACAGGGTCTTCAGTGCAGCCGGCAAACGCGGCCCGAGCCCGCCTACCAGTAACGTCGGGTCCAGCTCCAGCACGCGTCCGGTCCTGGCCGCACGGCTGGAATTGAGGATCGGATTTTCCTTGAACAGCGCCACTTTCGCCGCCTCGCCAGTCAGCGCACGGTCGGCGAACACCAGCACTTCAGGATCGAGACTGGCAAGGGACTCGACGGAAAACGGCTTGTAACCGGTGTGGGTCGCAAGGTTATGCCCGCCCGCCTGTTGCAGCAGCCAGTCGGCGGCGGTGTCCTTGCCGGCGATCAGCGGTTTGCCGCCGGCATGGCCGAGCACCAACAGCACGCCCGGCGCTTTCTGCTTGGTCTGGGCTTCAGCTACACGAGTCTTTTGCGCATCGAGTTGCTGTTGATAACCTTGCAACAACTGGGCGGCCTGGCTTTCGGCGCCCAACAACTGCCCCAGATGGGTAACGTTTTTCTCCAGCGTCGGCAGATCCGGCTGAGCCGAGAACAACTCCACCTGCACCTTGGCACTGCGAACCTGCGAGATCACTGGCGGCGGGCCCATTTCCTCGGTGCCGATCAGGATGTCCGGGCGCAGGCTGAGAATGCCTTCGGCCGACAGACTGCGCTGGTATCCAATACTCGGCAGCGACTTGAGAGATTGCGGATGCTGGCTGGTGGTGTCGACGCCCACTAACCTGGACTCACCACCCAGCGCACTCACCCACTCCGACAACGCGCCGCCGGCGCTGACCCAACGTTGCGGCAACTCGGCCGCTGCAGCCTGGTGGCTGGCCAAAAGTCCGACACACAGCACGGCAACGCGGGTAGTCAGGCGCATAAACAGCTTCCTTGAAAGGTTTTCCCGGGCATCGTAACGGCAGGCCAAGTATCCTCGGCAGCGGCCACCTCGCGACGGGCGAAGGCGGCCATTTGATAATTGTTTGCATTTGAACGTCAAGCTCGGACATATCCGGACACGAGCCGACACTTGAGGATAGCCATGAAGTTTCTCTGCGCGGGCGCCGATCTGGTTGAGGGCGGCAGCCGCGGTTTCGACATCGACGGGAAAAAACTGTTTGCCGTGCGCCGCGCGGGGCAGGCCTATGTCTACCTCAATCGGTGCCCGCATCGGGGCGTTGGCCTGGAATGGCACCCCGACCAGTTTCTGGATCCGAGCAACAGCCTGATCCAGTGCGCCACCCACGGCGCACTGTTTCTGATCGAGGACGGAGAATGTGTCGCCGGTCCGTGCGCCGGGCAATCGCTGACGACCATCCCCTGCCGTGAAGACGCACAAGGGCTGTGGATCGATGTTTAACCGCCGAGCAGCACGTCCAGGCGCCGGTCGACCACCATTTCTTCATGGCTCAAACGCACGCCGTACGCCAGGACTTCGACTCCGCACGCCACAGCCTCGCGCAGCGCAGCGGCGTAGGCCGAGTCGATTTCCTCGGCCGGTCGCACTGCTTCGATACCGGTGAGATTGACGCAGTACAACTGCACCGCACGAATCCCGTCCCGGGCCAGATGCGCCAGTTCACGCAAATGCTTGGCACCGCGCTCTGTCACCGCATCGGGAAACGCCGCTACCGCCGTGCCGTCGAACCCGAGGGTGACGCTTTTCACTTCCACATACGCCGGGCCCGTCGGGTAGTCGAGGCGAAAGTCGATCCGGCTCTTTTCCTGTCCGTACGCCACTTCGCGCTTGAGCCCGGTGAACCCGTTCAATTCACTGATGACGCCGGCCTGCAAGGCCTCTTCGACCAGTGCATTGGCGCGTCCGGTGTTCACGCAAAACAGCCGGCCTTGCGGGGTTTCACCGACTTCCCAGGTGCCGGGCAGCTTGCGCTTCGGATCACTGGAACGGCTGAACCAGACCTGCCCGCCCTCAACCTGACAATTGAGCATCGAGCCGGTGTTCGGGCAATGAATGGTCAGCAACTCGCCGCCAACGGTTTCGATATCGGCGAGAAAACGCTTGTAACGACGGATCAAGTGGCCTTCTTCGAGAGGAGGATGAAAACGCATCAGCTTTGCCAGCTCTTCAAGCCACGAGCGATGCGTTCCACCGCTTCCTGTAAGCGAGGGAGGTTTTGCGTGTAGGCAAAGCGCACATGATGACCGGCCTGATAGCGACCGAAGTCCAGCCCCGGCGTAAACGCTACATGTTCGGTTTCAAGGAAATGTCGGCAGAAAGCGAAGGCATCGCCGCCGAACTGGCTGATATCGGCATACAAATAGAACGCGCCTTCCGGCTCTACGGCAATGTTGAAACCCAGTTCACGCAATGCCGGCAGCAGGAAGTCGCGACGACGGCCGAATTCGGCGCGGCGCTCTTCAAGAATCGCGATGGTGTCCGGCTCGAAACAGGCCAGCGCCGCATGCTGGGCCATGCTTGGCGCGCTGATGTAGAGGTTCTGCGCGAGCTTTTCCAGCTCACTGACCGCCGCATCTGGCGCCACCAGCCAGCCAAGACGCCATCCGGTCATGCCGAAATACTTGGAGAAACTGTTGAGGACAAATGCGCTGTCGTCCACCTCCAGAACGCTGGCCGCGTCGGTGCCATAAGTCAGGCCGTGATAGATCTCGTCCACCACCAGATGCCCGTGACGCGCCTTGATGGCTGTGGATAACCCGGCCAGTTCATCGCGGGTCAGAATCGTACCGGTCGGATTGGCCGGCGAGGCAACCAGTGCACCGACGCTGTCGTGGTCCCAGTGGCGCGCTACCAGATCCGGCGTCAGTTGATAGCGAACGTCCGGGCCCACCGGTACAAGCTGCGCCGCGCCCTCGACCAGTCGCAGAAAGTGCCGGTTGCAAGGATAGCCCGGGTCGGCCAGCAGCCAGTGTTTGCCCGGATCCACCAGCAACGCGCTGGCCAGCAGCAGCGCGCCGGAACCGCCGGGCGTGATGAGAATCCGGCGAGGATCGATGCTCAGGCCGTAGCGCGTTTGATAGAAGCCGGAAATCGCCTCGCGCAGCTCGGGAATGCCACGGGCCGCGGTGTAGCGGGTTTTGCCCGCCGTCAGGGCTTGTTGCCCGGCGCGGATGATCGGCTCGGCGGTGGTGAAGTCCGGTTCGCCGATTTCCAGGTGGATCACGTCGTGGCCGGCAGCCTGCAGTTCATTGGCCCGCGCCAGCAGCGCCATCACATGGAACGGTTCGATCGCACGACTGCGCGCACTGTAGGGCTGAGCCATTGGCCTTCCTTCAACGAGGGAAAAGAAACGATTCTACCCATCTGCCGGAACGAGCGAGAACCCGCAGCGGTCACAGCCTCAAGAACACTGGACTGTAACGACCCGAGCGTACATTCCAGGATTGACTAAAATCAGTGATTGAGCAGGTCTGCAACATTGCCCGACATGGCTTGGCAAACATTTGCAAGCCCCACCGGCCGCGCGCTCGACATCCGGGAGTAGCGCGGGCCGAATTGATCTGGTAAGTTCGCCCGCTTGCAGCCGCAGGGCCGGCAGGTGTCGGTGATGGAGCAATCCTGCGCAATGGATTACAAGAGTAGAGGCGGTCCATTTCATGCCCACCCAAGCAAAGCAACAGGCAAGTCAGACACTCAGCGGTTTCGAACCCTACGTCCCGGAAGCGGGCGAAGAGTACATGGGCGCTCCAATGCGCGCGCACTTCACCAAGATCCTGACCAAGTGGAAACTGGACTTGATGCAGGAAGTCGACCGCACTGTTGATCACATGAAAGACGAAGCGGCCAACTTTCCTGATCCGGCCGACCGTGCCAGCCAGGAAGAAGAGTTCGCCCTCGAGCTGCGCGCCCGCGATCGCGAGCGCAAACTGATCAAGAAGATCGACAAGACCCTGCAACTGATCGAAGACGAAGAGTACGGCTGGTGCGACTCTTGCGGCATCGAGATCGGCGTCAAGCGCCTTGAGGCCCGTCCGACTGCCGACATGTGCGTCGACTGCAAGAATCTGGCGGAAATCAAGGAAAAGCAGGTCGGCAAATAATCCCGGCCTGAACGAAAAACGGAGCGTGCGAACGCTCCGTTTTTGTTTCTGCTGTTTTTGGACTCTCAAGTAACATCGCCCTCATGACTGCCAACACCTCCCCCGCCTACATTGGCCGCTTCGCCCCGACCCCCAGCGGGCACCTGCACTTCGGTTCGCTGGTTGCCGCCCTGGCCTCTTATCTGGACGCACGCTCGGTGGGCGGCCGCTGGCTGGTGCGCATGGAAGACCTCGATCCGCCCCGCGAAGAGCCGGGCGCGCAAGCGGCGATTCTCAAGGCACTGGAAAGCTATGGCTTCGAATGGGACGGCGAAATGGTCCGCCAGAGCGATCGGCACGAGGCCTACGCTCAAGTGCTCGACAGCCTGTTCAATCACGGCCTGGCCTACGCCTGCACCTGTTCGCGCAAGCAACTGGAGCCGTACCACGGCATTTATCCGGGACTGTGCCGCAACGCCGGCCATGGTCAGGAAGACGCGGCGATTCGCCTGCGCGTGCCGGAGCTGGAATATCACTTCATCGACCGGGTGCAGGGCGAATACCGTCAGCACTTGGGCCGCGACGTGGGGGATTTCGTGATCCGCCGCCGCGACGGTCTTTACGCCTATCAACTGGCGGTGGTACTGGACGACGCCTGGCAGGGCATCACCGACATCGTGCGCGGTGCCGATCTGCTCGACTCCACACCGCGCCAGCTCTATCTGCAGGAATTGCTGGGCCTGCGCCAACCGCGCTATCTGCATCTGCCACTGATTACCCAGCCGGACGGCCACAAGCTCGGCAAGTCCTATCGCTCGCCACCGCTGGTAGCCGATCAGGCCACACCGCTGTTGCTGCGGGCCCTGCGTGCACTGGGGCAAAACCCTGGGCCCGAACTGGCCCACGCCTCGCCGCAGGAACTGTTGAACTGGGGCAGCGCCCACTGGGATGCCTTGAAAATCCCGCGCACACTGACCCTGCCCGAAGCGCAACTGCTGTGACGACACTTGCAGTGGCGCGCCCATCCGTTACCATCGCCGCACGTTTTCGGGCACGCGCATAAAAAAGAGAGGCCGGGATGTACATCTATCGCTTGGTCCTGCTTCTGGTCGTGGGGATCTACCTGTTTTCTCCCGCCATCATGGACTGGTGGATCGACGCTACGGGCGCCTGGTATCGCCCTTATCTGCTCTGGCTGATCCTGATTGTCGTGACCTTCATCCTGCAGAGCCAAAAAGATGCCGATGAGCTTTAGCCTGACCCAGATGCTGCTGATCAGCGCCGCCTACCTGGCCGCGCTGTTCGGCGTGGCGTGGATCAGTGAACGAGGCATGATCCCGCGGGCGATCATTCGCCATCCGTTGACCTACACCCTGTCGCTGGGGGTCTACGCCAGTGCGTGGGCGTTCTATGGCACGGTGGGGCTGGCCTATCAGTACGGCTACGGCTTCCTGTCCAGTTATCTCGGGGTATCCGGCGCGTTTTTGCTGGCGCCGGTGCTGCTGTATCCGATCCTCAAGATCACCCGCACTTATCAACTGTCGTCGCTGGCGGACCTGTTCGCCTTCCGCTTCCGCAGCACCTGGGCCGGTGCGCTGACCACGATTTTCATGCTGATCGGTGTTTTGCCGTTGCTGGCGTTGCAGATCCAGGCCGTGGCCGACTCGATCGGCATCCTCACCGGCGAGCCGGTGCAGAATCGCGTGGCCCTGGCGTTTTGTGCGCTGATCATTCTGTTCACGATTTTCTTCGGCTCCCGGCACATCGCCACCCGTGAAAAGCACGAAGGACTCGTGTTCGCGATTGCTTTCGAATCGGTGATCAAACTGGTGGCCCTTGGCGGCGTCGGCCTCTACGCGCTGTACGGCGTATTCAACGGCCCGCAACAGCTTGAACTGTGGCTGTTGCAGAACCAGACCGCACTCGCCGCCCTGCACACGCCATTGCAGGAAGGCCCGTGGCGCACGTTGCTGTTGGTGTTTTTCGCCTCGGCGATCGTGATGCCGCACATGTATCACATGACCTTCACCGAAAACCTCAACCCGCGCTCGCTGGTCAGCGCGAGCTGGGGCCTGCCGCTGTTCCTGCTGTTGATGAGCCTGGCGGTGCCGCTGATTCTCTGGGCCGGCCTGAAACTCGGCGCCACCACCAATCCGGAATACTTCACCCTCGGCATCGGCATCGCCGCCAACAGCAAATCGCTGGCATTGCTGGCGTATGTCGGCGGTCTGTCGGCGGCCAGCGGCCTGATCATCGTCACCACGCTGGCCCTGTCGGGCATGGCCCTGAACCATCTGGTGCTGCCGCTCTATCAGCCGCCGGCCGAAGGCAATATCTATCGCTGGCTGAAATGGACCCGCCGGGCGCTGATCGTCGCGATCATCATGGCCGGCTTCTGCTTCTACCTGATGCTCGGCGCCGAGCAGGACCTGGCCAACCTCGGCATCGTCGCCTTCGTAGCGACCCTGCAATTCCTGCCGGGTGTACTGTCGGTGCTGTACTGGCCGACCGCCAATCGCCGCGGCTTTATCGCCGGTCTCCTGGCGGGAATTGTGGTGTGGGTCGTGACCATGCTGTTGCCGCTGGTCGGTAATCTGCAGGGTTTCTATATTCCGCTGCTGAACATGATCTACGTGCTGGACGATACGAGCTGGCACATGGCGGCCATCGCCTCGCTGGCGGCCAACGTCCTGATGTTCACGCTGATTTCGCTGTTCACCAATGCCAGCCCGGAAGAGGCCAGCGCTGCCGAAGCCTGTGCTGTGGATAACGTGCGCCGTCCGCAGCGCCGCGAATTGCACGCCGCCTCTCCGCAGGAATTCGCCACGCAACTGGCCAAGCCGCTGGGCGCCAAGGCTGCGCAGAAAGAAGTCGAACAGGCCCTGCGCGACCTTTATCTGCCGTTCGACGAGCGCCGCCCTTACGCCCTGCGCCGCCTGCGCGACCGGATCGAAGCCAACCTCTCCGGCCTGATGGGACCAAGCGTCGCCCAGGACATGGTGGAAACCTTCCTGCCGTACAAGGCCGGCGGAGAAAACTACGTCACCGAAGACATCCACTTCATTGAAAGCCGCCTGGAGGACTACCACTCGCGCCTGACCGGTCTGGCCGCCGAACTCGATGCACTGCGCCGCTACCACCGCCAGACCCTGCAGGAATTGCCAATGGGCGTCTGCTCGCTGGCCAAGGATCAGGAGATCCTGATGTGGAACAAGGCCATGGAAGAATTGACCGGGATTGCCGCGCAACGGGTGGTCGGCTCGCGCCTGAGCACCATCGCCAATCCGTGGAAAGATCTGCTGCAAGGCTTCATTCACCTGCCCGACGAGCACTTGCACAAACAGCATCTGGCCCTCGACGGCCAGACCCGTTGGCTGAACCTGCACAAAGCCGCGATCGACGAACCGCTGGCACCGGGCAACAGCGGCCTGGTACTGCTGGTGGAAGACCTGACCGAAACCCAGATGCTCGAAGACAAGCTGGTGCACTCCGAGCGTCTGGCCAGCATTGGCCGGCTCGCGGCCGGTGTGGCCCACGAAATCGGCAACCCGATCACCGGCATCGCCTGCCTCGCACAAAACCTGCGGGAAGAGCGCGAAGAAGATGGTGAGCTGACGGAAATCAGCGGTCAGATCCTCGAACAGACCAAACGCGTGTCACGCATCGTCCAGTCGCTGATGAGTTTTGCCCATGCCGGCAGTCATCAGCACAGTGACGAGCCCGTCTGTCTGGCGGAAGTGGCTCAGGACGCCATCGGCCTGCTGGCCCTGAACCGGCGCAATTTCGAAGTCCAGTTCTACAACCTGTGCGATCCCGATCACTGGGTCGAAGGCGACCCGCAGCGGCTCGCCCAGGTGCTGATCAATCTGCTCTCCAACGCCCGTGACGCCTCGCCTGCCGGCAGTGCAGTGCGGGTCAAGAGCGAAGCCGGCGAACACACGGTCGATCTGATCGTCGAAGACGAAGGCAGCGGTATTCCGTCGAGCATCATGGACCGATTGTTCGAACCCTTCTTCACCACCAAGGATCCTGGCGAAGGCACCGGTCTGGGCCTTGCACTGGTCTATTCCATCGTTGAAGAGCATTATGGACAAATCACCATCGACAGCCCGGCTGATGTTCAGAGCCAGCGCGGCACCCGTATCCGGGTGACATTGCCGCGCCATGTCGAAGCGACGTCCGCTGTGAACTGAGACCGTCGAGAGTATCGAATCAATGCCGCACATTTTGATCGTCGAAGACGAAACCATTATCCGCTCCGCCTTGCGCCGCCTGCTGGAACGTAACCAGTACCAGGTCAGCGAAGCCGGTTCAGTGCAGGAAGCACAAGAACGCTTCAGTATTCCCACGTTCGATCTGATCGTCAGCGACCTGCGACTGCCGGGCGCTCCGGGCACCGAGCTGATCAAGCTCGGCGAGGGCACGCCGGTTTTGATCATGACCAGCTACGCCAGTCTGCGCTCGGCGGTCGACTCGATGAAGATGGGCGCGGTGGATTACATCGCCAAGCCTTTCGACCACGACGAAATGCTTCAGGCTGTCGCGCGGATCCTGCGTGATCGCCAGTCGGCGCCTGCCGCCGGCGAAGCAGCTCCCGCCAAATCGGCCAATGGCAGCGGTAAATCCGCCATCGACAACAGCAACGGCGAAATCGGCATCATCGGCTCATGTCCGCCGATGCAGGACCTTTACGGCAAGATCCGTAAAGTCGCGCCAACCGATTCCAACGTGCTGATCCAGGGCGAGTCCGGTACCGGTAAAGAACTGGTGGCCCGCGCTCTGCACAACCTGTCGAAACGCGCCAAAGCACCGATGATCTCGGTGAACTGCGCAGCCATTCCGGAAAGCCTGATCGAGTCCGAACTGTTCGGTCACGAAAAAGGCGCGTTCACCGGCGCCAGCGCGGGTCGCGCCGGTCTGGTGGAAGCGGCGGACGGCGGCACGCTGTTCCTCGACGAGATCGGCGAATTGCCACTGGAAGCCCAGGCCCGGTTGCTGCGCGTACTGCAGGAAGGCGAGATTCGCCGGGTGGGCTCGGTTCAGTCGCAGAAAGTCGATGTCCGGTTGATCGCCGCGACCCACCGGGATCTCAAGAGTCTGGCGAAAATCGGCCAGTTCCGCGAAGACTTGTACTACCGCCTCCACGTGATCGCGCTGAAACTGCCCGCCCTGCGCGAGCGCGGCGCCGACGTCAACGAAATCGCCAATGCGTTCCTCGCTCGTCAAAGCGCCCGCATCAACCGCACCGACCTGAAATTTGCCGCCGATGCCGAACAGGCAATCCGGCACTATTCCTGGCCGGGTAACGTGCGGGAGCTGGAAAACGCCGTTGAGCGCGCGGTGATTCTGAGCGAAAGCCCGGAAATCTCTGCCGACCTGCTGGGCATCGACATTGAACTGGGCGATCTGGAGGACGACGAATTCATCGGCCTGCCGGCGCAAACGCCCGGTAACGCCAGCAGCAGCCACGAGCCGACCGAAGACCTGTCGCTGGAAGACTACTTCCAGCACTTCGTGCTCGAACATCAGGACCACATGACCGAGACCGAACTGGCGCGCAAACTGGGCGTCAGCCGCAAATGCCTGTGGGAACGCCGTCAGCGTCTGGGCATTCCACGGCGCAAGACCGGGGTCGCCAGCGAGAGCTGAACGTGACCTGTCGAGTGTGCGGGTTACCGTTGAAGATGTGAAAAAACTGTTACCTCAGTCTTTTCACGTAACAGAAGCCGGGGTTATCGGTAACGAAACCCCGGCTTTTTTTCGCCCTGCGAAAACGGTTATATCGACCTAACCCCTTGTTTTATTGGGGTTCACAAAAGTTGGCACGGCACCTGCTATATGTTTGGTACAAGAACAATAACAAGCAATGCACAAGACAATAAAAATAAGACGAATCGACTCACGCACAATAAAAACAAGACGGCGAGAGGCGCAGCTAACTGATTCTTTTGGAGAGGCGTTGTATTTGGGGCCAGCCCCACGACCAGGCCGAGAACAACAAAAACTGTCTTAAGACAGAGCCTGTACTGGTTGGATCGCAAGATCACTGCAACACAGCGACCAAAGCAATCCGTTTGCTCTTGGCTCCCGATTGGGAGGGTCATGAAGAAAAAGCTTCATGGCGAGGGCACTCAACAAAAACAAAAAGCCCGAATCAATAATAAAAAGAGCACGCAACTACTTCTTGGGGAGCTTCGGCTCCCCTTGTAGTTTCTCTTTCACGGCAAATCCTCCTTCCGATACATCTCCCCCCCCTCTAGCCTGCGGCTTGCAGCGCAAATCGGCAGCGTCCTACACCATCCCTCGACTAAATGCTAGAATCCCGGCCCATCATGCGGTCATTCTCTGGTATGGCCGAACATTCCTTCAAACAGTGCATCCCATGCTGAAGAAGCTGTTCCAGTCATTCCGAACTCCCCTGCGTCGTACGCAACACATCCGTAGCACGCCTGAAGTCCTCAACAGCGGCCAACATTCGCTGCAGAAGGCGCAATTCAGCCGTTATGCGGTCAACATCGTCGAACGTCTGCAGGGCGCCGGCTACCAGGCCTACCTGGTTGGCGGTTGCGTGCGAGACATGCTGCTGGGCATCACGCCCAAAGACTTCGACGTCGCCACCAGCGCCACCCCCGAGCAGGTGCGTGCCGAATTCCGCAATGCGCGAATCATCGGTCGCCGGTTCAAGCTGGTACACATCCATTTCGGTCGCGAAATCATTGAAGTCGCGACCTTCCGCGCCAATCACCCGCAAAACGAAGACGACGAAGACAGCAACCAGTCTTCGCGCAACGAGAGCGGGCGCATTCTGCGTGACAACGTTTACGGCACCCTGGAAGAGGACGCGCAACGCCGCGACTTCACCATCAATGCTCTGTATTACGATCCGGTCAGCGAGCGCATCCTCGACTACGCCAATGGCGTGCACGACATCCGTAACCAGTTGATCCGTCTGATCGGCGATCCGACGCAGCGTTATCAGGAAGACCCGGTGCGGATGCTGCGGGCCGTGCGTTTCGCCGCCAAGCTCAATTTCGGCATCGAGAAGCACACCGTCCAGCCGATCCGCGAACTGGCGCCGATGCTGCGCGAGATCCCGTCGGCCCGCCTGTTCGAGGAAGTACTCAAGCTGTTCCTCTCCGGTCATGGCGCCATCACCTTCGAGATGCTGGTCGACCTGCAACTGTTCGCGCCGTTGTTCCCGGCCAGTGCCGATGCGCTGGAACACAACCCGGAATACACCCACACGCTGATCAGCGAAGCCCTGACCAACACCGACCTGCGGATCAAGCAGAACAAACCGGTGACCCCGGCGTTCCTGTTCGCCGCCCTGTTGTGGCCAGCCCTTCCCGCTCGCGTGTTGCGTCTGCAGGAACGTGGCATGCCACCGATTCCGGCCATGCAGGAAGCCGCTCACGAACTGATCGCCGAACAGTGCCAGCGCATCGCGATCCCAAAACGCTTCACCATGCCGATCCGCGAGATCTGGGACATGCAGGAACGCCTGCCACGCCGCAGCGGCAAACGCGCCGACCTGCTGCTGGACAATCCGCGCTTTCGCGCCGGCTACGATTTCCTGCTGCTGCGTGAGAGCGCCGGTGAGCAGACTGATGGTCTGGGCGACTGGTGGACCGATTATCAGGACGCCAACGACAGCGAACGCCGCGACATGATCCGTGACCTCAGCGGTAAGGGTGATGACGCCAGTGGTGCACCGCGCAAGCGTCGCCGCAGCAGCGGTTCCAAGCGCAAACGCGCCGGCGCACCGAGTGCTACGGGCGAATAAGCGATGGAACGCATCTACATCGGCATGGGCAGCAACCTGGCTGACCCGGCCGAACAACTGCGCAACGCGGTCGACGCGCTGGGGCAATTGCCCGACACCAAACTGGTCGGCGTGTCTGCCTTCTACCAAAGCGACTCGTTGCTGCCGGGCCAACCGCGTTACACCAACGCGGTCGCCGCACTCGACAGCGCGCTCGCCCCGCTGGATCTGCTCGATGCCTTGCAGGCGATCGAAAACGATCAAGGCCGTGAACGCCTGGAACGCTGGGGCCCGCGCACACTGGATCTGGACATTCTGCTGTTCGGTGATCGACTGATCGACGAGCCGCGCCTGAAAGTCCCGCATTACCACATGCAGGCGCGCGCGTTCGTTCTCTATCCCTTGGCCGAACTGGCTGCCGAAGATCTGCGCCTGGCCGATGGCCGCACCCTTGCCGATCTTCTCGCATCATGCCCGTTCGTCGGCCTGGAACGCATTACCTCAAACTGATACCACACCCTGTGGAGCGAGCTTGCTCGCGAAGGCAATCTAACCGTCAATATCTGCATTGGCTGACTGACCGCTTTCGCGAGCAAGCTCGCTCCCACAAGTGTTTTTGTAGGACAAAAAAGCGCGAATCTCCCGGCCCGGCCCGCTGAATCGCATCAGTAACGCAGGTAACACTCCCCTCGTAACAATGCGGTAACACACGCAATTGACTTCCTGAGGCCTCATCACGACTATAGGCGTCCCGCTGCCGCCAACCCGGCATACAAGGGCGCAATCCAGGCCTTATAAGCACGACAAAAGAGCGTGCGCCTGAATAGATGACGAATCACGCGCGTTACTCGCAGTAGTTTCCAGAGCGCCTGAACGAGGATTTCTTACATGCCAGCCATCACCCTGACCACGCTCCAGAGCCTCAAGCAGAAAGGTGAAAAGATCACCATGCTGACCTGCTATGACGCGACCTTCGCCCACGCCTGCAACGAGGCCGGTGTCGAAGTGCTGCTGGTGGGCGACTCCCTCGGCATGGTTCTGCAGGGTCATGACAGCACCCTGCCGGTGACCACCGCAGAAATGGCCTACCACGTTGCCAGCGTCAAACGCGGCAACTCTGATGCACTGATCCTGGCGGACCTGCCGTTCATGGCCAACGCCACCCTCGAGCAAACCATGGCCAACAGCGCTCTGCTGATGCAGGCCGGCGCGCACATGGTCAAGGTCGAAGGCGCCTTGTGGCTGGCGGATTCGATCCGCCTGCTGGCCGAGCGCGGTGTGCCGGTCTGCGCCCACATGGGCCTGACCCCGCAAGCCGTGAACATTCTTGGTGGCTATAAAGTGCAAGGTCGCAACGAGAACCAGGCACGCCAGATGCGCGCCGACGCGATCTCCCTGGAGCAGGCCGGTGCAGCCATGCTGTTGCTCGAATGCGTGCCGAGCGAACTGGCGGCTGAAATCAGCCAGGCGGTGAAGATTCCGGTGATCGGCATTGGTGCCGGCAACGCCACCGACGGTCAGGTGCTGGTACTGCACGACATGCTCGGCCTGTCGATCAGCGGCCGTGTGCCGAAGTTCGTGAAGAACTTCATGCAGGGTCAGGACAGCATCCAGTCCGCGCTGAAGGCTTACGTCAGTGAAGTCAAAGCCACCACTTTCCCCGGAATCGAACACGGATTCTCTGCATGAACACCGTCAAAACCGTACGTGAACTGCGCGCCGCCGTGGCGCGCGCCCGCAGCGAAGGCAAACGCATCGGCTTCGTGCCGACCATGGGCAACCTGCACAGCGGCCATATTGCCCTGATCACCAAGGCCACCCAGCGCGTGGACTTCGTGGTCGCAAGCATTTTCGTCAACCCGCTGCAGTTCGGTGCCGGCGAAGACCTCGACAAGTACCCACGCACCCTGGCGGCGGATCAGGAAAAACTGCTGGAAGCCGGATGCGATCTGCTGTTCGCCCCGACCGTCGAAGAGATGTACCCCGACGGCATGGCCGGTCAGACCCGGGTCAGCGTGCCGCAACTTTCCGAAGGCCTTTGCGGCGCCAGCCGTCCGGGGCACTTCGAAGGCGTGGCGACGGTGGTCAGCAAGCTGTTCAACATGGTCCAGCCGGACCTGGCGATCTTCGGCCAGAAAGACTTCCAGCAACTGGCGGTGATCCGCGCACTCGTGCATGACCTGAACATGCCGATCCAGATCATCGGCGAGCCGACCGTACGCGCCGCCGACGGCCTGGCGCTGTCCTCGCGCAACGGCTTCCTCAGTGAAGAGCAACGCTCCGTGGCGCCGGTGGTCTATCGCACCCTGAGCAGCATTGCCGAGTCGATCAAGCAGGGTGAACGCGACTTCCCTGCCCTGATTCAGGCGCAACGCCAGCAACTGGAAGCCGCCGGCCTGCGTCCGGATTACCTGGAAATCCGCCACGCCCTGACCCTGCGTCCGGCCACGGCGGAAGATCGTGATCTGGTGATTCTGGTTGCAGCATTCCTCGGCACCACCCGGTTGATCGACAACCTGCACCTGAACCTCGATACCCCCGCCTGAATACTGCAACAGCAGCATGTGGGAGCGCGCCTGTTCGCTCCCACATTCGTGCCAACTCCCCTTCCTGATCGCATTGCTGAGCACCTGACCATCGGGCAAACTGCCCGCCGGTCCACTGCGCGCGAACGCAGGAACTTGCTCGCATGACTTGCCGTCCGTCGGCCCCCGTCTGTTATCAATGTTAAAAAAGTACCGAAAACAGGTCAGACAAAGCCAAGACAGATCGCGGCGCTGGGTTTACTGTATTCGCCCTGCGCCAAAGTAATCGTGTCGACGCAGTTGCCCCCTCGCCCAAACCTGGCGGGGAGGTCTTTTCAGTGTTCAAAAGGCCGTTCAAGTAAAAAGGAAAACCGCAGCGATGGCGTACTACCGCACTCCTCATGACGTTACCGCTCTGCCTGCCTGGCAAGCGTTGAAAGATCACCGCCAAGCCATGCAGGATTTCAGCATGCGCGAAGCCTTCAACGCCGATCCGCAGCGCTTCAATCAGTTCACTCTCAGCAGCTGCGGACTGTTTCTCGACTATTCGAAGAATCTGATCAACGCCGAGACCCGTAACCTGCTGGTGGGTCTGGCCAATGAAGTCGATCTCAAGGGCGCGATCAAGGCGCTGTTCGACGGCGAAATCGTCAATTCCTCCGAAGGCCGCCCGGCGCTGCACACCGCCCTGCGTCGCCCGGTCGGCGACAAGCTGTCGGTCAACGGCGTCAACGTGATGCCTGAAGTACACAAGGTGCTGAACCAGATCACCGATCTGGTGGGCCGCATCCACGACGGTCTGTGGCGTGGTTACACCGAGAAGCCGATCACTGACGTTGTGAATATCGGCATCGGTGGCTCGTTCCTCGGCCCCGAGCTGGTCTCCGAAGCCCTGCTGTCCTACGCCCAGAAAGGCGTGCGTTGCCACTATCTGGCGAACATCGACGGCAGCGAGTTCCACGAGCTGACGCAAAAACTGCGCGCCGAGACCACGCTGTTCATCGTGTCGTCGAAGTCGTTCAACACCCTCGAAACCCTGAAAAACGCCCAGGCCGCCCGTGCCTGGTACCTGGCCCAGGGTGGTTCGGAAGCCGAGCTGTATCGCCACTTCATCGCCGTATCGAGCAACAACGCGGCAGCCGTGGCCTTCGGTATCCGCGAAGAAAACATCTTCCCGATGTGGGACTGGGTCGGCGGTCGTTACTCGCTGTGGTCGGCCATCGGCCTGCCAATTGCGCTGGCCATCGGCATGTCCAACTTCAAGGAACTGCTGTCCGGTGCGTACACCATGGACCAGCATTTCCAGAGCGCGCCGTTCGAACAGAACATGCCGGTGCTGCTGGCCCTGCTCGGCGTGTGGTACGGCAACTTCTGGGGCGCGCAAAGCCACGCGATCCTGCCGTACGACCACTACCTGCGTAACATCACCAAGCACTTGCAACAGCTGGACATGGAATCCAACGGCAAGAGCGTGCGTCAGGACGGCACCGCCGTGTCGACCGACACTGGCCCGGTGATCTGGGGTGGCGTCGGCTGCAACGGTCAGCACGCTTACCACCAGTTGCTGCATCAGGGCACCCAACTGATTCCGGCCGACTTCATCGTGCCGATCGTCAGCTTCAACCCGGTCTCCGACCACCATCAGTGGCTGTACGCCAACTGCCTGTCGCAGAGCCAGGCACTGATGCTCGGCAAGACCCTGCCGGAAGCCGAAGCGGAACTGCGCGACAAGGGCATGAGCGAAGACCAGGTGCAGAAACTCGCGCCGCACAAGGTGATCCCGGGCAACCGTCCGAGCAACACCCTGGTGGTCGAGCGCATCAGCCCGCGTCGTCTCGGCGCACTGGTGGCGATGTACGAACACAAAGTCTTCGTGCAAAGCGTGGTCTGGGGCATCAACGCCTTCGACCAGTGGGGCGTGGAGCTGGGCAAGGAACTGGGCAAAGGCGTCTACAACCGCCTGGTCGGCAGCGAGGAAACCGCCGCCGAAGATGCATCCACCCAAGGCCTGATCAACTACTTCCGCGGCCGTCACCGCGGCTGATTTGATCGCTCTGCAGTCACCCTGTGGGAGCGAGCTTGCTCGCGATTGCGGTTATTCACTCAACATCCACGTTGACTGACATTCCGCCTTCGCGAGCAAGCTCGTTCCCACAGTCGTTTGTGGATGACTTGAACCTGTTGGACTCTCGGCGCATCTTTATCCTTGTCGCACAACAAGAATAAGGAACCGTCATGTTCGATATCAGCACGTTCCCCAAAGCCGATGCCGTCCGCCGGGCTGCACAGTTGAGTCAGGACGACTACCAGCGCCTGTACCGCGAATCCATTGAACACCCCGGCACCTTCTGGGCCGAACAGGCCACCCGCTTCCTCGACTGGAGCACACCGTGGCAGACCGTCCAGCGCTATGACCTGAAGACCGGTGAAGCCGCCTGGTTTGCCGGCGGCAAGCTGAACGTCAGCTACAACTGCATCGACCGCCATCTGGAAACGCGCGGCGATCAGACCGCCATCCTCTGGGAAGGCGACGACCCTGCCGAATCGACGCAAATCACCTACAGCAAACTCCATCACCACGTCTGCCGCCTGGCCAACGTGCTGAAAAGCCGTGGCGTGAAGAAAGGCGACCGAGTGTGCATCTACATGCCGATGATCCCCGAAGCGGCCTACGCCATGCTCGCCTGCGCGCGGATCGGCGCGATTCATTCGGTGGTGTTTGGTGGTTTCTCCCCGGACTCCCTGCGCGACCGCATTCTCGATGCCGACTGCCGCACCGTGATCACCGCCGACGAAGGCGTGCGCGGTGGCAAGTTCGTGCCGCTGAAACAGAACGTCGACAAGGCCCTGCAGAGCTGCCCGAATGTCAGCACCGTCGTGGTGGTCGAGCGCACTCAGAACAAAGTTGACTGGGTCGAAGGCCGCGACCTCTGGTATCACCAGGCCGTGCGTGATGTCAGCGACGATTGCCCGCCGGAACCGATGGACGCCGAAGACCCGCTGTTCATCCTCTACACCTCCGGCAGCACCGGCAAACCCAAGGGCGTGCTCCACACCACCGGCGGTTACCTGTTGCAAGCGGCGATGACCTTCAAGTACGTGCTCGACTACCGCGACGGCGAAGTGTTCTGGTGCACCGCCGACGTCGGCTGGGTCACCGGCCACAGTTACATCGTCTACGGCCCGCTGGCCAACGGCGCAACCACGCTGATCTTCGAAGGCGTACCGAGTTACCCGAGCACTTCGCGATTCTGGCAGGTGATCGACAAACACAAGGTCAACATCTTCTACACCGCGCCGACAGCATTGAGGGCGTTGATGCGTGAAGGCGCCGGCCCCTTGCAGGAAACGTCACGCGAAAGCCTCAGATTGCTCGGCAGCGTCGGTGAGCCGATCAACCCGGAAGCGTGGGAATGGTATTTCAACGTGGTCGGCGAACAGCGCTGCCCGATCGTCGATACGTGGTGGCAGACCGAAACCGGCGGCATCATGCTCAGCCCGCTGGTCAGCGCCCAGCGAATCAAACCGGGCTGCGCCACCCAACCGATGTTCGGCGTGCAACCGGTGCTGCTCGATGAACACGGCAAGGAAATCAAGGGCGCCGGCAGCGGCGTATTGGCGATCAAGTCGAGCTGGCCGGCGCAGATCCGCAGCGTCTACGGCGATCCGCAGCGCATGGTCGACACCTACTTCAAGCCCTACCCCGGTTACTACTTCACCGGCGACGGCGCCCGCCGCGACGAGGATGGCGATTACTGGATCACCGGGCGCATCGATGACGTAATCAACGTTTCCGGCCATCGCATCGGCACCGCCGAGGTGGAAAGTGCGCTGGTGCTGCACGACAGCATCGCCGAGGCCGCCGTGGTCGGTTATCCCCACGACGTCAAAGGCCAGGGGATCTACGCGTTCGTTACACCGATGAACGGCACCGAGCCCACCGATGAACTGAAGAAAGAACTGCTGGCCCACGTCAGCAAGGAAATCGGCAGCTTCGCCAAACCGGACCTGATCCAGTGGGCCCCGGCCCTGCCGAAGACCCGCTCGGGCAAGATCATGCGGCGGATCCTGCGCAAGATCGCCTGCAACGAACTCGACAGCCTCGGCGACACCTCGACGCTGGCGGATCCGAGCGTGGTGCAGGGCTTGATCGATAAACGCTTGAACCGGTAAGGGCGCAAAAGCATCGCGAGCAAGCTTGCTCCCACCAGGACTTTTGATCGTCTGCGGGAGCGAGTCTGCTCGCGATGGCTACCCTCGACTGCCTGCCAAACTGCTAAACTCCCGCGCCCCGATTCCCTCCAGCAAGGCGCCCGCATGTCTTCCTTGAACCTGGCGCTGCGCGCCGCACTCGATCAACGCCAGGATCTGCTCGCCGAGCTGCACCGCCAGGGCACCGACTGCTATCGGCTGTTCCACGGCAGCCAGGAAGGCGCCGGCGGCCTGACCATCGATCGCTACGGCCCGCAACTGATGGTGCAAAGTTTCCACCAGACGCTGGCGCGCGAAGACCTGCTGCAACTGCACGCCATGGTCAACCAGACCCTGGGACTGGAAACGCTGCTGGTCTACAACGACCGCTCCCGTGGCAACTCGCGGATCGACCGTGAAGACAGCGTCTACCGCGCCGAAGACGCGGCGCTGGTCGATCTGGTCGGCCACGAATGGGGCCTGAACTATCGTGTACGCGGACGCCATGCCGGGCAGGATCCGCTGCTGTTCCTCGACCTGCGCAACACCCGCGGCTGGGTCAAGGATCACGCCAAGGGCAAAAGCGTGCTCAACCTGTTCGCCTACACCTGCGGCGTCGGTCTCAGCGCTGCGGCCGGCGGCGCGCGCGAGGTGTGCAACCTGGATTTCGCCGAGGGCAATCTGGCGGTCGGCCGCGAGAACGGTCAGCTCAACCCGCACCTGCCGACCATGGAATTCATCCAGTCCGACTACTTCCCGGCGATCCGCCAACTGGCCGGCCTGCCGATCAGCCAGCGTCGCGGGCAGAAACTGCCGAGCTATCAACGCCTGGAACAGCGCCAGTACGATCTGGTGCTCCTCGACCCGCCCGCGTGGGCCAAGAGTGCGTTCGGCACCGTCGACCTGCTGCGTGATTATCAAAGCCTGCTCAAGCCCGCCCTGCTGACCACCGCCGAGAATGGCGTGCTGATCTGCTGCAACAATCTGGCGAAAGTCAGCATGGACGACTGGCGCGAACAAGTGCTGCGCTGCGCTGAAAAAACCGGGCGGCCGGTGCGTGAATGGAGCGTGATGACCCCGGGCCGGGACTTCCCGTCGATGGATCAGCAGCCACCGCTGAAGACCCTGATTCTTCAGCTCTGATTGCTGCGAAGGAAATTTCCCACGGAAAAATCTGAACAATCCTGAGCATGGGCATTTGCTTCGGAACCGGAATCGCGTGCCATACTCCAAGGCACTCCGATTCAGACAGATGAAGCCGCACATGCCCAAAGGATTGATTCGCGCGATTGGCGCCCTGTTGACTGCTCTGGCCCTCTACAGCCTGCTGGGATTCCTGATTTTGCCGGGCATTGCGCTCAGGGTGGTGAATCAGCAACTGGCCAACTACGCCACGGTGCCCGCGCATCTGCAGCGCATCGAACTCAACCCGTTCAGTCTTGAGCTCACGCTATGGGGCCTGGTGATCGGCGAGCCGGGCAAGGAACAGGTCGGATTCGAACGTCTGTACGCCAACCTGCAACTCGACAGCCTGTGGACCAAAGCCCTGCATCTGTCGGACATCGAACTGGAAAAATCCAAGACCGAGATCCTGTTCGCCAAGGACGGCCAGCTCAATCTGCTGGGCCTGTTCAAGCTCCCGGCCAGCGAACCCACCCCGGCCGATCCGGACGCCAAACCATTTCCGCTGCGCATCGACCGGATCCAGTTGGCCGGTGGCAACCTGCATTTCGTGGATGCACGCCCCAGCGAGCCGATCGAATTTCTATACGACAAACTCGATTTCGAACTGAAAAACCTCAGCACCCTGCCCGAAGACAACGCCGACATGACCCTCGTCGCGATCGGCCCGGCCGGTGGGCAGATCGACTGGAAAGGCAACTTCAGCCTGGTTCCGATCGCCTCTGAAGGCACTCTCAAGATCACCGACGGCCAGATGAAAGCGTTCTGGCCTTACGTGCGCGACGCCGTGCCACTGGTGCTGGAAAACGGAGTGGTCAGCCTGAGCACCGATTACAAGCTCAACCTGTCCAAGGAAACCGAACTGCTGCTGAGCAACGTGGCGGTCAACATCGCGCCGTTCGCCATCAAGGCGCCGGACGGGCGTCAACTGGCGAAACTCGAGCGCCTCGACGTCAGCGACACCACCGTGGATCTGGCCAAACAGCAAGTGGTGGTCGGCAAGATCCGCAGTCAGAAACTGGAGACCTGGGCAGCGCTGGAAGCGGACGGACAGCTGGACTGGCAAAAACTGTTCGCCAGCCAGCCATCGAAACCCGCCGCCAAAGCTGCGGCGGAACCGAAAAGCGCTCCAGCGGCCGCCGACTCGCCGAAACCCGAGCCGACCGCGCCGAGCAAACCGTGGCAAGTGCTGCTCAAGGACGTGCAACTGCGTGACTATAAAGTACATCTGGCCGATCGCTCGGCGAAGCCGGAAGTGACTCTGGATGTCACCCCGCTGAACGTCGATCTGCAGAATTTCGACAGCCTCAACGGCTCGCCCTTCAACCTCAGGCTCGACACCGGGCTGGGCAAGCAAGGCAAGATCAGCGCCGACGGCGTGGTCAATCTGGCCCCGGTCACCGCGCAGCTCAACGTGAAAACCCAGGACATCGACTTGCGGGTCGCGCAGTCCTACATCAACCCGTTCATTCGCCTCGAACTGCGCAGCGGCATGCTCGGCAGCGACCTGAAAGTGAACCTGAAAAGCACCGCCCCCCTGGCCCTCAGCGTCACCGGTCGCGCTCAGGTCGATCAGTTGCACACCCTCGACACCCTGAAAACCCGCGACTTCCTCAAGTGGCAGCAAGTAGTGGTCGAAGGTCTCAACTATCAGCACGGCGACAGCCTGTCGATCGACAGGATCAACCTGTTCCAGCCGTATGCACGGTTCATGATCAACGATGACCGCACCACCAACATCGACGACCTGCTGATCCCGCAGCCAGCCGATTCCGGGGCGAAGACCGCTGCGGCGAAACCGGCGAGCAATGACAAACCTCTGGGCATTCACATTGGTGGCATCGCGATCAATGACGGCTCGGCCAACTTCGCCGACTTCAGCCTGACCCCGAACTTTGCCACCGCAATCCAGCAGCTCAACGGCCAGATCGGCACCATCGACAGCCGTCAGGCGAAACCGGCCAGCGTCGACGTCAAGGGCAAGGTCGACCGCTATGCGCCGGTAACCATCAAGGGCGCGGTCAATCCGTTCGACCCGATGGCCAGCCTCGACATCGCCACCAGTTTCAAACGCGTCGAACTGACCACCCTGACCCCCTACTCCGGCAAGTTCGCCGGCTACCGGATCCGCAAGGGCCGGCTCAACCTCGACCTGCATTACCTGATCACCAAAGGCCAGCTCAAGGCCGAGAACAAAGTGGTGGTCGAGCAACTGCAACTGGGTGAGAAGGTCGACAGCCCGGATGCCGTGAGCCTGCCGCTGAAACTGGCGATCGCGCTGCTCAAGGATGTCGACGGCAAGATTTCCATCGAGCTGCCGGTGACCGGCGACCTGAACAATCCGCAATTCAGCGTGATGCCGATTGTCTGGCAGACACTGCGCAACCTGATCGTCAAAGCCGCCGCCGCACCGTTCAAGCTGATTGGCGGTCTGGTCAGCGGTGGTGGTTCCGAAGACCTCGGCACCGTGTCCTTCGCACCGGGTTCCAGCGACCTGAGCAAAGACGCCGAAGCGGCGCTGGTGAAGCTGTCGCAAGCGCTGAAGGAACGTCCGGCCCTGCGTCTGGAAATCGAAGGCACTGCTGCGAAAAGCAGTGACGGCCCGTTACTTGCCGAACAGCGTCTGGAACGTGAATACCAGTACAACTACTACAAGATGCTCCAGCGCAGGGGCGACAAGGTGCCGGCTCAGGCTTCGCTGATCCAGGTACCGGAGAACGAAAAAGGCCCGCTGCTCGAGGGCATCTACCGTACCCGTCTGAAAACCCAGCCACCGGCCGAATGGAAGGATCTTGGCAAGGAAGAACGCACGGCGAAAATGCGCGCCGACGTGATCAAGTTCTGGAGTTCCAGCGACGTGCTGTTGCGCCAGCTCGGTCAGGACCGGGCCAGCAGCATCAAGGATTACCTGGTGGACAAGGGCCAACTGGCCGACGACCGCGTGTACTTCATCGACGCCAATCTCGGCGAAGCGGAGAGCGACGGCCGCGTGGTGACACAAATGCATCTGGATGCCGAGTGATGAACGGCAAATGGTTGACGGCACTGGGGCTGGCGTTGATCGCCAGCCAGGCTGCGGCGTCCGATACCTTGCGCTGCGGCAGCCAGCTGGTAAGCCTCGGCGACCGCGCCAGCGAGGTGCTGCAAAAATGTGGAGAGCCGGTCAGTCGCGATCTGCTCGGCTACAAGCGCAGCGCCAACCGCCGGGAAGAGTTTCAGGTCGAGGAATGGACCTATGGCCCGAGCAACGGCATGTATCAGTACCTGCGCTTTGAAGGCAATCGCCTGAAACAGATCAACAGCAAACGCGGCAACTGACCTTCCACTTTTTCTGCCCCTGAAATAGAACAGGCCCCGACATGAATGCCGGGGCCTGTAATGGCCACAATCCGTGTGGCCGTTCGCATGAACTCTAAAGTGCGGCAGACGTATTGCTCGGCCCGCCTGTCGCGTCTTCTCCCGGTCCAGGCGAGAAGTCTTGCCTTACTCGGCTTTCAGGCCGTCAGCGGAGACCGCTTTAACGCCTTTGATTTTCTTGGCGATGGCAACGGCCATTTCTTTTTGCGAGTCGGTCACGGCAACCGTGGAGGACAGCGACACGACGCCTTTGTTGGTTTCAACTTTGATATCAGTGCCTGGAATACCTTTTTCGGTGACCAGATCCGCTTTTACTTTGGTCGTGATCCAGGTATCGGAAGTAGCTTCTTTCGCTTTGGTGACTTCACCGGCAGCCAGGGTCATCGGCGCCTGAGTGGTTTGAGTCGATTGAGCAAATGCACCGGAAGCCATGGTCAGGGTCAGCGCGGTAGCAGCAGCGGCAGTGATAGCGAACTTCTTCATACGAGTAACTCCTGTTTTTTCTGGAAAGTCTGCTGGTTGTCTTGTCAGCAGGGTTACTGGAGATATTGCGAACGCTGTGCCAACTTTTAAAAAATCAATAAATCTTTATAAATCAATATGTTATGAACAATGAAAATTTCCGGAATCATGCAATTTGCATGACCTAATGCAAAAAGACATGCAAGTTGCGGCTTTTCTGAAAGTTCCTAACTCGCTGAAATTATTGAAGCTTTTATCAAACACAAAGCCATAAAAAATGCCCCGCGGTGCGGGGCATTCTGGCAGAGAGCCTGGGCTGAGTTGAATCAGACGCCTGGGCAACTGGTGGTCGAATAGTCTTTCGAACCCGAGAACTTGCACGACCAACCTGCTGCCGCCGTACGGGTCAGGGTGACGGTTTGCCCCAACACAGGCGCCGGAGCGTTGAGCAAGGTGCAGGTGATGGTCCCTGTGCCGTCGGCAACTTTACCGCTCGCCGCCAGCGTGCAATTTTGTGTCGCAGTCGTACCCGCATTGACGTTAGTAATGCTCGGATCAGTAGAGCCGGCATTGATGACATCTTCAAAGTTGACCTTCAGCGCCGACGCTTCGGCAATCCCCGCCGTGACCTTGGCCCGCGCCTGATATTTGGAGTACTGCGGCAAGGCAATCGTCGCCAGAATCCCGATGATCGCCACAACGATCAGCAGCTCGATCAGAGTGAAACCTTGTTGTTTCTTCATAGACACGCTCCATGCATGAGTCGGAATCTCATGATCTGAACAGGACTCAGCACAGCCCGTGCCAAGCGCTCGCAGCCCCCGCCCACGGGGCGCCATCCGGCTGACGTGCCGATTCCTACAACCCGAAACCGCACTATCTGACACTTTTTGTCACCTGCACCCCGCGTGTTTGGCGCTGTCACTTGACTAGGCTATAAGTCATGAACGGCAAGCACGTGGAAACCCCATGAATGACATCGCTCTGAGCGGTCTGGCCAAACAGCTGGTCAAGGCCGAATTGCTCACGGAAAAGAGTGCCCAGCAAGCCTGGCAACAGGCGCAGCGCAATCGGCTGTCGCTGGTCAGTTACCTGGTGCAGAACAAACTGGTGAAGAGCTGGCAGGTCGCCGAGATTGCCTCGGAGCATTTCGGCATGGCATTTCTCGACCTCAATTGCCTCGACAAGGAAACCCAGCCCAAGGGCCTGGTCAGTGAAAAACTGGTGCGCCAGCACCACGCCCTGCCCCTCTGGCGGCGCGGCAACAAACTGTTCGTGGGGATTTCCGACCCGAGCAATCATCAGGCGATCAATGACATTCAGTTCAGCACCGGGCTGAGCACCGAAGCCATTCTGGTCGAGGACGACAAGCTCACCGACGCTATCGAAAAGTTCTTCGACACCCACGCCACCGGCCTGGAGGAGATGGCCGATGTCGATCTCGACGGGCTGGACATCGAGTCGGTCGACGACAGCAAGCAGGACACGCTCGGCGGAATCGACGCGGACGATGCCCCGGTGGTGCGCTTCGTTCACAAGATGCTGCTCGATGCGATCAAGAGCGGCTCTTCCGACCTGCACTTCGAGCCTTACGAAAAGAACTACCGCGTGCGGGTGCGCACCGACGGCATTCTGCGGGAGGTGGCCAAGCCGCCGATTCAACTGGCCGGGCGCATTGCCGCACGCCTGAAAGTCATGGCCAGCCTGGACATTTCGGAACGGCGCAAACCTCAGGACGGGCGGATCAAGATGCGTCTGTCGAAGAGCAAATCGATCGATTTCCGGGTCAACACCCTGCCCACCCTCTGGGGCGAGAAAGTGGTGATGCGGATCCTCGACCCGTCCAGCGCCAAGATCGGCATCGATGCCCTCGGCTACGAGCCGGAGCAGAAAGACCTGTACATGGCCGCCCTCAAGCAGCCGCAAGGCATGATTCTGGTGACCGGCCCCACGGGTTCGGGCAAGACCGTTTCGCTGTACACCGGGCTGAATATCCTCAATACCGTCGACATCAACATCTCCACCGCTGAAGACCCGGTGGAGATCAACATGGAAGGCATCAACCAGGTCAACGTCAATCCACGTCAGGGGATGGACTTTGCCCAAGCCCTGCGCTCGTTCCTGCGCCAGGACCCGGACGTGATCATGGTCGGCGAGATCCGCGACCTCGAGACCGCCGAAATTGCGATCAAGGCTGCCCAGACCGGGCACCTCGTGTTGTCCACCCTGCACACCAACAGCGCGGCGGAAACGCTGACCCGCCTGCACAACATGGGCATTCCCGGCTTCAACATCGCAACGTCGGTGAGCCTGATCATTGCCCAGCGGCTGGCGCGAAAACTCTGCAGCCATTGCAAGAAACCCATCGAGATCCCCCGCGAGACACTGATCAAGGAAGGCTTCCCCGAGGAACGCGTCGGCCATTTCACGATCTATGAGCCCTCCGGTTGCGATCACTGCAACGGCGGGTACAAGGGTCGCGTGGGGATTTATGAAGTGGTGAAGAACACTCCCGAGCTGCAACGGCTGATCATGGCCGAAGGCAACTCACTGGAAATCGATACCCAGATGCGCCGGGACGGCTTCAACGACCTGCGCACCTCGGGCCTGATCAAGGCCATGCAAGGCATTACCAGCCTTGAAGAAATCAACCGGGTCACCAAGGACTGAACATGGCGGTCAAGGCAGCGAAAATCAGCGTCTACGCCTGGGAAGGCACGGACCGCAAAGGCAGCAAGGTGACCGGCGAGTTGAGCGGCCAGAACCCCGCACTGGTCAAGGCCCAATTGCGCAAGCAGGGCATCAACCCCGGCAAGGTGCGCAAGAAATCCGCCTCGCTGCTGAGCTTCGGCAAACGCATCAAGGCCCAGGACATTGCCCTGTTCACCCGGCAGATGGCGACCATGATGAAGGCCGGCGTACCACTGTTGCAGTCGTTCGACATCATTGGCGAAGGCTTCGAAAACCCGGCCATGCGCAAACTGGTGGACGAGGTGAAACAGGAGGTCGCCGCCGGTAACAGTTTTGCCGCCGCACTGCGCAGGAAGCCGCAACATTTCGACGAGTTGTACTGCAACCTGGTGGATGCCGGCGAGCAGTCCGGCGCCCTCGACACCCTGCTGGAACGGGTTGCGACCTACAAGGAAAAGAGCGAAAGCCTCAAGGCCAAGATCAAGAAGGCCATGACCTACCCCACGGCCGTAGTGCTGGTGGCGGCGGTGGTCACCGGGATTCTGCTGATCAAGGTGGTGCCTCAGTTTCAGTCGGTGTTCTCCGGCTTCGGTGCCGAACTGCCGGCGTTCACGCTGATGGTCATCAGCCTGTCCGAATTCATGCAGCAATGGTGGTGGGCGATTCTCGGTGCGCTGGTGGCCGCGTTTTTCGGCACCCGCCATGCCCTGAAAAAATCCCAGGCCTTGCGCGACCGGCGCGACGGCTGGTTTCTCAAGCTGCCGCTGGTGGGCACGCTGATGTACAAGTCCGCCGTGGCGCGGTTCGCCCGGACCCTGTCGACCACCTTCGCGGCCGGCGTGCCGTTGGTGGAGGCGCTGGATTCGGTGGCCGGGGCCACCGGCAACGTGGTGTTCAAGCGCGCCGTGCTGCGCATCCGCCAGGACGTTTCCACCGGCATGCAACTGAATTTCTCGATGCGCGCCACCGGCATCTTTCCGAACATGGCGGTGCAGATGACCGCCATCGGCGAGGAATCCGGCGCACTGGACGAGATGCTCGACAAGGTCGCGGGTTTCTATGAGGACGAAGTGGACAATATGGTCGACAACCTCACCAGCCTGATGGAGCCCTTCATCATGGTGGTGCTGGGGGTGATCGTCGGCGGTCTGGTGGTGGCAATGTACCTGCCGATCTTCCAACTCGGCTCAGCGATCTGACATGCCTATCGACGAACTCTTCAGTCTGTATCCGCTGGCCTTTGTTTTCACCGCCTTGCTGCTCGGGCTGGTGGTCGGCAGTTTTCTCAACGTGTTGGTCTGGCGCCTGCCAAAAATGCTCGAACGCGAATGGCGCCAGCAGGCTCACGATGTTCTGGGACTGCCCGGTGAAACGTCGTTGCCCACCTACAATCTGATGCTGCCGCACTCGCAATGCCCCCATTGCGGCCACCGGATCCGCGCATGGGAAAACATTCCTGTATTGAGTTACGTGTTCCTGCGCGGGCGCTGCTCGAGTTGCAGCACACCGATCAGCAAGCGTTACCCGCTGACCGAACTGGCCTGCGGCCTGCTCTCGGCATTTATCGCCTGGCACCTGGGTTTCGGCTGGCCGGCGTGCCTGCTGATCGTGCTGACCTGGGGCCTGTTGGCCATGAGCCTGATCGATATCGAGCACCAGTTGCTGCCTGACGTACTGGTGCTGCCGCTGCTGTGGCTGGGGCTGATCGTCAACAGCTTCGAGCTGTTCGTATCGCTGCACGACGCACTCTGGGGGGCGGTGCTGGGCTATATGGCGCTGTGGTCGGTGTTCTGGCTGTTCAAGCTGATTACCGGCAAGGACGGCATCGGCCACGGCGATTTCAAGTTGCTGGCACTGCTCGGAGCGTGGGGCGGCTGGCAGATTCTGCCGCTGACCATCCTCCTGTCCTCACTAGTGGGCGCCGTGCTCGGGGTGATTTTGCTCAAACTGCGCGACCAGAAAACCTCGACCCCGATCCCCTTCGGCCCGTATCTGGCAATTGCCGGCTGGATTGCCTTGCTCTGGGGTGGTCAAATAACCGGCTTCTATTGGCAGTTTGTCGGTTTGAAATGAATAGCCCTGTGGAAAAACCCTGGATTCTCGGCCTGACCGGTGGCATCGGCAGCGGCAAAAGCGCCGCCGCCCAGCACTTCATCGATCTTGGTGTTCACGTGGTGGACGCCGATCACGCGGCGCGCTGGGTGGTCGAACCGGGCCGCCCGGCGTTGGCGAAGATCGCCGAGCACTTCGGCCCGGAGGTGTTGCAGGCCGACGGCACGCTGGATCGTGCGGCCCTGCGCAAATTGATTTTTGAAGTGCCGGAGCAACGACGCTGGCTCGAAGCCCTGCTGCATCCGCTGATCGCCGAGGAAATCGCCCATCATCTGGCGCAGGCACAATCGCCTTACGCGATTCTGGTCTCGCCGCTGCTGATCGAATCCGGGCAATACGCGATGACCCAGCGAATCCTGGTCATCGACGCCCCGCAACAATTGCAGATCGAACGGACCTTGCAGCGTGACCAGACCAGCGAACAGCAGGTCCAGGCGATCCTCAAGGCCCAATTAAGCCGCGAAGACCGCGTCAGCCGTGCCGATGACGTGGTGGTCAACGACCGCGACCTCGCCTGGCTGCACAGCGAGGTCGAGCGCCTGCATCACTTTTACCTGACTTTATCCGGAGGCCAATCATGAGCCAGACCCCAACCGTCAACTGCCCGACTTGCGGCGCGCCCGTGGAATTCACCCCGCAAAACCAATACCGTCCGTTCTGCTCGGACCGCTGCAAGCTGATCGACCTCGGCGCCTGGGCGTCGGAAGAACACAAGATTCCGGTGGCCCCGGATGCCGAGGACGAACTGTTTTCCGGCGATTTCGACCCGCGTCACTGATCCCGTTCAGGGCCGCATGAAGCCATAGTCCTGATCGTCGTCGAGGTTTTCCGCCAGAAAACGCAACTCGTCGGCCAGGTCTTCGGCGTTACGCACCGCCTTGCTCTGCTGCACCACCGCACTGAGCAAGGCGCGCAGGCTCAGGCCCGGATCGAACCCCACCTCCTGCGCCATCTCCAGACTCTGCCGGGTTTCCTGCCTCGCCCACTCGTACACGCTCATGCCGCTGCTCCTGAAGGAATTTGGCCGAGCATGAAATGCCGCGCACCGGGTGGATTTGATGTGGATCAAGACTTGGGATCGTCGTCCTTCCAGGGCGCCGAAAGGTAGCGGGTGCGGTTGAAGGTCTCCAGCCATTCCGGGCAGAACACCACCAGCGCGCTGACCACCATGCCGTTGATGAAGGCTTCGGGAAAAATCAGCAACCACAGGTAACCGATGAAGTCTTCCAGCCATTCGGGCATCGCAAACAGGCCGTCGTACCAGAGCAGCGTCAGGCTCAGCGACAGACAGAACAACGCTGACAGCGCGGCGGCGAAAAAGCCGGAACAAAAGATGTACACGAACGGATTGCGCGGCTGGGCGCGCTCGACCAGGATCGCCACGCATTCGGTAATCAACACCGGGAGCAGGATCAGCAAGGCACCGTTGACCCCGACGGCCACCAGATCCTGACGCCCCAACAGCACCAGCCCCAGCTGCGCCACCAGTGCGCCGACGATTGCCAGCGGCCAGTCCAGCAGCAGCGTCACTGCCGTCATGCCAATGAAGTGGTAAGACACGCCGGTATCGAAATCCCTGCGCACCAGCCACAGCAGAAACAACGCGAACACCGTACCGAACAGCAAATGCTGACGTCGGTTGTCACTGAACAACTCGACCCAAGGTGCGCGTGCAATCGCCCAGAGCAGCACCGGCAGGTAAATCAGCCATCCCAGCAGCAGGCTCGCAGACGACAGCAGCTCGGCGCCGATCATGGGCGAGCCTGCTCCAGTGCCTCACGCAGTTCAGCCGCCTGGGTGTATTCATGCCGGGCCAGCAAGCGTCCGTCCTTGAGTTGCAACCAGAGCACCGCGCCTTCAGCCCCGGGGTAGCGCGAGGCCACGCGACTTTCGCGATCAAGCAACACTCGATAGCTGTAGTCGCGCATGGCCGGAACGGCGAACATCTTCGCGATCAGCGCCGGCATGCGCTGGATATCGGCGACAAACACCGCATGCCGCGCTTCCAGATAGCCCTTGGGCTGATCGGCCATGGCTTGCTTGAGCAGTTTCGCGCCGTCCATGTCCCGCGCCACCAACAGCGTCGTAGTGCGGTTATCGAGAGTAAACGGCTGATCGTACTGATCCAGCAACGTCCAGGGTGCCAGTCGCTCACCGATTTCCAGCGCATGGGCCCACAACGGAACGACAGCGAACAACAACAGCCAGCGAAATTTCACATTCAGCCCCTTTCATTCGACGTTGATAAACGGAGCCATCAGTCTACACCGCCCCTACCGAGTGCCCACTGATGCACTTTGCTGCGCGAACGCTTTCTGCTTGTCGCAATTGAACGCTAAGCTTGGGCCTATGGATGACTCAGATTATTTACGCCTGCTGACCATCGCGGCCGAGCAAGCCAACGCTTTCCTGTCCAATGCCCGCAAATGGGAGCGTGAGCGTTGGGTCTGCCAGCGCCTGCTGCAAGGCTTGAACATTCCCTATCGCGCAGACGAGTTCGCGCCTGCCGGGGAACCGCCGGACGTTTTGTTTCGCGACGCCAACTTCGAGGTATTTTTCGTCCTCGACGAGGGCCGTCGGCTCAACGACGAATGGCGCGATGAGCTGCAACGTCGGCGCAGTGCGTTTTCCCTCAGCCAACTGGTGCGGCGTGAAGCCAAGCCGCGGCGGATTCCGGCCAATGAATTTCTGCTGAGACTGGCGCCGACCTTGCGCAAGAAAGCGCACAACTACAAGGAACGCGGCATGGACCTGGGCGAGCTGGACATCATTGCCTTCGCCAGCCTCAAACGCGAAGTGCTCGACCTGAACAGCCACTTTCCGCCGCCCACCGAATATTTGCGTCAGGGCTGGCGCTCGCTGTCGCTGGTCGGGCCGACATTTGCCCGGGTGCTGTTCGCCCACCCCGATGCCCCGGATTTTCTGCGCGGTAACCTAGGGCGCAGCATCGTGTTCGATGTCGGGATCAGCCTGTGACGCCACTTCAACAATTGATTGCCGATGTCCCGCAGACCGGTTGCGTGCGCTGGATTGGCGTGCGCCCCGAGTCACGGGGGCCGATGCTCGCACTCGATGCGGTGGAGGCGCGGCTTGAAGCCGGGCTCACTGGCGATCACGCTCGTCCCGGGGTGCGCAATGCGCGGCAGGTGACGCTGATTCAGTGGGAGCATCTGGCCGTGATCAGCGCCCTGATGGGCCGGTCGGCCGAACAACCGGTCACGCCTGAAGATCTGCGGCGCAATCTCGTTATAAGCGGGATCAACCTGTTCAGCCTCAAGGGGCGGCGCTTTCGCATCGGTCAGGCGATTTTCGAAACCACGGGCTGGTGCCAGCCGTGCGCGCGCCTGCAGAACAACCTCGGCCCGGGGACGTTCCAGGCCGTGCGCGGGCATGGCGGAATCACCGCGCGAGTGTTACAAAGCGGGATCATTCGCCTCGGGGACGGTGTGTCTGTCGAACCGGTTCCGGACAGTGGCTATGCTGCGTTCAATCCCGGTTGAAAACCGCTGTAGCGTGTTCTCATTCAGTAACGTCTACCTGACGAGGCCTTTATGACCAGCCGCCTGAACCCCGAAGACCAGAAGCATGTCGAAGAGTACCTGCAGTTGTCCCAACACCGTGTCGAGCGCCGGCCATTCCGGCCATGGATGCTCCTGGTGCTGGTGCTGGCAGTGACCATTGGTCTGGGCCTGTTGAGCCGATTTATCAGTTACCTGACGCTATGAGCAGCATCGCGCTCGCTCGGGTAACCGCACCGATTTCCTTTAAAAACCTTGCGAGCTATCCCCATGTCCCATCGTATTGTCATTGTCGGCGGCGGCGCCGGCGGTCTGGAGTTGGCTACCCGTCTGGGTAAGACTCTGGGCAAACGCGGCACTGCCAGCATCATGCTGGTCGACGCGAACCTCACGCACATCTGGAAACCGCTGCTGCACGAAGTGGCCGCCGGATCGCTGAACTCTTCCGAAGACGAACTCAACTATGTCGCCCAGGCCAAATGGAACCACTTCGAGTTCCAGCTGGGGCGCATGAGCGGGCTTGACCGTGAACTGAAGAAGATCCAGCTCGCTGCCACGTACGACGAAAATGGCGTGGAACTGGTACCGGCGCGGGAAGTGCCGTATGACTCGCTGGTGATTTCGGTCGGCAGCACCACCAACGATTTCGGCACCCAGGGCGCTGCGCAGCACTGCCTGTTCCTCGACACCCGCAAACAGGCCGAGCGTTTCCATCAGCAACTGCTCAATCACTATCTGCGTGCCCACGCCGGGCAGACCGATACGGTCCAGCAGATCAGCGTGGCCATCGTCGGCGCGGGCGCCACGGGCGTCGAACTGGCGGCCGAACTGCACAACGCTGCCCATGAACTGGCGGCTTATGGTCTTGACCGGATCAAACCGGAAAACATGCACATCACCCTGATCGAAGCCGGGCCGCGGGTGCTGCCAGCGTTGCCGGAGCGCATCAGCGGGCCGGTGCACAAGACTCTGGAGAAACTCGGGGTCAACGTGATGACCAACGCTTCGGTCAGCCAGGTCACTGCCGACAGCCTGATCACCGCCGATGGCAACGAGATCAAGGCGAGCCTGAAAGTCTGGGCCGCCGGGATCCGCGCACCGGGTTTCCTCAAGGACATCGACGGCCTGGAAACCAACCGCATCAATCAGCTGCAAGTGCTGCCGACACTGCAAACCACCCGTGACGAAAACATTTTCGCCTTCGGTGACTGCGCCGCCTGTCCGCAACCAGGCTCGGATCGCAACGTTCCGCCACGGGCCCAGGCTGCGCATCAACAGGCGTCGCTGTTGGCCAAATCGCTGAAACTGCGCATCGAAGGCAAGACCCTGCCGGAGTATAAGTACACCGACTACGGCTCGCTGATTTCGCTGTCGCGTTTTTCGGCTGTGGGTAACTTGATGGGCAACCTGACCGGCAGCGTAATGCTCGAAGGCTGGCTGGCGCGGATGTTTTACGTGTCGCTGTACCGCATGCACCAGATGGCGCTGTACGGGCCGTTCCGCACGGCGATGCTGATGCTGGGCAGCAAGATCGGACGCGGCACCGAGCCGCGCCTGAAGCTGCACTGATGTAAAAACACCGCGGGGGCTGACTCGCTCCCGCGGTGTTTTGTCTTTTACTGTATCTGCCCCCCGCTTTCCCCACCTTCGCTTACAAACGCACCGCTCCTCGACACAGACGCGATACACCGCCATCGCCTAATGGCCACACCCGAGCACACCTGCTCCGGCTTGATCGCCCTTAACGTGTGGTTGCGCTGTGCAACCGAAGGAGAATGCAATGTCCCGTACTTCGAAAATCGGCAAAAACTCCCTTGGCCTGGTCGGTGCCGTACTGGCCGGCGGCCTGATGCTGTCCGGCTCGGTGTTCGCTGCGCAACCGCTGGCTCAGGGCTACATGGTCGCCTCGGCCGAGACCTCGGTGAAAACCCCGGAAGGCAAATGCGGTGAAGGCAAATGCGGCGATGCGTCGATGGCCAAGACCGACACCGATGGCGACGGCAAGGTTTCGCGCGCCGAGTTCCTGAAAGTCGCGCCGAAGTCCGACTTCGACAAGATCGACACCAACCACGACGGCTTCATCGACGAGCAAGAGGCGTACAACAACGTCAAAGCCAACTTCGAAGCCAATGGCAAGAAAATGCCGAAAGGTCTGTTCGAACATCTGAAAGACCAGGACGGTGCCTGATTTTTCAAGCGCCCGACCAATCAAAGCCGCGCTTTCTCTGACGAGAAGCGCGGCTTTTTCACACCTGCATGATTACAACTGGAAGCGTCGCACCATGCCCTGCAACGCATTGGCCAGTTGCGACAGCTCATGGCTCGACGCGTTGGTTTGATCGGCGCCAGCCGCCGAACGCACCGACAGATCGCGAATGTTCACCAGATTGCGGTCCACTTCCCGCGCCACCTGCGCCTGTTCTTCAGCGGCGCTGGCGATCACCAGATTGCGCTCGTGGATTTCGTGTACCGAGGCGGTGATCGTCTGCAACGCTTGACCGGCCCGCTCGGCCAGCACCAGCGTGGTGGCAGCGCGCGAGGCACTGGCCTGCATTGACTCCAGCGCCAGGCTCGAGCCATTGCGCATGCCCTGCACCATCTGCTCGATTTCCTGGGTCGATTGCTGAGTGCGATAAGCCAGCGCCCGGACTTCGTCGGCGACCACCGCAAACCCCCGCCCGCTCTCCCCGGCCCGCGCTGCTTCGATGGCGGCGTTGAGCGCCAGCAGGTTGGTCTGTTCGGCGATCGCCCGGATCACGTCCAGCACTTTGCCGATGTCCTGAGACTGATTGGCCAGTGATTGCACCAGCTCGCCAGTGTGTTCGACTTCGCTGGCCAAGGCGTTGATGGCGCCAGCAGTTTCACTGACCCGCTCCTGACCCAACTGCGCCGATTCGCTGGACTGACGGGTGGCGTCGGAGGTCGACACCGCATTGCGGGCAACTTCCTCGACCGCCGTGGTCATCTCGTTGACGGCGGTGGCGGCCTGTTCGATTTCGTTGTTCTGCTGTTGCAACCCTTGCGTGCTGTCATGGGTGACCGCGCTCAGTTCGTCGGAAGCTGTCGCCAATTGCGTGGCCGAACCGCTGATGCCCTGCAGGGTTTCGCGCAGGTTCTGCTGCATGGTCGCCAACGCCTTAAGCAGACGGCTGACTTCATCGTTACCGTGGGTTTCGATCGGACGGGTCAGATCGCCTCTGGCGACGTGTTCAGCAGCGTCGACAGCGGAGCTCAGGGGGCGAACGATACTGCGGGTGAGCAACATGGCCAGGGCGACGGTGGCCAATGCCGCCAGAGCGATGAATAAGCTCACGATGGTGCGCGAGGTTTCGTAGTGGACGGCAGAGTTCTGGCTTTCGGCAGCGACCTGCCGGGTGAACAGGTCTGCCAGGTCATTAAGTTGTTTGCCAGAGCCGTCGACCACGGTTTTCATGTCGACCAGCAGCAACTTGGTCAGCTCATCGCGCTTGCCTTGCTCGGCCAGCGTGAACGACTGGGCGATCCCGGTGCGGTAGGCGGCGAAGGTTTTCTTGAACTGATCGTATAACTGCTGGCCTTCCGGAGTAGTCACCAGTCGGTCGTAAGCGGCGATTTTCTCGCTCAGTTCCTTGTCGCGGGTGTCCATCTGGCTGCGGTACGTGGCGATGTTGGCCGGATCCTGATCCAGCGCCATGCGCAGAGAAATGGTGCGAATGCGCAACATGATCTCGCGAATCTCGTCGCCCCCACGAATGCTCGGCAGCCACTGCGTCTCCACTGCCACTTCGCTGTCGCGGATGCTCGACATCTGCCCCAGCGCAAACACCCCGAGCAACGCCACCAGCACCGCGATCAGGGCAAAGCCCAGGGCGGCACGGGGAGCAATATTCAACTGACGAAGCAACATGACGAACGCCCTTTTTCTTGTATTGGCCGGATTCAAGGGGCGATCAATGGCAGCCCCCTTTTGTTAGCGGGCTATCGGCAAGTTGTACGATGACTTGAATGAAACATTTCCGGAGGCCAAAAAAAATCCCCGTATCTTTCGATACGAGGATTTTCAATATGGTCGGGGTAGGGGGATTCGAACTCCCGACATCCTGCTCCCAAAGCAGGCGCGCTACCGGACTGCGCTATACCCCGGTAAAAAAAAGGCGACCTTTCAAAGATCGCCTTCTTCGATCAGCGCTTTTGGCCTCTGATCTTAAGATTCGATCCCAGCGCAAACTGGTTTCAAAAATGGTGGGTCGTGTGGGATTCGAACCTACGACCAATTGGTTAAAAGCCAACTGCTCTACCAACTGAGCTAACGACCCAAAAATGGTCGGGGTAAGGGGATTCGAACTCCTGACATCCTGCTCCCAAAGCAGGCGCGCTACCGGACTGCGCTATACCCCGGTTTGAAATTGGCTCCGTGACCAGGACTCGAACCTGGGACCCAATGATTAACAGTCATTTGCTCTACCGACTGAGCTATCACGGAACAACATATTTCAATTTACAACGGTGAAACTTGCAGCTTCTCGACATCGTTTTCGCATCGCTGCGTTCGTGTGTCTGAGGCGCGCTATTCTACAACCTAGAACACCTCTGTCAACCCCCTAAATTGCTTTCAAGTTAATGATTTGCAACTTATTTCAGATTTCTGCCCAGTGAGCTGAAACCGTGTTGGTGACTGACTGCGGGGCGCACTTTACAAGCCTTTTCCTTTGAGTTCAACAGCCTGGCGAAAAAAAAGGCCTCGCAGTGCGAGGCCTTACTTACTTCACCACCGGCAGGTGTCAGTTGAACGTGATCTCGTCGTTCTCCACGACGCCGGTCGCGGTCTCCCCTGGCATGAAGCGTCCCGACAGAATCAACTGCGCCAACGGGTTCTCGATCCAGCGCTGGATCGCCCGCTTCAGCGGCCGTGCGCCATAGACCGGGTCGTAACCGACCGCAATCAGCTTGTCCATCGCTTCGGGGCTCAGCTCCAGCTTCAGCTCGCGCTCGGCCAGACGACTGCGCAGACGGCCCAGCTGGATCTCGGTAATGCCCGCGATCTGATCCCGCGCCAATGGCTCGAAGATCACCACTTCGTCGACCCGGTTGATGAACTCCGGACGGAAGTGGGTGGAAATCGCATCCATCACTGCTGCCCGTTGTGCTTCACGATCGCCGACCAGTTCCTGAATCTGCATCGAACCGAGGTTGGAGGTCATGACGATCACGGTATTGCGGAAATCCACCGTACGACCGTGACTGTCGGTCAGACGACCATCCTCCAGCACTTGCAGCAGGATGTTGAACACATCCGGGTGCGCCTTCTCGACTTCGTCCAGCAGGATCACCGAGTAAGGCTTGCGCCGTACCGCTTCGGTCAGGTAACCGCCCTCTTCATAACCGACGTAGCCCGGTGGTGCACCGATCAGCCGTGCCACGGAATGTTTCTCCATGAACTCGGACATATCGATCCGCACCATCGCCTCTTCAGTATCGAAGAGGAATTCGGCCAGCGCCTTGCACAGCTCGGTTTTACCGACACCGGTCGGGCCGAGGAACATGAACGAGCCGCTCGGGCGGTTCGGGTCGGACAACCCGGCACGGGAACGCCGCACCGCGTTGGCCACCGCAACCACCGCTTCGTCCTGGCCGATCACGCGTTGGTGCAACAGGCTTTCCATCTTCATCAGCTTGTCGCGCTCGCCTTCGAGCATTTTCGAAACGGGAATGCCGGTCCACTTCGAAACGACTTCGGCGATTTCCTCTTCGGTCACCTTGCTGCGCAGCAACTGGTTCTCGCTCTTGCCGTGCTGGTCGACCATCTGCAGGCTGCGTTCCAGATCCGGGATCACCCCGTACTGCAACTCCGCCATGCGGTTCAGGTCGCCTTTGCGGCGCGCGGCTTCCAGTTCCTGACGGGCCTGTTCGATCTTCTGCTGAATCTGTGCAGAACCTTGTACCTCGGCTTTTTCCGAGTTCCAGATTTCTTCCAGATCCGAGTACTCACGCTCGTGGCGATCGATTTCTTCCTGAAGTTTCTCCAGACGTTTCTTCGCCGCGTCGTCGCTTTCTTTCTTCAGGGCCTGGGATTCCACCTTCAGCTGAATCAGGCGCCGCTCCAGACGATCCAGCACTTCCGGCTTGGAGTCGATCTCCATGCGGATGCGGCTGGCCGCTTCGTCGATCAGGTCGATCGCCTTGTCCGGCAACTGCCGGTCCGTGATGTAGCGATGGCTGAGCCTGGCTGCAGCAATGATCGCACCGTCGGTGATCGCCACTTTGTGGTGAACCTCGTAACGCTCCTTGAGGCCACGCAGGATCGCGATGGTGTCTTCTTCGCTCGGCTCGTCCACCAGCACTTTCTGGAAGCGTCGTTCGAGGGCTGCGTCCTTCTCTATATATTGGCGGTACTCGTTGAGCGTGGTCGCGCCGACGCAATGCAGCTCGCCACGGGCCAGGGCCGGTTTGAGCATATTGCCGGCATCCATCGAGCCTTCGCCCTTGCCGGCGCCGACCATGGTGTGCAGTTCGTCGATGAACAGAATGATCTGCCCTTCCTGCTTCGACAGCTCGTTGAGCAGCGCTTTCAGGCGTTCTTCAAACTCGCCGCGATACTTGGCACCGGCAATCAGCGCCCCCATATCCAGGGACAGCAGACGCTTGCCGCGCAGACCATCCGGCACTTCGCCGTTGATGATGCGCTGGGCCAGACCTTCGGCAATCGCGGTTTTACCCACGCCAGGTTCGCCGATCAGCACCGGGTTGTTCTTGGTGCGGCGTTGCAGAACCTGAATGGTGCGGCGGATCTCGTCGTCACGGCCGATCACCGGGTCAAGCTTGCCTTCCTCGGCGCGCTTGGTCAGGTCGACGGTGTACTTGTCCAGCGCCTGACGCGACTCTTCGTGGTTGGCGTCATTGACCGCCTCGCCACCGCGCAGGTTGTTGATTGCATTCTCCAGCGCTTTTTTGCTCACGCCCTGGCCGAGCAGCAACTTGCCGAGCTTGCTGTTCTCGTCCATCGCGGCGAGCAGCACCAGCTCGCTGGAAATGAACTGGTCGCCCTTCTGCTGAGCCAGGCGATCGGCCTGGTTGAGCAGGCGCGCCAAGTCCTGCGACATGTTGACGTCGCCGGTCGGATTCTGGATTTTCGGTAATTGATCGAGCTCTTTGGTCAGCTCTTTACGCAAGCTGTTGACGTCGAAGCCCACCTGCATCAACAGGGGTTTGATCGAACCACCCTGCTGTTCCAGCATCGCTTGCATCAAATGTGTCGGCTCAATGGCCGGATGATCGTGGCCGACAGCCAGGGATTGGGCATCGGACAACGCCAACTGTAACTTGCTGGTTAAACGGTCTATACGCATGGGTCACCTTCCTTTTGAGCAGGCCGGACCTAAAAAACCATCCTGAATAAAGAAACCTGCCAGATACCGCTATAGATGCGGTCGATTCTGGAAGATTCAAGCGCCAGGGAGTTGATGCAGATCAGACAAGCTTAGCGGGCGTCGGGCGACTCGAGCCAAACGAGGGAGGCGAAGCGACCAGTGCGCGATGCACGGCGATAAGAGAAGAAGCGCGGATCGGTCACGGTACAGAAACCGCCGCCATAAACAGCAGTGACACCGCGAACCGCCAGACGCAGCCGCGCCAGCTTATAGATGTCAGCCATGAACTTGCCGGCGTTGTGGCTCGGGACAAAGGCTGTCTCGGCTTCAGGCAATTGATTGATGAAGACTTCCCGGACTTCCGGGCCGACTTCGAAGGCTTGCGGGCCGATGGCCGGGCCGAGCCAGACCAGAATGTCCTCAGCGGCAACATCCAGACTGTCCAGTGTGGCTTCCAGCACGCCAGCCGCCAAACCACGCCAGCCCGCGTGCGCCGCCGCCACGCGAGTACCGGCACGATTGCAGAAAAGCGCCGGCAGGCAATCGGCAGTCATCGCTGCACAAGCGATGCCGGGTGTTGCGGTCCAGCTGGCATCCGCCGTGGCCACCACGGACGGGTCCGCATGCGCCACGACAATCCCGTGCACTTGCTGCAACCAGGCAGGTTTTATGGAGAAGTGTTCGGTCAGGCGCCGACGGTTTTCGGCGACGGCCTCCGGGCGGTCATCGACGTGATCGCCCAAGTTGAGGCTGTCGAACGGCGCCTCGCTGACGCCGCCCTCGCGGGTGGTGACACAGGCCTTGACGCTGGCCGGCGCGGGCCAGTCCGGCGTCAGCCAGTTCATCCGACGAATGCCTCGCGATCCTGCTTGAGCAGGGTCAGCAACCACACCAGATCTTCCGGAAGCGGCGATTCCCAGCTCATGCGTTCGCCGGTGGTCGGGTGATCCAGCTCGAGGAACCGCGCGTGCAGGGCCTGACGCGGGAAGTGCTTTAGGGATTCGACCATGGTCTGGCTCGCAGCCGGCGGAATGCGGAAACGACCGCCGTACGCCGGGTCACCGACCAACGGGAAGTTGATGTGTGCCATATGTACGCGAATCTGGTGAGTACGACCGGTTTCCAGCTTCACCCGTACATGAGTGTGGGAACGGAAGCGCTCCAGCACGCGGTAGTGGCTGACGGCAGGCTTGCCGCCTTCCATCACCGCCATGCGCTGACGCTGCTGGCCGTGACGGCCGATCGGGGCATTGATCTTGCCGCCGGCGGTGACCACGCCGATCACGATGCACTCGTAGATCCGGCTGACGCTGCGGCTTTGCAGCTGGGCGACCAGTTTGGTCTGCGCCTGAATGGTCTTGGCCACCACCATCAGACCGGTGGTGTCCTTGTCCAGACGATGCACGATACCGGCGCGCGGGACATTGATGATGTCCGGCACGTGGTGCAGCAAGGCGTTGAGCAAGGTGCCATCAGCGTGACCGGCGGCAGGGTGCACCACCAGGCCGGCAGGCTTGTTGATCACCAGAATGTCGTCGTCTTCATAGACGATGTCGAGTTCGATGTCCTGAGCGACCCATTCACCCTGGGCCTCCTGCTCGGCAGTCAGCTCAAGGATGGCACCGCCATGAACGATGTCGCGCGGGCGGATGACCGCCCCGTCCACAGTCAGGCGACCTTCTTTGATCCAGGCGGAAAGGCGCGAGCGCGAGTGCTCGGCGAAGAGTTGGGCGGCGACTTGATCGAGGCGTTGGCCGCCCAATTCGGACGGCACCTCTGCGCGAAGTTCAATTTTATCGGACATGCTCGGACTGGGCGTCGGCTACAGCCTTTGGTTTCGGCTGCGCGCTTGTGGTTAAATACGGCGTCTTTTGCCCCGGGGCTTTTCAACGGGGCGCTCATCATAACAGGACGGCCCCGCCCAAGACAGCGGCCGTCATAGGGACGCAAGCCGCCATGCAAGTGAAACACCTGCTGCTGATCGCCATCCTCGCATTGACCGCTGCTTGCTCATCGAAGGAAGTCGTAGACGAAAACCTGAGTGAAGCCGAGCTGTACCAGCAGGCTCAACAGGACCTGGATAACAACAGCTACACCAGCGCCACAGCCAAGCTGAAGGCCCTGGAGTCGCGTTATCCGTTCGGTCGCTATGCCGATCAGGCGCAGTTGGAGCTGATCTACGCCAACTACAAGAACGCCGAGCCGGAAGCTGCAAAGTCCGCTGCCGAGCGTTTCATTCGTCTGCATCCGCAGCACCCGAACGTGGATTACGCCTACTACCTGAAGGGCCTGACTTCGTTCGACCAGGACGTCGGCCTGCTGGCGCGCTTCCTGCCGCTGGACATGACCAAGCGTGACCCGGGTGCCGCTCGTGACTCCTACAACGAGTTCGCCCAGCTGACCAGCCGCTACCCGAACAGCCGCTACGCGCCGGACGCCAAGCAGCGCATGATCTACCTGCGCAACCTGCTGGCCGCCTACGAAATCCATGTGGCCGACTACTACCTGACCCGTCAGGCTTATGTCGCCGCTGCCAACCGTGGTCGTTATGTAGTGGAAAACTTCCAGGAAACCCCATCGGTCGGTGACGGCCTGGCGGTGATGACCGAAGCCTATCAGCGTCTGCATCTGGACGAACTGGCGGCCACCAGCCTGGAAACCCTGAAGCTCAACTACCCGAACCATCCGAGCCTGCAGGACGGCCAGTTCGTACCTCGCGTTGCCGAAGCAGACAACCGCTCGTTCCTGAGCAAGGCCACGCTGGGCCTGATCGAATCCCGTCCGCCGCTGCCGCCGGGAGAAACCCGCGCCAACCAGGACGTGCAGAAACAGTTCCAGGATGCGAAAGACGCGATCCCGAACGAGCTCAAGCCGAAAGACGAAAACGGCGACGTGATCGAAGAGCCGGAACCGGAGTCGAGCGACAGCGATCGTTCCATCTTCAGCTACCTGACCTTCGGTCTGTTCGACTGATCACGTCGGTGATGCCAAAAAGGGAGATCTTCGGATCTCCCTTTTTATTGCGGCGTGTGATTGGGCTGTGCGCTCGTCGGGTCCTTGGCTAAACTGCCGAATCATTAGCCGAAAAGCCGCCCATCATGCTTCGTTTACTGTTCTGGATTGCCTTGATCGCCGCCGCTGTCTGGTTGTGGCGCAAATTCAATTCCCCCGCCTCGTCCGCCCGATCACCTCGCGAACAGGATGCCGCGCCGATGGTGCGTTGCGCCCATTGCGGCGTGCACCTGCCCCGCGACCGCGCGCTGAATCTTCAACAACAGTGGTATTGCAGCCAGGCTCACCTTGAGCAAGGCCCAGGCTCCAGTGAGCGCTGAGGCCGACAACGCCGACAGCAAACAGGCCCAGCGACTGCTGCGCCTCTATCATCTGTACCGTTTGAGTGTCGGCATCACCCTGGTGTTGCTGATCTCCAGCAACATGGACAACCGCCTGCTGAACTCGACCAACGACGAGTGGCTGCGCAATGGCAGCTGGTTGTACCTGGTGCTGAACATCCTGCTGGTGGTGTTCCTCGAGAACATCCGCCGCCCCGCCCAGTTGTTCGGCCTGGCACTGGTCGACATCCTGCTGCTGTGTGGCGTGTTCTATGCGGCCGGCGGCGTGGCCAGCGCGATCGGCAACCTGCTGATCGTCTCGGTGGCCATCAGCAACACCTTGCTGCGACGACGTATCGGTTTGCTGATCGCCGCCATCGCCACCCTCGGCATCGTCGGGCTCAGCTTTCTGCTGAGTTTCAGCCATCCCCTGAGCGCCAACGATTATCTCCAGGCCGGCACACTCGGCGCCCTGTGCTTCGCAGCGTCATTGCTGGTGCAAGGATTGATGCGCCGTCTGGAGGTCAGCGAGAACCTGGCCGAGCAGCGCGCCAGCGAAGTCGTTGGGCTCGAAACCCTCAACGCGCTGATCCTGCAACGCATGCGCACCGGCATTCTGGTGCTCGACGAACAGCGCCGGGTGCAACTGGCCAACCACAGCGCCAAGACCCTGCTGGGCCAGACACACCTTGAAGGCGAGTTGATCGACGAGCACTCGAGCGCATTGGTCGAGCGCCTGCAACTGTGGCTGAACAACCCGACGCTGCGCCCGCAAAGCCTGAAGATCGGCGGCAACGGTGTGGAGCTGCAACCGAGCTTCATTGCCCTGGAACAGAGTCCGAACCGCCAGACCCTGGTATTTCTCGAAGACCTCGCACAGATCGCCCAGCAGGCCCAGCAATTGAAACTCGCCGCGCTGGGCCGGCTGACCGCCGGTATCGCCCATGAAATCCGCAATCCGCTGGGGGCCATCAGTCATGCCGCGCAGCTGTTGCGGGAGTCCGAGGAACTCGACGGCGCGGATCGGCGTCTGACGCAGATCATTCAAGACCACTCCCAACGCATGAACCGAGTCATCGAAAACGTCCTGCAACTGTCCCGCCGCCAGCAGAGCGCACCGCAACGGCTGGATCTCAAGCCGTGGCTGGAGCAGTTCGTCAACGAGAGCCGCGAACAGGCCGGCGAGCGCCAGCACATTCACCTGCACATCGGTCCGGGGGACTTTCGCACGCTGATGGATCCTGGCCAGCTCACACAGATTCTCGACAATCTGTTACGCAACGGCTGGCGCCATAGCGCCCTTTTGCACGATCCGGCCGAGGTCTGGCTGACGCTGCTGATCGACCCCGAAAGCACGCTGGCCGTGCTCGAGGTGCAGGACAATGGCCCTGGCGTGCCGCTGGATCAGCAGGCTCACCTGTTCGAACCGTTTTTTACCACCAGCAGCCAGGGCACCGGCCTTGGGCTTTATCTGTCCCGTGAGCTGTGCGAAAGCAATCAAGCGCGCCTAGACTTCAAATCACGCCAAGGCGGCGGCTGCTTTCGCATCACCTTTGCTCACGGACGGAAACAAAGTTGAACACGAGCCCACGGCAAAAAATCCTCATCGTCGACGACGAGCCGGATATCCGCGAACTCCTGGAAATCACCCTGGGACGGATGAAACTCGACACCTTCAGCGCACGCAATCTCGCAGAAGCTCAGGCGCTGCTGCATCGCGAAACCTTCGCTCTGTGCCTGACCGACATGCGCCTGCCCGACGGCACCGGCCTGGAGCTGGTGCAGCACATTCAGCAACGTTATCCACAACTGCCGGTCGCGATGATCACCGCCTACGGCAGCCTGGAAACGGCGATCAACGCTCTGAAGGCCGGGGCCTTCGACTTCCTGACCAAACCGGTGGACCTGACGCGCCTGCGCGAGCTGGTCGGCTCGGCGTTGCGCATGCCGGCGCCGGGCAATGTCTGCACTTCGATCGACCGGCGGTTGCTTGGCGACTCACCGCCGATGCGCAACTTGCGCAAACAGATCGACAAACTGGCCCGCAGCCAGGCACCGGTCTATATCAGCGGCGAGTCCGGCAGCGGCAAGGAGCTGGTGGCCCGTCTGATTCATGAACAGGGCCCGCGCGCCAGCCAGCCGTTTGTGCCGGTGAACTGTGGGGCGATTCCTTCAGAGTTGATGGAAAGCGAATTTTTCGGCCATCGCAAAGGCAGTTTCAGCGGCGCAGTGGAGGATAAACCGGGGCTGTTCCAGGCGGCCCATGGCGGCACGCTGTTTCTCGATGAAGTGGCGGATCTGCCGCTGCCGATGCAGGTCAAGCTGCTGCGGGCGATCCAGGAAAAAGCCGTGCGCAGCGTCGGCGGCCAGCAGGAAACCGTGGTCGATGTGCGCATCCTCTGTGCGACGCACAAGGACCTCGACGCGGAAGTGGCTGCCGAGCGTTTTCGTCAGGACCTGTATTACCGGCTGAACGTGATCGAGTTGCGTGTACCGTCTCTGCGCGAGCGTCGCGAGGACATCGAAGCGCTGGCCGGCCATATGCTCAAGCGCCTGGCCAGTGGCACCGGGCAACCGGCGGCACGGCTCCATCCTCATGCCCTTGAAGCGCTGAAAAACTACCGTTTCCCTGGCAACGTGAGGGAACTGGAGAACGTGCTTGAGCGGGCGCACACCCTGTGTGAAAACCGCATGATCGAGGCCGAAGATCTACGTCTGATCGAAGGCAACGGCACCGCCGAAGGCGGTATTGCCGATCTCACCCAGATCGACAACCTCGAAGACTATCTTGAGAGCGTAGAGCGCAAACTGATTTTGCAGGCGCTGGAGGAAACCCGCTGGAATCGCACGGCGGCGGCGCAGCGGTTGAGTCTGTCGTTTCGGTCGATGCGCTACAGGCTCAAGAAGCTGGGCCTGGACTGAAGCCCGCTCCCACAGGTGTGGGAGCGGGTTTGCCCGCGAAGGCGATTATCAGTCGCCGGAAGAAAAACCGACTAGATCCGTCCGGCCGGTGCATACGGCGCTGGATCAATGATCGGCGCACGGCCCAGCATTACGTCGGCAAACAACTGACAGGACGCCGGCGCCAGCACCAGCCCATTGCGGTAATGCCCGCAGTTCAGCCACAGACCGTCAAACCCCGGAACCCGGCCAATGTATGGAATCCCTTCGGGTGAACCCGGTCGCAGCCCGGCCCAATGCCCCACCACTTCAGCCTCCACCAGCGCCGGCAACAACTCGACTGCCGATGCCTTTAGGCTTTCCAGCGCGTTGTCAGTCGGGGTCTTGTCGAAGCCTTCGTGCTCCAGCGTGCTGCCGATCAGAATGTGTCCGTCACGGCGCGGAATCGCGTAGCGCCCCTTGGCCAGCACCATGCTCGGCAGGAAATCCGCCGCACACTTGTAGAGAATCATCTGGCCCTTGACCGGCTCCACTGGCAGCGAAAGATTCAGAGTCTTGAGCAATTCGCCGCTCCACGCGCCCGCCGTCAACACGATCTGATCGCCAGCGATCACACCGGTGGAAGTCTGCACGCCCACCACCCGCTCGCCTTCACGGACAAACCCGCTGACTTCGCACTGCTCGTGAATCGTTACATTCGGCAGCGCCTGCAACGCCGCTTTCAAAGACTTCACCAGTCGTGGATTGCGCACGTTGGCCACATCGGCCATATAGATCGCCCGGGAAAAACCACCACCGAGCACCGGCACCGCATCATGCGCCGCCGAGATATCCACAGCCCGCAACGGGCGGTTTTCCCGCGCAGCCCACGCCAACGCTTCGGCTTCGTCATCCAGATCCAGCCAGTACAGGCCGGTGGTGTGCACTTCGGGATCGACCCCGGTATCAGCAAAAAGGCGCTCGCCCAGCTGTGGATAAAAATCCTGCGACCAGTGCGCCAGTGCGGTGACGGCCGGGCTGTAGCGCCACGGGTACAGCGGAGACACGATACCGCCGCCGGCCCAGGACGATTCCTGGCCGACGTTCGAACGATCCAGCAGCACCACGCTGCCGACCTCGGAGGCGAGGTTGTACGCAGTGAGCAGGCCAATCACCCCGCCACCGACAATCACCACTTGCTGTTGCCTGGTCATGTTTGATCCAACCGTAAAAAAGACAGTGGGCGCAAAAGGCGCCCGAAATAATGCGGCTCAGCGGCCCCAGCAATCCTTGGTGGTCAGCCCGGTGGTCGCGTTGTTCATGCTTCTGACACCGGTGTTGGTGAGGGTGAAATCCCCGCACTTGTCAGTGGCCATCGCCGTGCCGGTCTTGCGGGTCGCCGTCAGCAGGAAGGTCTGATCGGTGATCGTCGGCGTGATGGTGTAGAAATCGTTGCCGGTGCTCAACCCGGTGACACCGGTGTAGACGTTGTTCTTCGAATAGAAGCGCTCAAGGATCTGTGCCTGTTCCGACAAGTTGCTGACCACGTCGGCGCGGCGGCCCTTCTTCACATATTCGGTGAGGCTCGGATAGCCGATGGTGATGACGATACCGATGATCGCAATCACGATCATGATTTCGATCAGGGTGAAACCTCGGTTGGATCTGCGCATGCCTCGAACTCTCACTTACTGTATTTGTCGCCACATTATGCGACGGCTGCCGCCGCCGCCCTTTTCCACCAGGGTGGTGATGCCGCCACTGGAGTCGGTCTCGATCTTGCGTGTTGCACCGTTGACGATGGCGTTCAGGGTCGGGATACCGCCGGTGAACACCACGCCACTGGAGATCGTGTCGTTGCTGTCGACCACGCCATCGGCGTTGGTGTCGAGCACGGCGTAGTTGAGCATCTTACCGCTGAACGCATCGAGTTCGATCAGTTTGCCGGTACCGAAACTGGAACACGGGTCAGTGGTATCGACACTGGCCGTGGTGAACACAATACGCCCAAGCACCAGACTGGCCTGATTGATCACCCGTTCGCCGGTCAATGCGTTGTTGTACACCAGTGGCAGGTACCAGCCCTTCTCCGCCGGATAAGTCGTGTCGTTCTGGCTGGTAGTGACAAACTGCCCGGAACTGCCGGAGAACACGCCGGTAATCGCCTGAGCCTGCAAACTGCTGACCGTGATCTGGCCCGATCCGCCATCGGCATCCCACACCGAATAGAACGCCTGCAAATCCTTGTTGGTCTTGTCGGCGGTTTCGTTGAATTTACCGGTGCCGACGAAAATCTGTTTGCCGCCGAGCGAATTGTCCGCCAACAAAGGTTGCGCCGTAATCGGCTGTGTCGCCCCACCCGCCGTGGTGAACAACGGCTTGCCGGCAAACGCAACACCCCAGCTGTCACTCGACGTGGCGCTCAGATCAAACTTCCACAAGCGCCCCTTCAAGTCGCCACCATAAGCAGCCTGCACCACATTCTGCGAGTTGACCTTGAGCTTCACCGACGACAAGCCGTTGGTGGTTTCGCTGCTGTCGATCACGATCTTCCTGATCAGCGAACCATCGCGAACATCCAGCACATACAGCGCCGCCACCCCGGAGTTGCTGCCGTAACCGTTGGCAATGAACGCCGCCCAGCGACCATCGGCCAAGCGTGCCACTTCCGGACGGGCATAGGCGTAACCCAGATCATTGAAAGCGTTGGAAGTGCTGGCGGCTGCCGGCGCGCTGACCTCCCACAAGGCGCGGATCACGTTGCCCGCCGAGGCGTCGAACAGCTGAAGCCCGTAGAAAGTCTTGCCACCGGCACCCGTACCGCCTATGGCCAGGGTTTTCCAGACCGTGCCGAATTGGGCATCGAATACACCGAGCTGACCATCCACCAGAAACTTGTGGCTGACGCCGTTGACGTAGTTCGGATCGGCAATCAGACGCAACGAGGGCAATACGCTGGACGGCATGTAGGCATAGCGCCGGGTACCGTTGGCCGAGTTGATGACGCTGACAAAACCGTCGTTGGCGTTCACCACCAGGCTGGCGTTCATGTTCGCAGCCTTGGTGGTCAGATAGGTGCTGTAGGTGGTGTCGCCGGCCAGATCGGAAGCGGTTTTTTCCGTGGGCGAAGCCAGTACAAGTGGCGAGTTGATGATGTCCCCAAGCAACACACTGCGCACTTTGAGCCCGGTCTTGTTGGTGCCCTTGCTCCATTCGACCAGGTCGATACCGCTGATGCCGGTGGGCAAACCCTGACTGAGAACAGTCTGCTGGGCCGGGGAGAAGTTGCCATAGGCCAGCGTTATCGCCGTGTTGCTCAGGGAATTCCACGACTGGTAGGTCGGCGCGGTGGCGCCAGGCACGATGGCGGTATCGGTGGTCCACTGCACGGCCGAGGTATTGACCGCCCCGGCGGAGGTAAAGCCAAACGACTTGATCGTGCCGCGCCAATCCTTCGGGTCATAGGTGGTCTGGTAAAAACTGCTGCTACTGGTCAGCGTGGTGCCGCTGGTCACACCCGCACCACCGGAACCCGCCTTGGAGGTGATATCACTCAACGCCGAAGACAATGCGGCATTCAAACCGGCGCTGTCGGTCGCCTGGTAGTAGCGGCCCTGTCCGTAATCGGCGGCGTCCGAGAGCATGTCGTTGGAAGCGGTAAAACCCACGGTGTAGGTATTCATGTACTGCCGGGGAAAATCCACCGCATTCCAGCTCTTGCCCGCCGCGTCGGTTCCGGAGAAACGCATATCGATGTCGAAGGCGAACTTGGCGATATCGTCCAGATACAGCGTATCGCCCTCCCCGTCCCCGTTCAGATTGTTCCCGTCATTGTTGATGCCGTCCCAGTTCGGCAGGCGACTGCCGCCGAGCGGGTCGTTGCTCGGAAAGGTGCGGTCGTAAGTCGGCAGGCCGTCGGTGATAACCACCCCGTAGTTTTTCTGGCAGCGGTACTGGATCGGGCTGGTGTAAGTGCTCGGCGTGCTGTTGTAGTACGGCGCCATCCCGCGCATGTAGCGGGTGATTTCGTAATAGGTCTCGGCCAGAGGCGTGTTGGCCACCGCGTTCAGGCCGTTGATCGAGGAAATCAGTGCGTTGTAGTTGGTGTCAGCCTGAGCCTGGGTCACGCTGCCGCTGACCGGTGACAGGTCGCTGATGGAGCGCGCAATGAAACCACCATTGCCGGGGTTGTTGCTGGTGGCCGGGTTGAAGGTCGCCAGCCCCATGCGCAGGTTGCGGTTGCTGGTGACCAGTGCAGTGGAAACGTTGCGCGCCACGTTGATCCGGTAATCGTTGGGAATCGCCCCGGTGGTGAAGTCGCGCGTGCCGTTGCTGTTCGCCAGCCCGACCACATAGGAAATGTAATCGGCCGAATAGCGGGTGTTGCCGCTGCCTACCGGATCCGGCAATTTCAGGCAGAGTGGCGTCAGGCTGTTGTTGTAGAAGGCATAGGCGCCGCCGGAGCAGCCGGAGGTCGGCAGGCTCGACAGGAAGATCGTATCGCCGGTGATGGCAGTTGAGCTCAGGCACAGGCCGATGACCGCGTTGCACTGCCGGGCTGCCGTGCGATCCACGGTCGGATCAAAACCCGTCGCATAGATGATGCTGTTCATGCTGCCCGAGTCGTCGATCATCAACATCACGTTCGGCGGCACAGCCGCCGCGCTCAACAGCGGCGAATCGGACGGTGTAAAGGCATACGCCGGTGCAGTCAGATAAAGCCCGGTCAGCATGCCGAGCAACAGCGACAGCCATTTGAAGCGTCGCTCAGTACTTCGCATAGACACTCTCCACCACACTGCGCGAAGTGCCGGCGATGCCGACGGCCGTGACCCGGTACAAGGTCGCCGAAGTATTGCTCGGCACGTTTACCGCCGTCAGGGTCGTGCCGATGTTCTGTACTCCGTAAAACCCGCTGCCGGCGGCGATCCAGGTCACGCCCGACGTGGAGTTGAGCCCCGCCGCACTGACCACCGAGGATTCCGCCGGTGGCGCACATTGGGTGGTGCTGGCGCACACTGCCAGCGTGTAGCCGTCCAGTTGCACCGCACTTTCGCCGATGCGCAGCGCCGCCTCGGCAGTCTGGAACGATTGATTGCGCAGGCTTACGCTGCCGGCCATTTTTTCCTGCAGGTTGGCACTCTGCATCGATGACAGGCCGATCACCGTCAGGAGCAGCAGAAACACTAGGCTGACCAGCAACACCATGCCGTCCTGGGACCGTCGCCGATGGAGAGAAACGTTCATCGCTCGCCCCTCACTGCAACCGGTTGCGCAAGGCGGCAACCACGTTGAAGGTTTGATTGCGGACCCGATTGTTCGGATCAGTGAGGGTCAGGCTCAGGCGCACGCTGCGGATCCGCGCCGGATCACCGGGGTTGGCACTGTAGGTGGATGCCGCGACATCGGTTGCGGAACTCGCCAGACCGAACATCACAGTGAACGCACTGACGTTATTCACCAGCACTTGCTGGGCCGGATTGCCGCTGCCGGTGCCCATAAGAATCTGGTTGTTGCTGAAGCTGTAGATCAACCGACGGATCGGAAACGCGATCTGCCCCGTCGCCGCAGCCCGTGCGCCGGTATAAGCGGTGGCGCTGTTACGGCAATCGGACACCACGGTCCAGGTCGGCGTCCCGCCTGCACTGCCGACATCAGCCGTGACCAGGGTCAGCTTGAGATTGGCGTTGTCCCAGCTGATCGGCGCAATCTGGGCTGCCGTGAAATCCCCCGCCGAGCTGGAATCGGTAATCGTGCCCAGGCAACCGAACATGCCCACCATGCGCAGTTCCTGAATCATCTTGCTCAGCACGAACCGCGCATCTTCCTGCATGGCGGCCGCGCTGTTCTGGCTGACGTAGGTGTTTTTCGCCGTCAGAAAGATCTGCACCACGCCGAGCACCACGATCAGCCCCAGCGCCAGGGCCACCAGCATTTCGATCAGACCGAAACCCAGATTATGACGTTTCATGGCGCGCCCACCGGATCTACCGCGGCGCGACTGGTCAGGACAAAGCTGCGGGGCGCACTGGAAGTATTGGCGGCGCGCGCGTCATTCCAGGTGATGGTGATGGTGTACACACGTTGATTGAGGGTGATGCTGCCGGTGGCGGTCGGGCCGCCGAAATTGACGATGTTGGTGGTGAAGTCGTAGAGATCCTGATCCCGGGCGACACTCAGGTTGCCCGTGGTGGGGGGTGTGACGGTGTAGTCGGCGCCCGAGTTGGCGCGGATCCGATCCATCATGTCGTAGGCGATGAAACTCGCCTGGCTGGTCATCCGCGAGCTGTCGGTATACTTCAGCGCATTGAGCTGAACCGCTGCCGCGCCCAGCAAACCGACCGTCAGAATCAACAACGCGACCAGCACTTCGATCAGCGTCATGCCCTCCTGTGCGTGCTTGCTCCCTGCCCTCATCCGCAACTTCCACCCAATTGAATTCTTCCGTTCAGACACACGTTCAGCGTCCTGCTTTGCGTTCCCAGCACGTAACTGATGAGCACCGCCGTGGACGGCGCCGCCAGCCCGCCCAGATTGTTGAAATCCAGCGCGGTCACTCCAGAGGGTAGCGTCAGAGTCGCGCCGCTGCTCATCGCTGGAACAACCCGCAATACATTGGCCGAAGTGCCAGTACTGTCGTAGACCGCCAGCTCGCCGGTCCAGACGTTGCCGCCGGCACTCGGTCGCAAGCGGGTGGTGGTACCCCGGTTGATCGCCTCGAGCCTCGCGTAATTGAGGGCCCGTTGCAGGTCGCCGACTTCGGTGTCGGCCTTGCTGCCCTGCACCGAACGGGTGAACGCCGGCACCGCCATCGTGATCAGGATTACAAACACCGCGAGCGCCACCAGCAGCTCGATCAGCGTGAAACCTTTTGTACGATGATCCATCGATGCCCTCCGTTGCCGTCGGCTATACCTGTACAAACCTAGAACATTCGACCGGCATGCGCCGGTTGATTTACCGCGAACGGCGCACGGATTGCGTCGCTGTGCACAATCCAGGGAGGACGCGCACATGCCGCAACAGGGGTTCAGTCTGGTCGAACTGCTTATGGGACTGGCGATCGGCGCAATTGTTCTGTCGCTGGTCGGTCCGGCGCTGGCGGACTTCACCGAATCAAACCGGCGCCAGCAGGCCGCACAGTCTTTGCTCGACGGCATCCGTAATGCCCGGACAATGGCCATCACGCGCAATCAGAGTGTGGTGATTCACGGCATCAACGGTGATTGGGGCCAGGGCTGGCGGATCATTCTGGATATCAGCGGAAAGGGAGCCGAGGACACCGATAATCCATTGCTGATCGAGCAGGCGAGTGATGGAAAGATACCGATTGTCGGCAACTGGCTGGTGAGCCGGTACATACGTTTCAGTAGCCTGGGCCAGCCACTGGTGCCGGACCGGAAGTTTCAGGCGGGGACATTGCACCTGTGCTCGGCTCGCGAGCCGGTCAGCCAGCTCCAGGTGGTGCTGGCGGCAACCGGTCGCGTTCGTCTGACCAGCCAAAAGGCCGAACAGGCGCTGTGCCGAAAGGATAAAGCGATCAGATCGAGCGAACGCGCAGCTCTTTAGGCATCGAGAACGTGATGTTCTCCTCACGCCCGGCCAGCTCGTCGGCACCGGTGGCGCCCCAGGCCTGCAACTGCTGGATCACGCCACGCACCAGGACTTCCGGGGCAGAGGCGCCGGCGGTGATGCCGATGCGCTCGACACCGTCGAACCAGCTCTTTTGCAGGTCTTCGGCGCCATCGATCAGATAGGCCGGAGTGGCCATGCGTTCGGCCAGCTCACGCAGGCGGTTGGAGTTGGAGCTGTTCGGGCTGCCCACGACCAACACCACGTCGCATTCGTCAGCCAGTTGCTTGACTGCATCCTGACGGTTTTGAGTGGCGTAGCAGATATCGTCCTTGCGCGGCCCGCCAATGGCAGGGAAACGCGTACGCAATGCGTCGATCACTCGGCTGGTGTCATCCATGGACAGCGTGGTCTGGGTGACAAAGGCGAGTTTTTCGGGATTGCGCACCTGCAATTCGGCGACATCCTTTTCGTCTTCAACGAGGTAGATCGCGCCGCCATTGCTGGCGTCGTACTGGCCCATGGTGCCTTCGACTTCCGGGTGACCGGCGTGGCCGATCAGGATGCATTCACGGCCGTCGCGGCTGTATTTCGCGACTTCGATGTGCACCTTGGTCACCAGCGGACAGGTGGCGTCGAACACTTTCAGGCCACGGCCGGCGGCTTCGCTACGCACGGCTTGCGAGACGCCGTGGGCACTGAAGATCACGATGACGTCGTCCGGTACCTGATCCAGTTCCTCGACGAAGATCGCGCCACGACTGCGCAGGTCCTCGACCACAAACTTGTTGTGCACCACTTCATGACGCACATAGATCGGCGGCCCGAAAACCTCAAGGGCGCGGTTGACGATTTCGATCGCCCGGTCCACGCCGGCGCAGAAGCCACGGGGGTTGGCGAGTTTGATTTGCATGCTGTGCCTCGTGTCTTGCGCGCAAGAAATAGCGAAAACGTTGAAAAGCTAATGGGGTAGCGACGATTCGATTTGCTCGCGAAAGCGGTGTTTCAGACAACGTTTATGTTGAATGTCAGTCAGCATTCGCGAGCAAGCCGGCCCCACAGGGATTCTGCTGTGTGACTCAGAGCGCTTTGACGTTGATGATCTCGACGTCAAAGGTCAGCGTCTTGCCAGCCAGCGGATGATTGAAGTCAACGGTCACTTGCGCGTCGTCGAACTCTTTCACCACACCCGGCAGCTCAGTATTGGCCGCATCGTTGAAGATCACCAGCAGCCCCGGCGACAGCTCCATGTCCACGAACTGCGAACGCGGGATGATCTGTACGTTTTGCGGGTTCGGCTGGCCGAAGGCGTTTTCCGGCTCGACGGTCAGCGTACGCTTGTCGCCGGCCTTGAAACCGAACAGCGCCGCCTCGAAGCCCGGCAGCAGGTTGCCATCGCCGACCTTGAAGGTCGCCGGAGCCTTGTCGAAGGTGCTGTCGACCGTGTCGCCGTTCTCCAGGCGCAATGCAAAGTGCAAAGTGACTTCCGTGTTCTGGCCGATGCGTTGCTCAGCCAATACCTGTTCAGTCATGAACGGCTTCTCCGGTTTTTTTACTTTTGAACATGTCCAGTGCCAGCATCACCGCGCCAACGGTAATCGCGCTGTCGGCGAAGTTGAACGCCGGGAAGTACCAGCGGTTCTGCCAATGCACCAGAATGAAGTCGATCACATGGCCCAGGGCAATGCGGTCATACAGGTTGCCCAGTGCGCCGCCCAGCACCAGCGCCAGCGCAATGGCCAGCCAGGTTTCGTTGCGGCCCAGGCGCTTGAGCCAGACCACCAGCACCGCACTGACCACCACCGCGATCAGGGCAAACAACCAGCGCTGCCAGCCGGAGCTGTCAGCCAGAAAGCTGAACGCAGCGCCGGTGTTGTAGGCCAGTGTCCAGCTGAAGTAATCAGGGATGATCACGATCTGCTGGAACATCTCGAGCTTGCCTTCGAAGTAAAACTTGCTGGCCTGGTCGATGACCAGAACCAGCAAGCTCAACCAGAGCCAGCTCAGCCGTCCGAAACGGCCAACGGCATTAGGCATAGTGACGAACCTCGCCGGCGCCATCGATGTTGTCCACGCAACGGCCGCAGATTTCCGGATGCTCCGGGTTCACGCCGACATCTTCACGGCAGTGCCAGCATCGGGCGCATTTCGGGAAGGCGGATTTGACGATCTTCAGCTTCAGGCCGCTGACTTCGGTGGCCACAGCATCGGCCGGAGCCTGCACGAACGGCGCGACAGTGGCCGTCGAGGTGATCAGGACAAAGCGCAGCTCGTTGCTCAGCTTGGCCAGGTCGGCGGTCAGCGCGTCTTCGGCGAACAGCGTCACTTCGGCTTGCAGGTTGCCACCGACGGCCTTGGCCGCGCGCTGGATTTCCATCTCTTTGTTGACCGCCACCTTCACTTCCATGATGCGATCCCAGTACTCGCGACCCAGCTCGAAGCCTTCCGGCAGCTCGGTCAGGCCTTCGTACCAGGTGTTGAGCATCACCGACTCGTTGCGCTCGCCCGGCAGGTATTGCCACAGCTCGTCGGCGGTGAACGCCAGGATCGGCGCGATCCAGCGCACCAGCGCTTCGGAGATGTGGAACAGCGCGGTCTGGCACGAGCGACGGGCCTTGCTGTCGGCGCCGGTGGTGTACTGGCGGTCCTTGATGATATCCAGATAGAAACCACCCAGCTCCTGCACGCAGAAGTTGTGGATCTTCGAGTAGACGTTCCAGAAACGGTATTCGCCGTAGTGCTCTTGCAGCTCGCGCTGCAGTAGCAGGGTACGGTCCACGGCCCAGCGATCCAGTGCCAGCATGTCTTCTGCCGGCAGCAGGTCAGTGGCCGGGTTGAAACCGGTCAGGTTGGAAAGCAGGAAACGCGCGGTGTTACGGATACGACGATAGGCGTCCGCGCTGCGCTGCAGGATCTGCTCGGACACGGCCATTTCGCCCGAGTAATCGGTCGAAGCGACCCACAGACGCATGATGTCGGCGCCCAGGGTGTCGTTGACTTTCTGCGGCGCGATCACGTTGCCCAGGGACTTGGACATCTTGCGACCGGACTCGTCCACGGTGAAGCCGTGGGTCAGCAGCTCGCGATACGGCGCGTGGTTGTCGATGGCGCAACCGGTCAGCAGGGACGAGTGGAACCAGCCACGGTGCTGGTCCGAACCTTCCAGATACAGGTCGGCACGCGGGCCGGTCTCGTGGCCCATCGGGTGTGAACCGCGCAGGACGTGCCAGTGCGTGGTGCCCGAGTCGAACCAGACGTCGAGGGTGTCGCTGATCTTGTCGTACTGCGGCGCTTCATCGCCCAGCAGTTCGGCAGCGTCGAGTTTGAACCAGGCTTCGATGCCTTCGACTTCAACGCGCTTGGCGACCTCTTCCATCAGTTCGACGGTGCGTGGGTGCAGCTCGCCGCTTTCCTTGTTCAGGAAGAACGGGATCGGCACGCCCCAGTTACGCTGACGGGAGATGCACCAGTCCGGACGGTTGGCGATCATCGAGTGCAGGCGCGCCTGGCCCCAGGCCGGTACGAACTTGGTGTCTTCGATGGCTTTGAGCGAGCGCTGGCGCAGGGTGTCGCCGGACACCGGCTCCTTGTCCATGCCGATGAACCACTGCGCGGTGGCGCGGTAGATCAGCGGGGTCTTGTGGCGCCAGCAGTGCATGTAGCTGTGTTCGATGACGGTGGTGTGCATCAGCGCACCGACTTCGGTCAGTTTGTCGACGATGGCCGGGTTGGCCTTCCAGATGAACTGACCGCCGAAGAACTCCAGCGACGGCACGTAAACGCCGTTGCTCTGGACCGGGTTGAGGATTTCGTCGTTGACCATGCCGTATTTCTTGCAAGTCACGAAGTCGTCCACACCGTAAGCCGGGGCGGAGTGAACCACGCCGGTGCCGGCGCCCAGTTCCACGTAGTCGGCCAGATACACTGGCGACAGACGGTCGTAGAACGGGTGACGGAAGTTGATCAGTTCCAGCGCCGAACCCGGCGCAGTGGCCAGAATGGTGCCTTCGACGCCGTAACGGGTCAGACAGGACTCGACCAGCTCTTCAGCCAGCACCAGCAGCTTGTCGCCGATGTCGACCAGCGCGTAGGTGAATTCCGGGTGGACGTTGAGTGCCTGGTTGGCCGGGATGGTCCACGGGGTGGTGGTCCAGATCACGATCGAGGCAGGTTTGCTCAGCGATGGCAGACCGAACGCGGCGGCCAGTTTGGCTTCGTCAGCGATCGGGAACGCCACGTCGATGGTCGAGGATTTCTTGTTCTCGTACTCGACTTCCGCTTCGGCCAGGGCCGATCCGCAATCGAAGCACCAGTTCACCGGCTTCAGACCCTTGAACACGAAACCGCCCTTGACGATTTCGGCGAGGGAGCGGATTTCACCGGCCTCGTTCTTGAAGTCCATGGTCTTGTACGGGTTGGCGAAGTCGCCCAGCACGCCGAGACGGATGAATTCGGACTTTTGCCCTTCGATCTGCTCGGTGGCATAGGCACGGCACAGTTCGCGGGTCTTGTCCGCGCCCAGGTTCTTGCCGTGGGTCACTTCAACCTTGTGCTCGATCGGCAGGCCATGGCAGTCCCAGCCAGGGACATACGGCGCATCGAAGCCCGACAGGGTCTTCGAGCGGATGATCATGTCCTTGAGAATCTTGTTCAGTGCGTGACCGATATGGATCGTACCGTTGGCGTACGGAGGGCCGTCGTGCAGGACGAACTTCGGACGATCCTTGCCAATCTCGCGCAACTTTCCGTACAGGCCAATACTGTCCCAGCGCTGCAGGATCTGCGGTTCGCGCTGTGGCAGGCCGGCCTTCATTGGGAAGGCGGTGTCCGGAAGGTTTAACGTGGCTTTATAGTCGGTCATTTAAGGCTCTTCATTAGCGATGGGCGCTAGGTGCGGCTAGTGCACGGGCGGCGGCGACATCCGCGCTGATCGCCGTTTTCAATGCCTCCAGGGAGGCGAAACGCTGCTCTTCACGCAGCTTCTGGTGGAAAACCACCGTCAGACGCCGGTCATACAGATCGCCGGCAAAATCTAAAAGATGGACTTCAAGGTGGGCCTTGCCATCACCTTGCACCGTGGGCCGTACGCCGATATTGGCGACGCCGGGCCAGGTCTTGCCGTCGATATCCACATCGACCAGGTAAACCCCTGTGATCGGCACGCGACGGCGTTTCAGTTGAATGTTCGCCGTGGGCGTACCCAACTGGCGGGCCAGTTTCTGGCCATGCAGCACGCGACCGGCAATCCGGTACGGGCGGCCAAGCAAGCGTTCGGCCAGAGCAAAATCGGCGGCGGCCAACGCGTTGCGCACCTGGGTGCTGCTGACACGAATCCCGTCCAGCTCGACGGTTTGCGCGGCTTCCACGGTAAAACCGTGAACCTGCCCGGCCTGCAGCAGAAAATCGAAATCGCCGAGGCGGTCGCAACCGAAGCGGAAATCGTCGCCGACTTCCAGATGCTGCACGCCGAGACCATCAACGAGGATGGTGTCGACGAATTCACTGGCGCTGAGTTTGCTCAAGCGCTGGTTGAAAGCCAGGCACAAGACCCGGTCGACACCCTCGGCGGCCAGCAATTGCAGCTTGTCGCGCAACCGGGCCAGACGCGCCGGCGCGGTCTCCGGAGCAAAGAATTCCCGTGGCTGCGGCTCGAAAATCACCACGCAGCTGGGCACGCCCAACTCAAGCGCACGCTCACGCAGTCGGGCCAGAATGGCCTGGTGACCACGGTGAACACCGTCAAAGTTGCCAATAGTGGCGACGCAGCCCCGATGCTGGGGGCGCAGATTGTGGAGGCCTCGAACCAGCTGCATAACGCGCTTCTTGCTCATAAAGTGGCCGATTATAACCACACCCGACGGCCGACGACAGGCAACACCGTAACCCAAAGTGATCGAGCCGACAAAACTGCCGGCTCACGCCCGTCTTTCAAGGGTGCAACCTCAACTCAACGCCTTGCGATTGAAGTCGCGCAGGCGGAAACCGAGCAGCAGCAACATGCCGAAATAAGCCACCACACCGGCAACCACCAAGGCACCCAGGCGCAGAAAGCGCTCCAGCATGTGGCCCTGATCCCACGCAGGCATGAAATGCATGCCGATCAACAGCACCACCGACATCACTGCCACCGCGACCAACAGCTTGAAACCGAATTTCAGCCAGCCCGGTTGCGGTAGATACATCTGCTGCTTGCGCAGTTGATAGAACAGCAGCCCGGCGTTCAGGCAGGCACCGGCGCTGATCGCCAGTGCCAGACCGGCATGGGCCAGCGGACCGATCAGCACCAGGTTAAACAGTTGAGTAACGACCAGGGTGAAGATTGCGATTTTTACCGGGGTACGGATGTTCTGTTGCGCATAAAAGCCCGGCGCCAGAACTTTGATCACGATAATCCCCAACAGACCGACAGAATAGGCAATCAGCGCCCGCTGGGTCATCTCCGCGTCAAACCCGCTGAACTGGCCGTACTGGAACAGCGAAACGGTCAACGGCTCGGCCAGAATCCCCAGCGCCAGCGCGCAAGGCAGCACCAGCACGAAGCACAGGCGCAGGCCCCAGTCGAGAATCCGCGAATATTCGTGGCGATCCTTGCTGGCGTAGGTCTTGGCCAGTGTCGGCAGCAGGATCGTGCCCAGCGCCACACCGAGCACACCGGACGGCAATTCCATCAAACGGTCGGCGTAATACATCCACGATACCGAGCCGGCTACCAGGAACGAGGCGAAGATGGTGTTGATGATCAGTGAAATCTGGCTGACCGAGACGCCGATGATCGCCGGCAACATCTGTTTCATCACCCGCCAGACGCCGGTATCACGCAGGTTCAGGCGCGGCAGCACCAACATGCCGATCTTTTTCAGATGCGGCAGTTGATAGAGCAACTGCGCCAGACCACCGACCAGCACCGCCCAGCCAAGGGCCATGACCGGCGGATCGAAATAAGGTGTCAGAAACAGCGAAAACACGATCATGCTGACGTTGAGCAGGGTCGGCACGAACGCCGGCACCGAGAAACGGTTCCAGGTATTGAGGATCGCCCCCGCCAGCGAAGACAGGGAGATCAGCAATATATAAGGGAAGGTCACTCGCAGCAGGTCGGAGGTCAGCTGGAATTTCTCCGGCGTATCGGTGAAACCCGGCGCCGTGGCCCAGATCACCCAGGGCGCGGCAATCATGCCCAGCGCGGTGACCAGCGCCAGTACGAGTGTCAGCAGGCCGGAAACGTAAGCAACAAAGGTGCGGGTCGCCTCTTCGCCCTTCTGGCTTTTGTATTCGGCCAGGATCGGCACAAAAGCTTGGGAAAACGCCCCCTCGGCGAAGATCCTGCGCAGCAGATTGGGCAGTTTGAAGGCGATGAAGAAGGCATCGGTCGCCATTCCGGCGCCGAACGTGCGGGCGATGAGCGTGTCGCGAACAAACCCGAGAATCCGGGAAAGCATCGTGATAGAGCTGACGGCGGCCAACGATTTGAGCAGATTCATTGAAGGAATGTGTGCCTGTCGATAAACAGCAGGCGAATAACGCGCCCACTTGTGCGATACTCCGCGCCGCAACAGCACAGAGCCAAAGCTCGCGAGTTTACAGGTCACACGCCGGAAAGAAATATCCCGTCGCACCACGCCTACCACTTAGCGGAACGTTTCAAGCGCCCTTGACAAGACTTCAACTCATCGGCATGATTCGCGGCCTATTTTGTTTGCTATTTCCTAAAAAGTCTTTCGAGGAGCTCGACGGTGGCCAACTCACCTTCCGCCAAAAAACGTGCAAAACAGGCTGAGAAGCGTCGCAGCCACAACGCCAGCCTGCGTTCCATGGTTCGTACCTACATCAAGAATGTAGTTAAAGCCATCGACGCAAAAGACGCTGAAAAAGCTCAAGCTGCATACGTTCTGGCTGTGCCAGTTATCGACCGCATGGCCGATAAAGGCATCATCCACAAGAACAAGGCTGCTCGTCATAAGAGCCGTCTGAATGGCCACGTCAAGGCACTGAAAGAAGCTGCCTAAGCGACGTAGTCATTAAAAAACCGACCTCAGGGTCGGTTTTTTATTGCCTGCGATTTGCCCCCACTCCAGCAAAACACAGGCAAAAAAAGAGGAGCCAGCCGGCTCCTCTTTGTTTACGCGCGATTAATGAGCCGCCGCCCACGGCAGAATCGGGATCGCCGTCACCGCATTCTGCGGACTGCCTTCGATCAGACGATCGCTGTAGACCAGATACACCAGCGTGTTGCGCTTCTTGTCGAGGAAACGCACCACCTGCATGGTCTTGAACACCAGCGAAGTGCGCTCCTTGAACACCTCTTCACCATCCTTCAACTCACCCTTGAAGTTGATCGGACCGACCTGACGGCAGGCAATGGACGCCTCGGCACGATCCTCGGCCAGACCCAACCCACCCTTCACGCCACCTGTCTTGGCGCGCGACAGGTAGCAGGTCACACCCTCAACCTTCGGATCATCGAATGCCTCGACCACGATCCGGTCGTTCGGGCCGACAAATTTGAACACCGTCGACACCTGACCGATTTCCTCGGCCGAGGCCAGCAATGGCAGCGCCATCAACAAGCCCAACAATCCTTTTGCCATGCGCATCGCGTTTTCCTTACACCAGAATCAGATTGTCACGGTGAACCAGTTCCGGCTCAGCCATGTAACCCAGCAAACCGACAATCGCATCCGACGACTGACCGATGATTTTTTGTGCTTCCAGCGCGCTGTAGTTGGCCAGGCCACGGGCAATCTCACGCCCGTCCGGCGCCACGCAAACCACCATTTCGCCACGACGGAAGCTGCCCTGAACCAGCTTGACACCGACCGGCAGCAAACTTTTATTGCCTTGGGACAATGCGGAAACCGCGCCATCATCCAACACCAGCGTGCCGCGGGTTTGCAGATGACCGGCCAGCCACTGCTTGCGCGCCGCGAGCATGCCGCGCTCGGGCGACAGCAACGTACCAATCCGCTCACCCGCCTTCAGACGGTCAAGCACACGCTCCAGACGCCCGCCAACAATGATGGTGTGCGCCCCGGAACGCGCCGCCAGCCGCGCCGCACGCAGCTTGGTCTGCATGCCGCCACGACCCAGCGCACCGCCAGTGCCGCCCGCCACTGCATCCAGCGTCGGATCATCGGCGCGCGCTTCGTAGATCAGCTGGGCGTCCGGATTATTGCGCGGATCGGCGTCAAACATGCCGTCGCGATCCGTCAGGATCACCAGCAGATCAGCCTCGACCAGGTTTGCCACCAGCGCTGCGAGCGTGTCGTTATCACCGAAGCGAATTTCATCGGTAACCACGGTGTCGTTCTCGTTGATCACCGGAATGACTTTCAGCTCGACCAGCGCACGCAAGGTGCTGCGGGCGTTCAGGTAGCGCTTGCGATCGGACAGGTCGTCGTGAGTCAGGAGAATCTGCGCAGTGTGCCGACCATGCTCGGCAAAGCTCGACTCCCAGGCCTGCACCAGACCCATCTGACCGATGGCTGCAGCAGCCTGGAGCTCGTGCATCGCACTGGGTCGAGCGGTCCAGCCGAGGCGACTCATGCCCGCCGCCACTGCCCCGGAGGACACCAGCACCAGTTCGACGCCAGCCTCATGCAGAGCCACCATCTGCTCGACCCAGACACCCATTGCTGCGCGATCCAGCCCCTTGCCATCCGCCGTCAGCAAAGCGCTGCCGATCTTCACGACCCAACGCTGCGCACCTGTCACCTTGCTCCGCATCATCTTCAACCTTAGCTTGAGGGCAGCGCGACCTGACACTGCCCGTAACGTTATTCGTGGTTCTTCGTGACCAACAATCGATTTCCGGATACTAAAACGCCGCTCGATTGAGCGGCGCTTAAGTTTACTGCAACGAATCAGTCACGCACGTAAATGATTTCCGGACCGTCTTCGTCATCCACATCTTCTTCGTCCCAATCATCCTCGCCGATGTCATGGACCGACTTCACGCCGCTGCGACGCAGGGCACGCTTGTCATCCAGCGCCTGCAACTGGGCACGGGCTTCATCTTCGATGCGCTGATCGAGATCAGCCAGTTCTTCCTTGTAGGCCGGGTCATTGGCCAGGCGATCGGCACGATCTTCCAGGTAACGCATGATGTCGCGCGTCAGGCGCTCGGTGCCTTCTTTGGCGATGGCCGAGATCACGTAGACCGGACCTTCCCATTGCAGGCGCTCAACGATTTCCTTGACGCGCTCTTCGTGCTCCTCCTCGAGGATCTGGTCGCACTTGTTCAGCACCAGCCAGCGATCACGCTCCGCCAGGGACGGGCTGAACTTGATCAGCTCGTTGACGATCACTTCAGCAGCGTCCGGCGCACTGCTTTCATCCAGCGGCGCCATGTCCACGAGATGCAGCAACAGACGGGTACGCGCCAGGTGCTTGAGGAAACGGATCCCCAGGCCGGCACCATCGGAAGCGCCTTCGATCAGACCCGGGATGTCGGCGATGACGAAGCTTTTCCAGCGATCGACACTGACCACACCCAGGTTTGGCACCAGCGTAGTGAACGGGTAATCGGCAACTTTCGGCTTGGCAGCCGAAACCGAACGGATAAAGGTACTTTTACCGGCATTCGGCAGACCCAGCAGGCCGACGTCAGCCAGAACTTTCATTTCCAGTTTCAGGTCGCGCTGCTCGCCCGGCTTGCCCGGGGTCGTCTGACGCGGCGCACGGTTGGTACTGGATTTGAAACGGGTATTGCCCAGACCGTGCCAGCCACCCTGAACCACCATCAGCTTCTGACCGGATTTGGTCAGGTCGCCGATGACTTCCTGGGTAGCCGAGTCGATGATCGTGGTGCCAACCGGCACGCGCAGGATCAGGTCTTCGCCCTTCTTGCCGGTGCAGTCGGTGCTGCCACCGTTGGAACCGCGCTCAGCCTCGAAGTGACGGGTGTAACGGTAATCCACCAAGGTGTTGAGGTTTTCGTCGGCCATCATGAAGATGGAACCGCCGTCGCCACCGTCACCACCGTTCGGGCCACCATTTTCAATGAATTTTTCCCGACGGAAACTCATGCAACCATTGCCGCCGTCGCCAGCCTTTACGCGGATCGATACTTCATCAACAAACTTCATAACCAACGCCTCTCGCCGTACGGACGAGCCGAAAAACAATCAAGACATAAGACTCTTGCAAAAATGAGCGCAGCGACCCCAAACCACGACCTGCATCGCACGCCGGCAGCCCATACAAACAGCTTTGCAAGAGACTCACCCCACAAACGAAAAAGCCCCGTCGCAAGACAGGGCTTCTCCAGCACTCTCGCAGTTAGGCTGCGACAACGCTCACGTAACGACGACCGAAGGCGCCTTTTACTTCAAACTTGATCACGCCTTCGATTTTCGCGAAGAGGGTGTGATCTTTACCCATGCCAACGCCGTAGCCAGCGTGGAATTGGGTGCCGCGCTGACGCACGATGATGTTGCCGGCCTTGATGACCTGGCCGCCATACATCTTCACGCCAAGGCGTTTGGCTTCTGAGTCGCGACCGTTACGGGTACTACCACCAGCTTTTTTGTGTGCCATGAGTTCAATTCTCCTAGTGAGGAATTAGGCTGTATTAAGCCTGAATACCGGTGATTTTGATCTCGGTGAACCACTGGCGGTGGCCCATACGCTTCATGTGGTGCTTACGGCGACGGAACTTGATGATGCGGACTTTATCGTGACGACCTTGGGAGATCACTTCAGCCTTGACGGTTGCGCCAGCAACAACAGGTGCGCCGATGTTCACGTCGTCGCCATTGGCGACCAACAGAACGCGGTCAAAAGTCACGGATTCGCCAGTAGCGACTTCCAGTTTTTCGATCTTCAGGTATTCACCTTCAGCGACCTTGTATTGCTTACCGCCGGTAACGATTACTGCGTACATGGTATTTCTCCGATAATCCTGCTCACCCAGCTCTTTATAAGAAGAGGTATTGGCTGGCATGGCTGCATGGGGCTGGAACGGCCCAAGTGCAATTGCGTAAGGCAGGTGCTGCCCAGGAAGTTCAGGGTGCGCGATTGTACGCAAGCCTTCGAAGTCATGCAAGGGGCCGTCCATCGCGCCTTGACAGGCCCGGACGTGGGTCCTAGCATGCCGCGCAACCCTTCTGGAGCACCTGTCGCTGATGCAACCCCAAGCTTTCTACCGCGCGGTGGCGGACGATTTTAGCGCCGTCGACGGCATCATCAAGAAGCAGCTGACTTCCCGAGTGCCGCTGGTATCGAAAATCGGCGATTACATCACGTCGGCCGGCGGCAAACGCCTGCGTCCTTTATTGGTGCTGCTGTGTGGCAAGGCCCTGGGTCGCGAAGGCGACGACATGCGCCTGCTGGCTGCCACCATTGAATTCCTGCACACCGCCACCCTGCTGCATGACGACGTGGTCGACATGTCCGGCATGCGCCGTGGCCGCTCCACCGCCAACGCCATGTGGGGCAACGCCCCGAGCGTACTGGTCGGCGACTTCCTGTACTCGCGCTCGTTCGAAATGATGGTCGAACTGGGCTCGATGCCGGTGATGAAGATCCTGTCCCAGGCCACGCGCATCATCGCCGAAGGCGAAGTGCTGCAGCTGTCCAAGGTTCGCGATGCCAGCACCACCGAAGAAACCTACATGGAAGTCATCCGCGGCAAGACCGCGATGCTCTTCGAGGCTTCGACACACAGCGCCGCGGCACTGGCTGGCGCGACCGCCGAGCAGAGCGAAGCCCTGCGCACCTTCGGCGATCACCTGGGCGTGGCGTTCCAGCTGGTAGATGACCTGCTCGACTACAAGGGCGACGCCGAAACCCTGGGCAAGAACGTCGGTGACGATCTGGCGGAAGGCAAACCGACCCTGCCGCTGATCTACACCATGCGCGAAGGCACGCCAGAGCAAGCCGCACTGGTACGCCAGGCGATCCAGAAAGGTGGGATCGAAGACCTGGAAAGCATCCGCATCGCCGTGGAAGCGTCCGGTTCGCTGGAATACACCGCGCAACTGGCCCGCGATTACGTGGCCCGGGCGATCAAGTGCCTCGACGCGCTGCCGGCCAGCGAATACCGCGATGCACTGGTTGAACTGAGCGAGTTCGCGGTCGCCCGCACGCACTGATCAGCATCGCGTCATCAAAAAACCGCAGCCTCCGATGGAGCCTGCGGTTTTTTGTTGCCTGCCATCGGCGGCTAAAACCCTATACAATGTGCGACTTTTAGCGATCCCCTCTCCAAGGAGCCTTAGTGAGCACGTTGCCACCCTGCCCGAAATGCAATTCCGAATACACCTACGAAGACGGCACCCAACTGGTGTGCCCGGAGTGCGCCCACGAGTGGTCTGCCGGCGGTGAAGCCGAAGTGGCGTCCGATGATGCCGTGAAGAAAGATTCGGTCGGTAACGTCCTGCAGGACGGCGACACCATCACCGTGATCAAGGACCTGAAGGTCAAGGGCACCTCCCTGGTGGTCAAGGTCGGCACCAAGGTCAAGAACATCCGCCTGTGCGATGGCGATCACGACATCGACTGCAAGATCGACGGCATCGGCCCGATGAAACTCAAATCCGAGTTTGTCAGAAAAGTCTGAGTTTGCTGTCTTCCATCCCGCGCCCGCCGTGGGATGGAGCTTCACCCTCCCCCCCCACGATCCCCAACAAATCCTCGCAATAGCCAAACGCCAGCCGTTTTGACCTTACGCAATCTTTACCCGCAAAAAATCACAAACCGCCAATAGGCACTTGCTATTTGACGAATAAGAATTATTCTCATTGAAACCTTTCAATGGAGATGAGACCCATGACTTATTTGATCGACGCCTGGCTGGATCGCCCGCACCCGTACCTCAGGATCCTGCATAGGGAAACCGGTGAGGTCTGCGCCGTACTGGAAGAAGAAGCCCTGCACGAATTGCAGGATCAAGGGGATCTGGACGTCAACGGCCTGAGTTCCAGCGAGCCATTGGTGCTCAAGGAGCTGGTGCGCAATCTGTTCCTGTTCTGCTATGCCCGGGCCTTGCGCCCGACCAGTGAACTGCACAACAAGATCGAAGTATGAGAACGGCGAAGAAACCCTGCACAAGCCACGCTTGTGCAGGGTAACGGGGTTACAGAACGTCGAGCAACTCGACGTCGAACACCAGAACGCTGTGCGCCGGGATGCTGCCAACGCCTTGAGCGCCGTAAGCCAGTTCGCTCGGCACGTACAGACGCCATTTGCTGCCGGCATTCATCAGTTGCAGGGCTTCGGTCCAGCCAGCGATAACGCCACCCACCGGAAATTCAGCCGGCTGGCCACGCTCGTAGGAGCTGTCGAATACAGTGCCGTCGATCAGCGTGCCGTGGTAGTGAGTACGTACGGTGTCTTCACGGGATGGCTTGGCGCCTTCGCCCTGAGTCAGCACTTCGAATTGCAGACCGGAAGCCAGCGTGGTGATGCCGTCTTTCTTGGCGTTTTCAGCCAGGAACGCACGGCCTTCACCAGCGGCGGCTTCAGCCTTGGCAGCGGCTTCGGCTTGCATGATCTCGCGGATCACTTTGAAGCTGGCGGACAGCTCTTCCTGACCCACGCGGCTTGGCTTGCCGGCGAATGCGTCAGTCAGACCGGCCAGGATGGCGTCCAGGCTGACACCCGGTGGCGGGTTGTCGCGCAGCTGGTCACCCAGTTGACGGCCGATGCCGTAGCTGACGCGGGTTTCGTCGGTGGACAGATTTACTTCGGACATGACACTGCTCCGCTGTGCGGACGGCCTCAGGACATGCCGTGCGTACACAGCGCGTCCCGGCGCGCCCGGAACCAAAAGGGCGAGCAGACTAGCACAGATGTTCCGGCATTGATCAGGCCCCAGGGCCTACAGCGCGGATCGCCAGGCCAGCGGCACCTTCAGGCTTTCTTCGGCACTGGCGCCAAGACCGCACATTTCATCGTGCACCGAGGTGTGCACCAGGTTGAACGGCAGCACCGGCAAGTCATGCAGCACATCCCGGGCATGCTCGACCGAACGCAGCGTCAGCATTTTCCCCTGTGCATCGCTCAGCGGGTACGCCGCGCCATGCATCCGGGCTTCGAGCAGATAGATTCCGCCTTCCATGGAGATCAGATTCAGTTCGTCGACCTTTCTGGCGACGGCAAACGCATTCAACTCTTGCAGGTTCATGAACGCACCTCATGCGGTGGCGAGCCTTGAGACCTACAGGGATATGCCTCGGCGCCACAAAGCACAAGCCACAAACGACACCGCCCGTCTGTTTCGCAACAAACGGGCGGTTTTGTTACAGCAATCGTCAGCTCATCAGTGCTTGGTGAGCTTGTCCAGGTAACCCATGGCAAACGCCGAGACCACGAAGGTCATGTGGATGATCACGTACCACATCAGGTGCTCGGGATCGACGTTCTTGGCGTCCATGAAGATCCGCAGCAGGTGGATCGAGGAGATTGCCACGATCGACGCCGCCACTTTCATCTTCAGCGACGAGGAGTCCATGGTGCCCAGCCAGCTGAGCTTCTCTTTGCCTTCATCGATGTTCAGTTCGGACACGAAGTTCTCGTAGCCGGAAATCATCACCATCACCAGCAAGCCGCCGACCAGCGCCATGTCGATCAACGACAGCAGCACCAGAATCAGCTCGGACTCGGCCATGGAGAAAACGTTGGGAATGACATGAAACACTTCCTGGAAGAATTTCAATGCCAGCGCCAGCAGCCCGAGGGACAGCCCGATGTAGATCGGCGCCAGCAGCCAGCGCGTGGCGTACATTGCATTTTCGATAAAGCGTTCCATTGACTCTCACACAAGAAGGGTTGAAATCGGCGGCGAGTATACCAGCCGCCCATGACAGCCAGAAACCGCCCGGAAATCCGCCACCTGCGTGTGTGTGTCAAAGTTTTTCTGCTAGTGTCCAAACCATTGACAGCCCAGCGACAGTGGACAGGACGACTGGAAAATGGATGTGCGATTGCCGATAACGACTGCCGGAATTTGCTTCGCCCTGTGGCTTGGCGGATGTTCGCCCGGCGATGAAAAGCATGCCGTCAGCCTTGAAGAAAAGACCGCCCAGTTCGAGCAATCGCTGGACGCCATCACCGATCCGAAACTCAAGGACGCCGTGACCGAACTCGGCGGTTCGCTGTTGCTGCTCGAACGCGCACAACAGAAGCTCGACAACAAACCGCCCCGGACCGAATACGGCGAAGACGCCCTCGGCGTACTCCGGCACTACCCGACACCCCAGGCACTGGTCGACACGTTCATCAATGGCCTGTTTGTGTTGCACAAGGATTCCAGCTCCGATTACCTCACCGATCTGCAACCGGTGTTCCCTTTCGTGCTCAACATCCCCGGCGGCTTTCTGTTCCCCCATGGCGTGGAATGGCAATCGGTAACCCTGAGCAACAAACGGGTCATTGCCTATCAGCCGGAATGGTCGGAAACCGATCCTGGCATTCAGCTGAGCCCATCCAGCTCCAACGTCACCAACCCCGATGACCTGACCGTTACCTACCCGTTTATCGAAGGGTTGAATGTCGACAAGAAGAATCTGCCGCGCCCGGTCAGCCTGCAAGGCCAGGTGGAAGTCATCGCCCCGAAACGCCTGCACAGTTTCAATCTGGATAAAAAGGACGTCGGCCAGACCCGCTCCGACGGCAACCTCAGCGTGACCTTGCTGAAACTGGACACGCACTACGCCGAACTGGAGTTCAGCAACCAATTGCCGCTCGCCCCGGAAGTCGCCAACACCCGGCTCAATCCGTTGATCGTCCAGGCCCGCGACTCGACGGGCCAGTATCTGGTGCGTGCCGGCGCCATCAACGAAAACCCCGAACAGGTGGCGTTCTACCAAAAGCAGCTGGCTTATCTGCAACAGCAGAAAGCCTGGAGCGAGGCGCTGGAAAAAAAACTGGACGATGAACAACGGGCCTTTGAGCAACAGCACCCGCGCCACTACAACAAGGTGTACTTCAACGGCCCGATCGACACCCTTGAAGTCAGCCTGCTGGATTTTTCCGAAGCGACCGTCACCCGCAAGGCGCTGGATCTGCCCGTGCGCGAGTTCGATCCGCACACCACGGAAAAAACCGTGCAGCCACTAGACCTGCCGATCACCGTCTACGACGACCAGGCGCCCGACTGGCTCAAGGGCGCATCCCTGACAGAAGAACAGCTGAAAAGCGGCGTTCATATCCGCCAATCGGTCGAAGAACCAAGCGCCGCGCGCATCGAGTTCGACCACCGCAAAACCTTCAATGATGAAATGCTCGGCGACGACTTCAGCCCCGGCGAAAGCCCGGTGACGTTTTTCACTGAAAAACACAACGGCAAACTCGACGAGCCCATCGAACTGCCGCCCGAGGCATACCAGGTCGATCCGCTACAGGCGACCATCACCTACGACCTGAATCTGTTCCCGGAAACCCCGGCGATTGCCGTCGGCTCGATGCCGTTGTTCTTGGCCACAGTGGACAAAAAGGCTTATGAAGCCAAGGCCCTGCCCAAAGGTCTGGAAATCAGGAACAACGCCTTGGTGGTGGATTTGAAGCGATTCCCCGCCAACGAATGGCGATTCTTCGTCAAGGACGACAGTGGTCATTACCTGAAGCAGATTCTGTCGGTCAGTCACGACGCGAGCGCGGAAGGGCCGGCGTTATTCGGCGTGCATTATTTCTACGGCCATCCGACGCACGTGGAAACCTACCAGCGAACCGACCTCACCACCGTGCAATACGGCTTCGAGGTCAAACTCGACAAAGCGCAGACCCAGGGCGCAGCGCCCTGATCGGCACCGTTGATCGACGCTAATGGTCGAAAGTGCCGATGCTGCGTCCGCGTCCACCATTGATCTGTCGCAACTGCGCCTGCAGATGCAACGACCAGATCTGTGGATCATTGGCCAGTTCATAGCCGTGCATCGTCAGGCTTTCAACGATGGTGTCGAGAATCGACTCGGCGGCGATCGGCCCGTGAAACGGGCCCTGAGCCTTAATGGCGGAAGGTTGTTCACCGGCCATGCCGGCGGCGAAGAGCAGCGTCCACATGCCGTTATCGCCGGCCAACGGCTTGATGGCGCATTCGATACGGGTCACAAGACCCAGGCATTGACGGGTGAGGCAGAGGTTGCGCGACATGGCGGCGACCCTCGGTAAAGCCGGTGTTCAGCCCTTGCTGAAGAGCTGTTTCGATCCAGTGATACTGTCGATGTCCTTGAGCAGAGAATAGAAGAAAAGTCCGGCGCGCAAGCCGCACAGAACCAGAAGGCGCCGAATGGTCATTGTGTGAATATTGACGCCAGAGTGATGGCACTTTTGCCGACGTTCGCGACAAAACAAAAACGGGAGCACAAGGCTCCCGTTTTATGACCGCTGCCTGACTCAAGCCGGTTTGGCTTCAGCCAGCGCCTCCTGCGCCAGTTCCTTCTCGGCCTCTTTCAGATCGTCTTCGCTGATCATCTCGGCAATCACTCGCAGGCGCTCCACCACCCGCGCATTGACGCTGCCTTCGGGGAATTCGCCTTCCTCGTTCGGCTCACCGGCCGGCTCGCCCACCAGCAGGCTCAACGCTTCATCGGCCTGACGCACCGCGTAAACGTGGAACTGCCCGGCACGCACCGCCGCCAGCACCTTCTCGTCGAGCATCAGCGTGGCGACGTTGGCCTGCGGAATGATCGCACCCTGCTCGCCCGTCAAACCGCGCGCTTCGCAGAGACGGAAGAAGCCTTCGATCTTCTCGTTGACCCCGCCCACCGCCTGCACCTCACCGAACTGGTTGATCGACCCGGTGATCGCGAAGCACTGCTTGAGCGGGGTTTTCGACAACGCCGAAATCAGCGTGCACGCCTCGCCCAGCGACGCACTGTCGCCATCGACGTAGCCGTAGGATTGCTCCAGCGCGATGCTCGCGGAAATCGCCAGCGGGAATTCCTGTGCATAACGGCTGCCCAGATACCCGGTGAGAATCATCACGCCCTTGGAGTGGATCGGCTGACCGAGGTTGACCTCGCGCTCGATGTCGACGATGCCGCTGCCGCCCGGGTACACCGTGGCGGAAATCCGCGCCGGCACACCGAACGCCGAGTCGCCGACTTCAAGCACGGTCAAACCGTTGCATTTGCCGACCGCCGCGCCGTCGGTGTCGATCAGAATGATTCCCGCCAGCATGTCGTCGAGAATCCGCGCCGAGACACGACCGGTGCGGGTGGCCTTGGCCTTGAGCGCACGCTCGATGTGGCCGGCGTCGGTCATTTCATCGTTGGCCAGATGCCGGATGAAATCCGCCTCGCTGACCAGCTGGAACAGATCGCCGATCCGCGCCGACAAACGCCCCTGATGCTCGGCCAGGCGCGCACTGTAGGTCGCCAGACGCGCCACCGCGTCGGCGGTCAGCGGCGCCATGCCCTCTTCCGAAGTACGGGTTTTCAGCAACTGGGCGAACTGCTCCAGGCTTTCGTCGACCATCGGGATGTCTTCGTCGAAGTCCACCAGAACGCGGAACATCTCCTGGAAATCCGGATCGAGGTCTTGCAGCGTGTAATACAGCTGGCGCGCACCGATGATGATCACTTTGACCTGCAACGGAATGTGCTGCGGGTTGAGCGTCATGGTGGCGAAACGGCCCATTTCGCCCAGCGGCGACTCCATCTTCAGCTTGCGCGATTGCAGGGCGCGCTTGAGCGCATCCCATACGAACGGCTCGCCGAGCATTTTTTCTGCTTCAAGGATCAGGAAACCGCCATTGGCGCGGTGCAACGCACCCGGACGCAACTGGCGATAGGTGGTGTAGAGCGCGCCCTGATCGGTGGTGTATTCGATGCGACCGAACAGGTTTTCGTAGGTCGGATGCGGTTCGAACACCACCGGCGCACCGCCGCTGGCCGGATGACCGACCACCAGACTCGGCGCGTATTGCTCTTCCAGCAGCTTGCGCGCGACCGCGTCGGTCTTGCTGTCGTCGACCAGTTGCTCGACCACGGTTTTCAGCAGATACACCTGCATCGCTTGCAGGTAACCGCAGACGGCAGCGTTTTCCGCGTACTTCTCCGACAGCGGTGCGAGCAAGGGCTGCAAGGCCAGGGTGATGGTTTCTTCGTTGAGCTGACGCAGCTGGTTGTTCGACTCGCGCTTCCATTGCGGCAGGCTGGCGAGTTCTTCGTTCAGGCGCTCTTCAAGGCTGGAAATATCATCGTGAAAGCGTTCGCGCTCGGCTTCCGGCAACTGGGCGAATTCAGCTTCATCCAGCGCCTTGCCTTCGAGCATCGGGGTGAAAGCGATGTTGCTGCTGTCGCGATACAGGGCGACGTCTTTTTCCAGGGCCAGGCGCTCGATGACGTCCAGCGCCTTGTCGTAGCGCTGGTTGAAGGCGCGATCGATGGCGCTCTTCTTCTGCTGGTAGGACGGGTGCTCGAAAACCGCAGGAAAGGTCGCCAGCAGATTGTCGATCAGGCCGTTGATATCGCCGATGAACGCAGCGGCGCTGCCGGACGGCAATTCCAGGGCGCGAGGTTCGCGCGGCTCATCGAAATTGTTGACGTAGACCCAGTCCGCCGGGGTCTGCAGGCGTTTGCCTTCGGCTTTCAGGTAGCGTTTGACGAACGAGAAACGGCCGGTGCCGGGCTCGCCCATGACGAATACGTTGTAACCGGGGCGTGGCATCGCCACACCGAACTGCAAGGCTTCGACCGCACGTTCCTGGCCAAGCACACCGCGAAAGGGCTCCAGATCATTGGTGGTAGTGAAGCTGAACTGTTCAGCGGAAAACGGACGGGTCAGCGCTTCGGGCGCTAGACGCAAGCTGGCAGCAACAGGATCAGGCATCGGGCTTCCTTAACAATCAGGCGGGGCAGATAGCGGCATTCTGGCGCTGCCCGTGCCCCACTGGCAAGGCGCGCCACACCACAAAGCATAGACAACCGGCCTGCCTGCACTCGGGCCCCGCCAAACCGGGGTTTATTCCAAATATTGTGCAAAAACTCACGGAACCCTCGGAACGTGCCTAAACTCCAAACTGCGCGGCTGGAACTAATACCGGCCCACTGGCTTCGTCTGGATCTGTTTCGTACAGAGCTTGGGGGCCAGAACCCTGTCCATTGGTATGCACATAAAGAGAACAAAGCTATGAAACGGATTCTTCTCGGTACTCTCTTCACCGCTGTATCCATCAACGCGATGGCGCAAGCTCCAGGGGGCCCGGATTGCGGTTGGGGCAACATGCTGTTCGAAGGTCAGCGTGGCACCCCGGCTCACTTCCTGGCATCCACCACCAACGGCACCTCCGGCAACGCCACCTTCGGCATGACGTCCGGCACCAACGGTTGCTCCACCAACGCTTCGCTGACCTACGGCGGCAAATCCTGGTTTGCCATGAATGGCATGATGAACGAGCTGTCCGAAGACATGGCAAAAGGCAACGGCGAAGCGCTGACGACCTATGCCGTGGTACTGGGCGTGGCGCCGGAAGACCGTGCGCACTTCGCCGCCGTCACTCACGAGCACTTCCAGCAGATCTTCAGCAAGGCTGACGTGACCGCCGAAGACGTGCATACCAACACCCTGGCCGTCCTGAAGGCAGACCCACGTCTGGCCAAGTACGCGACTCAGGCTTAAGCTCGACCCACCCGCTTCCTTCGGGAAGCGGGTTTTATTTTTTCGGCCCGCCCTCCTTGGGTCTTTGTTTCTTTCGACTTAAGTTGCCATTTATGCTCAAACGCCTTGCCTGGCTGGCGCTGTGTGTCTGCGCCCCGCTGTCCGCCGCGCCCCACATCGACCCTCAACGTTTGCAGCAACTGGCCAACGACCGTTTCTGGATTTCCCTCGGTCATTACGAAACCGCCAAACTCGGTGGCTGGCGCAGCTACGTCAGCGACAAAAAATTCTTCCTCGCCCCCGATGGCAACAAACACCCCGACCATGAACTGGCGACCACCGTACAAGCGCTGTACGCCCCCGCCAGTCTCGGTGAGCAACACGCCCAGTGCGTCTACCCGGCGCGCACGCGCTGGCTGAAAGACCAGCTCAACCTGACCGACCTGCCGACGCCGGACTGCGCCGAATTCAAGAAGTGGTTCAAGGACGTCTCGCCCCACAGCGCGGTGATGATTTTCCCGGCGGCCTACCTCAACAGCCCGTCGTCGATGTTCGGCCACACCCTGCTGCGCATCGACCAGGCCGATGTGCAAAGCGACAAGACCTCGCTGCTCAGCTACGCGATCAACTTCGGCGCCTACATCGAAGGCTCGGACAACAGCATTCTTTACGCCTGGAAAGGCTTGATGGGTGGTTATCCGGGGCTGTTCGCGCTGGTGCCCTATCAGGAAAAACTCTCGGAATACCGCAGCCTGGAAAACCGCGACCTGTGGGAATACCGGCTCAATCTGACGCAAGCCGAAACCGCGCGGATGGTCGAACACGTGTGGGAGTTGAAGCAGATCCAGTTCGACTATTTCTTCTTCGATGAAAACTGCTCGTATCGCCTGCTCGAACTGTTGCAGGTGGCGCGCCCGAGTCTGCGCCTGACCGAACAATTCCCGCTGACCGCGATCCCCACCGACACCGTCAAAGCGGTGAAGGAAGCCGGGCTGGTCGAGCACATCGAATATCGTCCGTCCCGCGAGCGCGAACTGCTCAGCCGTGCCGCCCCCCTGAGCGGCGAGGAACAGGAATGGGTGCTGAAAGTCAGCGCCGATCAACAGCAATTGCAGGATCCGACCTTCAAGGCCCTGCCCCGGGATCGCCAAGCGCTGATCATCGACGCGGCGTATCGGCTGGAACGCTACCGCGCCAACGGCCAGGAACGTGATCCGCAGCGGGCGCAGCGCAGTTTCGAATTGCTGCGGGCGATCAACAAAAACCCGGCGCCGGAGCTGCAAATTCCGCAACCGGGCCTGCCCGAAGACGGCCACGAATCGCGCACCTGGCAGGCAGGTCTCGGCACTCGCGGTGACCGCGCGTTCGGCGAGTACGGCTTGCGCATGGCCTATCACGACCTCAACGACAACGCCGAGAGTTTCCCCCTCGGCGCGCAGATCGAAATCCTGCAAATGAAGCTGCGCCAGTACGAAGGCAATCACTGGCAATTCCAGCAACTGGATCTGGCGACCATCCGCTCACTGACGCCGCGCAACGCGCTGCTGCAGCCGCTGTCGTGGCAAGTCACCGGGGGTCTTGAACGTGTGCCGGGCAAGCATGACGACGAAACCCTGGTCAGCCACGTCAACGGTGGCGGTGGCGGAACCTGGGCGCTGGGTGACGATGTGCTGGGGTTCGCCCTCGGCACCGTGCGCGTCGAACACAACAATGATTTCGCCGAGTTCGTTTCTCCCGCAGGCGGTTTCAATACCGGCGTGTTGTGGAAGAACCCGCTGGGCAATCTCAGCGTGGAGGCCAAAGGCGATTACTTCCTCAATGGTGAAGTGCGCCGTAGCCTGAGTCTGAATCAGCAATGGGAGTTGTCGCGCAACCTCGGCCTGCGCCTGAGTGCCCAGCGTGAATTCAGCCACCTGGCCACACCGGAGACCGAGGTGATGCTGGAAGTGAAGTGGTATCACTACTGATCCCGAACATTTCCCTGAACCTGTGGGAGCGGGCTTGCCCGCGATAGCGAATGATCAGTCAACAGAGATGTTGAGTCTGATGGCCTCATCGCGGGCAAGCCCGCTCCCACAGGGATCTCCACTGGTTAACGAATTACTTACAGGCCTTTCACCAAAGCCCGACGAATCATCTTCTAGACTTTCCCCATAAGCCGGAAAACCGGCCCGGGAGAGTGTGATGTGGCGGTGTGCGGTTTTTGCGGGCGTGTTGCTGTTGTTGGGTGGCTGTCAGAGCACCCACGAAGATTTGATTGCCAAGGGTTATCCACCGGCGTTCGCCGACGGTTTCGATGACGGTTGCATCAGCGGTCGTCAGGCGGCCGGTTCGATCAGCGGCGAGTTTCGCAAGAACGTGCCGCGTTATCTCAAGGACAAGCAATACGCCGAAGGCTGGAGCGACGGCTTCCGGCAGTGTCAGGCGATGCTGGAAAACAAGGATCGCGAACAGTATCGCAACGAGCACTGGGACGAACGCGAGCGCGCCTGGCAGCAGGAAAAGGATCAGGGTGCCGCGCGGGCTTATCGTTCGCAGTAGGTCGTTTCCAGACATCCGGCGAAACCTTTTGCCTGCGACCATGGCCCAACGGCTATAACAGGAGCCCATCATGAGTCGCGCTTTCGTCAACGAAGAGAACGCCGCTGCGCAAGCCGATCAGCCGGTCGAACGGCAGGTCAGCACCCAGCCCAATTACGTCACGCCGCAAGGGTTTGCCCAGTTGCAGGCCAAGGTCGCCGAACTGCAAACCCTGCACGCCGAAGAGGCCGCCAGGGGCGAACAGGCCGACAAGCAGCGACTGGCCGACCTCGAACGGGATTTGCGTTATTTCAATCAACGGGTTGCCAGCGCACAGGTCGCGCCCGTTCCGACCTCGACCGACAAAGTGCAGATCGGCAGTTGGGTGACCTACGCCGACGAACATAACACCGAGCGTCGGGTGCAATTGGTCGGCGAAGATCAGGCCGATGCGGCCAACGGCCTGATCAACTGGGCCTCACCGCTGGGCCGTGCGTTGCTTGGCGCGCGGCTCAACGACGAAGTGCTGTGGCAGCGCCCGGCCGGCGATCAACTGATTGAAGTGATCCGCATCGAGCGCTCGTGAACCCCGTTGCTTAAACCACGCCCTGGGCGAGCATCGCGTCGGCGACTTTGACGAAGCCGGCGATGTTCGCGCCTTTGACGTAGTTGATCCGGCCGTTTTCCTCACCGTAATGCACGCAGGCGTGGTGGATCGACTGCATGATCCCGTGCAGCTTGCTGTCCACCTCGCCGCCCGTCCACAGCAGGCGCATGGCGTTCTGCGACATTTCCAGCCCACTGACCGCCACGCCGCCGGCATTGGAGGCCTTGCCCGGCGCGAACAGAATGCCGGCCTCGATAAAGATATCCACAGCCTCAAGAGTGGTCGGCATGTTCGCGCCCTCGGCCACGCAGGTGCAGCCGTTACGCAACAAAGTGCGGGCGGATTCGGCGTCGAGTTCGTTCTGAGTCGCGCATGGCAGCGCGATGTCGCACGGCAACGACCATGGCAGCTGACGCGCACGGAACTCCAGGCCGAAGGCGCAAGCCAGTTCGCTGATCCGCCCGCGCTTGACGTTCTTCAGTTCCAGCAGCGCCAGCCATTGCTCTTCGCTCAGGCCCGCCTCGCAATACAGCGTGCCTTCGGAGTCGGACAGCGAAATCACCTTGCCGCCCAGATCCATCACTTTGCGAGCCGCGTACTGCGCAACGTTGCCCGAACCGGAGATCGCCACGCGCTTGCCTTCAACGGTCTGCTCGCGGCGCTTGAGCATTTCCTCGGCGAAGTACACGCAACCGAAACCGGTGGCTTCCGGGCGAATCAGGCTTCCGCCATAGGTCATGCCTTTGCCGGTCAGCACGCTGGTGAACTGATTGCTCAGGCGCTTGTACTGACCGAACAGAAAGCCGATCTCCCGCGCACCGACACCGATGTCGCCGGCCGGCACGTCCACGTCGGCACCGATGTGGCGATACAGCTCGCTCATGAACGCCTGGCAAAAACGCATGACCTCGGCGTCGCTCTTGCCCTTCGGATCGAAGTCCGAACCGCCCTTGCCACCGCCCATCGGCAGCGAGGTCAGGGAGTTCTTGAAGGTCTGTTCGAAGGCGAGGAATTTCAGTACGCCCAGGTTCACTGAAGGATGGAAACGCAAGCCGCCCTTGTACGGGCCGATGGCGCTGTTCATCTGGATGCGGAAACCGCGATTGACCTGGACCTTGCCCTGATCGTCGACCCACGACACCCGGAATACCACCGCCCGCTCCGGCTCGCAGATGCGTTCCAGAATCCCCGAGGTCAGATAGTGCGGATTGGCTTCGAGAAACGGCCACAGGCTGCGCAGGACTTCTTCGACAGCCTGGTGGAATTCGGGTTGATCCGGATCGCGTTTTTTCAGACGGGCGAGGAAGGATTCGACGGATTCGATCATGGGAAAAGTCTCGGCAAATTTGTTGTCGTTGGAGGAGATTGAGCCGGACTGTAACAAACGACATGTACACAGCAACAGACAAAAATGTCGCACTTATGAAAACAAATAGTACACACACTATAAAACAGTCTGCATTGCAGGCAAAAAAAGCGGAGCCCGAAGGCTCCGCTTTTTCATGCAACCAACCTGTAATCAGGCCAGTTTCTTGTGGCGTACCCGGTGTGGCTGGGCCGCTGCTTCGCCGAGGCGCTTTTTGCGATCGGCTTCGTACTCGGTGTAGTTGCCTTCGAAGAACACCGCTTGCGAGTCGTCTTCGTACGCCAGGATGTGAGTCGCGACGCGGTCAAGGAACCACCGATCGTGAGAGATCACAATGGCGGCGCCCGGGAAGTCCAGCAGGGCTTCTTCCAGGGAACGCAGGGTTTCAACGTCGAGGTCGTTGGACGGTTCGTCGAGCAGCAGGACGTTGCCGCCCTCCTTCAGGGTCAGCGCCAGGTGCAGACGACCGCGCTCACCACCGGACAGGTCCTTGACGAACTTCTGCTGGTCGCCGCCCTTGAAGTTGAAGCGACCGACGTAAGTACGCGACGGGATCTCGTAGTTTCCGATGCGAATCTGGTCGGAACCGTCGGAGATCTGCTGGAACACGGTCTTGCTGCCGTCCAGGTCTTCGCGGCTCTGATCCACGCAGGCCAGTTGTACGGTTTCGCCGATCTCGATGCTGCCGGAGTCCGGCGTTTCCTTGCCCATCAGCATGCGGAACAGGGTCGACTTACCGGCACCGTTACCGCCGATCACGCCAACGATGGCGCCTTTGGGCATCGAAAACGACAGGTTGTCGATCAACACGCGATCGCCGTAGCCCTTGGTGACGTTCTTGAATTCGATGACCTTGTCACCCAGGCGCGGACCGGCAGGGATGTAGATCTCGTTGGTTTCCGAACGCTTCTGGAATTCCTGCGACTGCATTTCTTCGAAGCGTTGCAGACGAGCCTTGGATTTGGACTGACGGGCCTTGGCGCCTTTGCGCACCCACTCCAGTTCTTCCTTCATGGCTTTTTCGTGAGCCGATTGCTGCTTGGATTCCTGGGCCAGACGCTCGGACTTGGCTTCCAGCCAACCCGAGTAGTTGCCCTCGTAAGGAATGCCCGCGCCGCGGTCGAGTTCCAGAATCCAGCCGGCGACGTTGTCCAGGAAGTAACGGTCGTGCGTGATCGCGACCACAGTGCCCGGGAAGTCGTGCAGGAAGTGTTCGAGCCACGCAACGGAGTCGGCATCCAGGTGGTTGGTCGGTTCGTCGAGCAGCAGCATGTCCGGGGCGGACAGCAGCAGACGGCACAGGGCCACACGACGTTTTTCACCACCGGACAGGTGCTCGACCCTGGCGTCCCAGGCCGGCAGACGCAGCGCATCGGCGGCGACTTCCAGTTGACGCTCCAGGTTGTGACCATCGCTGGCCTGCAGGATCGCTTCGAGCTTGGCCTGTTCGGCGGCCAGCTTGTCGAAGTCGGCATCCGGGTCGGCGTAGGCAGCGTAGACCTCGTCCAGACGCGCTTGCGCATCCTTGATCACGCTGACCGCTTCCTCGACCACTTCACGTACGGTCTTGGTCGGATCCAGTTGCGGCTCTTGCGGCAGGTAACCGATGTTCAGTTCCGGCATCGGGCGCGCTTCGCCTTCGAACTCGGTGTCGACGCCGGCCATGATTTTCAGCAGCGTGGATTTACCCGAACCGTTGAGGCCGAGTACGCCGATCTTGGCGCCGGGAAAGAAAGACAGCGAAATGTTTTTCAGGATTTCCCGCTTCGGCGGAACAACTTTGCCCAGCCGATGCATGGTGAAGACGTATTGAGCCATGGAGAACCTTGGGTCAGTGACTGATGAATGATTGGAGCGCAGGCGATGCCCGGCCAGACCGATGCGCGTCGTTCACTTGACCACTTGATGGCCATCAATGCGTGCGCGCGGAAAAAGTCTGAGTCTAGGAGCTGGGCCAGACGCTGTTAAAACGTAACGAGCGAAGGAAAGACAAGGCGGAAACAGGCGAGGACGCGGAGTTTACGGGTTGTAAATGAGCAGTCCGAGCCTGTTTTCAACGCAGTATTTCCGAGCGCAGTAGTTTTAACAGTGTCTGGGCTCCCGCGTAACCGGCAAAGCTACCTTAATGACAGAAGGCAGTCCAGCCGAGTGGGGCTGGCACTTCGCCACAACTCAAGGCATGCTAGCCGCCCCTTGGGCGTCCGGCTTATAGTGCACGTCGCGCCAGTCCAGCCAGACCGCAGGATTACAGCTTGTCCAACGTCACTCCGCCAGCCTCTGTGAGCAGCACCCAACCGGCGCCCGGCTCGCCCCTGCGCGGAACATTGAAAGGCGCGCTGGCGACACTGGTGCTGATGCTGCTGGCGCTGCTGTTCTGGCAGTTGCTCGATCAACTGCACGAAACCCAGAAAAACCAGCGCCAGTACACCATCGACTACACCGCCGACCTCGCCGCTCAGGTCAGCCTGAACATGGCGTTGAACGCGCAGATCGCCCTCAATCTGCTACCGATCGTCGAACAGCCCCAGTCGGCCGACGAACAGCAGGCGCTGCTGCGCAAGCTTCAGCAATCGTTGCCCGACCTGCGCAGCCTCGCGCTGCTCACCCCGTCCGGAAAAATCCTCAGCGACAGCGCCACAGACAGCCACGACGCCGATTACCTCAGCGATCTGGTGCGCCGCAGCCGCGCTCAAGCCCATTATTTCAGTAACGCCGACGACGGTTCGGTAGTGCATCTGTTGCTGCATCAGGCCAGCGGCAGCACGCGCGGTTACTGGGCGCTGCGCCTGACGCCGACCTTCTTCGACGCGCTGACCAAACAGGGCGACAGCGGTATCCGCCCGTTGTGGCTGGTGGAAAACCGCGTCAATCATCAGATCATCAGCCGTGACAAAGCCCTGCCGTCCACCAAGACCAGCACCCTGACCCCGGACGATCTGGCCAACAGCGTGCTGACCGTGCCGCTGAGCAGCAGCGACTGGCAACTGCGTGGCCTGTTCGACCGCCAGCATGTGCTCGAACAACTGCTGCCGGCGTTCATCGGCAAATGCCTGCTGGGCCTGGCGCTCTCGCTGCTGCCGTTTATCGCATTGCTCAACATGCGTCGCCGCCAGCGCCAGGTGCATGAAGGGCGTCGGCGTTATCAGGATATTTTCGAAGGCACCGGCGTGGCGTTGTGCGTGCTCGATCTTTCGGGGCTCAAGCAGGTTTTCGAGAAAGCCCAGATCCAGACCAGCGACCAGCTCAAGGCCTGGCTCGACCAGCCGGCGCAGCGCCAGCAATTGCTCCACGAATTGCGGGTCACCGAGGTCAACCAGGTCGCGTTGCAACTGCTCAACGTCAATTCTTGCGATCACGCCTGGCAACTGTTGATCGACGGCCAGCCGCACAGTCAGTGCGCCATCGGCAATCAGGTACTCGACGCCGTGCTTCAGCAGCAAAAGCAGCTGGAACTGGAAATCAAACTGCCGGACATCAATGGCCGCGACCAGCACCTGTGGCTGGTGCTGCGCCTGCCTGAGGAGCAGCACGATTACAAAGCCGTGATCCTGAGCATCAACGACATTACCAGCCGCAAGCTGATCGAGCTGTCGCTGCTGGAGCGCGAAGGTTTCTGGTCGGACGTGGTGCGCACCGTGCCGGATCATCTGTACGTGCAGGATGTGATCAGCCAGCGGATGATTTTCAGCAATCACCACCTCGGCCAGACCCTCGGTTACAACCGCACCGAACTGCATCAGATGGGCGAGTACTTCTGGGAAATCCTCCTGCACCCGGAAGACGCCGACTATTACCACCGCTCGCGGCAGATGCAGCGTCACGCCGGTTACAGCCAGTTGTTGCAATGCCAGCTGCGTTTCCGTCATCGCGACGGCAAGTGGCGGCGTTTCGACATTCGCGAACAGGCGCTGGCGCGGGACAAGCACGATCAGGTCACGCGGATCATCGGCGTGGCCAAGGACATCACCGAGCAGATCGAAGCCAGCGAATCGTTGCGCGACAGCGAGCAGCGCTACCGGATGCTCGCCGAAAGCATCAGCGACGTGATTTTCTCCACCGACAGCAAACTCTCGCTGAATTACGTCAGCCCGTCAGTGCAGGCGGTGCTGGGCTATGACGCCGAATGGATTTTCCAGAACGGCTGGCAATCGACCATCGCTAACCCGCAGCAATTGAGCGGCATCTATCTCCTGATGGATCGGGTCAGCAAAGCCTTGGGCAAACCCGAGCAACTGGTGATTTTGCGTAGCCAGGTGCAGACCCAGTTGTTCCTGTTCGACTGCCTGCGCGCCGATGGCCGCAAGATCCCGATCGAACTGCGTCTGGTGCTGGTGTGGGACGAGCACGGTGCGTTCGAAGGCGTGCTCGGGGTCGGTCGCGACATCAGCCAGCAGCGCCGCGCCGAAAAAGACCTGCGCATGGCGGCCACGGTATTCGAGCACTCGACCTCGGCGATTCTGATCACCGACCCGGCCGGCTATATCGTCCAGGCCAACGAGGCGTTCAGTCGGGTCAGCGGTTACGCGGTGAGCGAGGTGCTCGACCAGTTGCCGAACATGCTGACCGTCGACGAACAGCAGGACGCGCACCTGCGCTACGTGCTCAAGCAGTTGCATCAGCACAGCACCTGGGAAGGCGAAGTCTGGCTCAAGCGCCGCAACGGCGAGCATTACCCGGCATGGGTGGGCATCACCGCCGTGCTCGACGACGAGGGCGACCTGGCCAGTTACGTGTGCTTCTTCAGCGACATCAGCGAGCGCAAGGCCAGCGAGCAGCGGATTCACCGCCTCGCCTACTACGACGCCCTGACCCACCTGCCGAACCGTACGCTGTTCCAGGATCGGCTGCACACCGCGCTGCAATCGGCCGAACGGCAGAAGTCGTGGGTGGTGCTGATGTTCCTCGACCTCGACCGTTTCAAACCGATCAACGACTCCCTCGGTCACGCGGCCGGCGACCGCATGCTCAAGGACATGGCGACACGGTTGCTGGCCTGTGTCGACGATGACGACACCGTGGCGCGGATGGGTGGCGACGAATTCACCCTGCTGCTGCAACATCGTTCCAGCCGCGAGATGGCGCTGAACCGTGCGATCCACGTGGCCGAGCAGATCCTCGCCAGCCTCGTTCGGCCATTCGTGCTCGAAGGTCGCGAATTCTTCGTCACCGCCAGTATCGGCATCGCCCTGAGCCCGCAGGACGGCAACGAACTCAGCCAGCTCATGAAGAACGCCGACACCGCGATGTATCACGCCAAGGAGCGCGGCAAGAACAACTTCCAGTTCTATCAGGCCGACATGAACGCCAGTGCGCTGGAGCGTCTGGAACTGGAAAGCGATCTGCGCCACGCCCTCGAGCAAAACGAATTCGTGCTGTATTACCAGCCGCAGTTCAGCGGCGACGGCAAACGCCTGACCGGTGCCGAAGCCCTGCTGCGCTGGCGTCATCCGCGTCGCGGACTGGTGCCGCCGGGAGATTTCATTCCGGTGCTCGAAGAACTCGGGCTGGTGGTGGACGTCGGCGACTGGGTGATCAGCGAGGCCTGCCGCCAGCTCAAGACCTGGCACCAGAGCCGCGTGCGCGTGCCGAAGGTTTCGGTGAACATTTCCGCCCGGCAGTTCTCCGACGGCCAGCTCGGTACGCGGATCGCCACGATTCTCAAGGAAACCGGCCTGCCGCCGGCGTGCCTTGAACTGGAGCTGACCGAAAGTATCCTGATGCGCGAAGTCAGCGAGGCGATGCAGATCCTTGCCGGTCTGAAGAACCTCGGCCTGAGCATCGCGGTCGACGACTTCGGCACCGGTTACTCGTCGCTGAACTACCTCAAGCAATTCCCGATCGACGTGCTGAAGATCGACCGCACCTTCGTCGACGGACTGCCGTCCGGCGAGCAGGACGCGCAGATTGCCCGGGCGATCATCGCCATGGCTCACAGCCTGAATCTGGCGGTGATCGCCGAGGGTGTGGAAACCCATGAACAACTGGACTTCCTGCGCGAGCATGGCTGCGACGAGGTTCAGGGCTATCTGTTCGGACGGCCGATGCCGGCGGGACGGTTCGAGGCGCAGTTCAGCAATGATGCGCTGTTCATGTTCGACTGAAGATCAGCGGCGCGACCTTCGCGAGCAAGCTCGCTTCCACAGGGATTGATGTCGATCACAAAATCGCGGGCCGGCCTCGGTTACTGTGCGACCCGGCTGGTCAGCGAAAAGGCCGGCACGGACGCCACATATCTGGTCATGAACGCCACTTGTCTGCGACATGATGTCGTTTCATATGCCATCCAAAACCCGTTGGGTTAGAATGCCCCCCTTTTCTGCCCCCGATCCTTGAGGACCGCCATGTTCAGCCGTGATTTGACTATTGCCAAGTACGACGCCGATCTTTTTGCCGCCATGGAGCAAGAAGCCCGGCGCCAGGAAGAACACATCGAGCTGATCGCTTCGGAGAACTACACCAGCCCAGCGGTGATGGAAGCTCAAGGCTCGGTTTTGACCAACAAATACGCCGAAGGCTACCCGGGCAAGCGCTACTACGGTGGTTGCGAGTACGTCGACGTTGTCGAGCAACTGGCCATCGACCGCGCCAAGGAACTGTTCGGCGCCGACTACGCCAACGTTCAGCCGCACGCGGGTTCCCAGGCCAACGCCGCTGTTTACCTGGCCCTGCTGTCGGCCGGCGACACCATCCTGGGCATGAGCCTGGCGCACGGCGGTCACCTGACCCACGGCGCCAGCGTTTCCTCCTCCGGCAAGCTGTACAACGCCATTCAGTACGGCATCGACGCCAACGGCCTGATCGACTACGACGAAGTCGAACGCCTGGCTGTAGAACACAAGCCAAAAATGATCGTGGCCGGTTTCTCTGCCTACTCCCAGGTTCTGGACTTCCCGCGCTTCCGCGCCATCGCCGACAAGGTTGGCGCCTACCTGTTCGTCGACATGGCTCACGTGGCCGGTCTGGTCGCCGCTGGCGTCTACCCGAACCCGGTTCCGTTCGCTGACGTCGTGACCACCACCACCCACAAGACCCTGCGCGGTCCACGTGGTGGCCTGATCCTGGCCAAGGCCAACGCCGACATCGAGAAGAAGCTGAACTCCGCGGTATTCCCGGGCGCCCAGGGTGGCCCGCTGGAGCACGTGATCGCCGCCAAAGCGATCTGCTTCAAGGAAGCACTGCAGCCTGAGTTCAAGGCTTACCAGCAACAAGTGGTGAAAAACGCCCAGGCCATGGCCGGCGTGTTCATCGAGCGCGGTTTCGACGTGGTTTCCGGTGGTACTGAAAACCACCTGTTCCTGCTGTCGCTGATCAAGCAGGAAATCTCCGGTAAAGACGCCGACGCCGCTCTGGGCAAAGCGTTCATCACCGTGAACAAGAACTCCGTGCCAAACGACCCACGCTCCCCGTTCGTCACTTCCGGCCTGCGCTTCGGTACTCCGGCTGTGACCACTCGCGGCTTCAAGGAAGCTGAGTGCAAAGAGCTGGCTGGCTGGATCTGCGACATCCTGGCTGACCTGAACAACGAAGCGGTGATCGACGCCGTTCGTGAGAAAGTCAAAGCCATCTGCAAGAAACTGCCGGTATACGGCGCTTAATCGCGACGTTAAACCCGCAGCATGAAAAGCCGGCCAGTGATGGCCGGTTTTTTTTCGTCTGCGAAAAAGTTTTCCACACCAAATGGCTCAAGGTCGGGGCCTGGCGCCGAACTGGTCAGACCGGTCATGCCAATTCGTCATTTTTCACTTGCGATCCGCAAAAAACAGCGCCTAGACTGCACCCGCACTGGACATACCGGTAAGACCACAATAATTAAGTCCTGAATCCGATGCGCCCCGCGCAAGGCAGCCAGGACACCGACCAGGATTCCTCCCATGCTCAGATGGTGCTCGCGTTCAATCTTCCTCCAAGTGGTTCTCGGACTGGTGCTCGGCATCGTCTGCGGGCTGACCCTCCCTGAATACTCGGCCCAGCTCAAACCGCTCGGCGACGGCTTCATCAAACTGATCAAGATGCTCATCGGCCTGATCGTGTTCTGCGTGGTGGTCAGTGGCATCAGCGGCGCCGGCGACCTGAAGAAGGTCGGGCGCATCGGCCTCAAGTCGGTCATCTACTTCGAAGTGCTGACCACCATCGCCTTGGTGATCGGTCTGGTGTTCGCCTTCAGCACCGGGATCGGCAGCGGCGCCAACATCCATCTGGAGCAACTTTCCGCCGCCGACATGGGTGACATCGCCGAGCGCGGCCAGCACATGCACACCACCACTCAGTTCCTGATGGACCTGATCCCGACTTCGGTGCTCGGCGCTTTCGCCGATAACAACATCCTGCAAGTGCTGCTCTTTTCGGTGCTGTTCGGCAGCGCGTTGAATCTGGTGGGCGAAGCGGCTTCCGGGATCTCGCGGCTGATCAACGAACTGAGCCATGTGATCTTCCGGATCATGGGCATGATCGTACGTCTGGCACCGATCGGCGTGTTCGGCGCCATCGCCTTCACCACCAGCAAATATGGCCTCGATTCGCTGCAACACCTGGGCAGTCTGGTCGGTTTGTTCTACCTGACCTGCATCGCCTTCGTCGCGTTGATTCTCGGTCTGGTGATGCGTCTTTCCGGCCTGCGCATGTGGCCGTTGCTCAAGTACCTGCGTGAAGAATTGCTGATCGTCATGGGCACCGCGTCCTCCGACGCCGTGCTGCCGCAGATCATGCGCAAGCTTGAACATCTGGGCATCGGCAGCTCGACCGTCGGGCTGGTGATTCCTACCGGTTACTCATTCAACCTCGACGGTTTTTCGATCTACCTGACCCTGGCCATCGTGTTCATTGCCAACGCCACCGGCACGCCGCTGGCCATGACCGACCTGCTGACGATTTTGCTGGTGTCGCTGATTACCTCCAAAGGCGCCCACGGCATTCCCGGTTCGGCGCTGGTGATTCTCGCCGCCACGCTGACGGCCATCCCGGCAATTCCGGTGGTCGGTCTGGTGCTGGTACTCGCCGTGGACTGGTTCATGGGCATCGGCCGGGCACTGACCAACCTGATCGGCAACTGCGTCGCCACCGTGGCCATCGCCCGCTGGGAAAAGGACATCGACGTGCAACGGGCGAACAAGGTGCTCAACGGCGAGCAGGGCTATAACTTTCAGCCGAGAAAAACGGTCGCTCAAGCGGCGGCCAAAGAATTCTGAATGAGCGCCGTGCCTGCGCCAATGCAGGCACGGCTCATGGAGCGAACACGTGATTACTACATCAACCGTCGTCAACTCAGTGGTCGAAAAACTCCGGGCCGCCCTCGCCCGGGGTCAGTGGCGCTCCGGCGAGATGCTGCCGGGCCAGCGTGAACTGGCCGAACAACTGGGCATCAGCCGCCCGAGCCTGCGCGAAGCAGTGATCGTGCTGGAAACCCTCGGCCTGGTGCGCTCAATGCCGGGCAAAGGCGTGGTCGTGCTGGACGCTCAGGCCGGTGACAGTCAAAGCCACGACAGCGCTGTGGCCGGCGCCAGCCTCGAAGACGTGCTGCAACTGCGCTACACCCTTGAACCGTTCATTGTCGGTCTGGTGGCGCAGTCGATCAGCAGCAAGGAAGTCGGGCAATTGCGCCTGACCCTGATGGACATGCGCGAAGCCCTCGAAGCGGGCGACAGCGAAGCCGGGGTCAGTGCCTACATCGCCTTCCACGAAGAACTGTTCACCCTGACCTCGAACCCGATTTTCCAGAGCGTGGTGCAACAGACCAGCAACGCCCTCAAGCAAAGTGCCGAAGTGCTGCGCAACTCACCGGAGCACCTGGCCGAACGCCTTGAAGAAAACGAAGCCGTGGTGCGCGCGATCCGCAGCAAGAACAGCGCACAGGCCAGTGCCGAAATGCGCCGGCACATCCTGCGTGAAGGCCAGCGGATGGGCATCGCGCTGAATATTCCGGATGACAACCTGAGCCACTGAAACGCCTCACACTGGAGACCGGCCATGAACAGTCTTGCCACGCCGTCGCACCCTCGCCCGACCTCAGCGCCCCTGCCCTTCTCCCGCCTGCATGCGCCGGTGGACGATCTGTATCCGCGCCTGCTCGACGCGATCCTCGAACAGCGCCTCGATACCGCCAGCCGTTTCACCGAAGAAAGCCTGAAGCAGATGTTCGGTGTCAGCCGCGCTGATGTGCGTCGGGTGCTGACCCAGTTGTCCCACGAACAGATCATCGTGCTGCGGGCCAACCATCGACCGCGAGTGGCCGCGCCGGACGCCGAGCAGACACGTCAGGCGCTGCACGCCCGGCGTCTGACTGAAAACACGCTGGTGCGATTGGCTTGTCAGCATGCGCAGGCTGAAGATCTGAAACGCCTGCGCGCCCTGATCGAGCGTGAGCGCCAGGCTGTGGATAAAGATCGACGCGGTGCGGCGATTCGTCTGTCCGGGGAGTTCCATTTGCAACTGGCGAAGATGGCCGGGAATGCACCGCTGGCGCATTTTCTCGGCACATTGGTGCCGCTGACCTCATTGGCGATTGCGCGATGCGGTAAGCAGACGCACAGATGTTGCGCGTGGGAGGAACATCTGGCGTTGGTTGAGGCGGTGGAGCGCAGAGATCTTTCCAAAGCCGACAGGTTGATGAATCGACATCTGGATCATCTTGAGCAGACCTTACTAGGCTCATCCCTCCAACATTGTGTTGCCGGTTGAACTGCCATCGCTGGCAAGCCAGCTCCAACAGGGTTTGAGGCGACCAAAAACATTGTGCCCGCCGCTTGACCTGTGGGAGCGGGTTTGCCCGCGATGACTGCATCACAGGCACCGAACAGCCTTCAGCCCGCCGCCACCCTGGCAAACCCCGCCCGGATTTTCTCTTCCGGCAAATCATCGGCGATAAACACGATCACGCTTTCCCGCGCCTCGCCCTCGGCCCACTCGGTGTCCCAGTCGAAGCCGTAGAGTTTCAGCACGCCCTGAAACACCAGCCGACGATCTTCGCCCGCTATGTTCAACACGCCTTTGTAGCGCAGCAATTGCTTGCCGTGCTCTTCCAGCAGTTCATTCATGAATTCGCTGAGCTGATCGATATCCAGCGGCTGATCGGTACGCAGCACCAGACTGGAAATCCGGTCGATGGACGGCGCCTTGCTCACCGGCCGCAGACTCACCCCGCCGCCGAGATCGGCATTCAGATTGAAACCGCGCACATCGAGCAATTCAGCCAGATCGATGTTGCCGTGTTCGACCACGCGAATCGGCGCACGACGGTTGATGCGGGTCAGGCGTTCGCTGAGCGCAGTGAACGCTGCCTCGTCCACCAGATCGGTCTTGCTCACCAGCAAGCGGTCGGCAAAACCGATCTGCGCCTGGGCGATGGTCTGGGTCAGGTGCAACTCGGCATGAGCTGCGTCGACGAGAGTGATGATGCCGTCGAGCAAATAGCGCTCGCGCAATTCTTCGTCGATGAAAAAGGTCTGCGCCACTGGCGCCGGGTCAGCCAGGCCGGTGCATTCAATGACCAGGCGATCGAAAGCGATTTCGCCGCTGTCCAGCCGTTCGAGCAGCAGGTACAGGGCCTTGGTCAGATCGGTGTGAATGGTGCAGCAGACGCAGCCGTTGGCCAGCGTCATGACTTGCACCGGCTCGTCGCCGAGCAATTGGGCGTCGATGCCGGCGTCGCTGAATTCGTTTTCGATCACGGCGATTTTCAGGCCGTGCTCGGCTTTCAACAGGTGGCGCAGCAAGGTGGTCTTGCCGGCGCCGAGGAAACCGCTGAGCACCGTTACAGGTATTGGAGAAGACAACATCGATCCCCTTCACAAAATTGATGAACAACACAAAACAAATGTGGGAGCGGGCTTGCTCGCGAAGGGGTCGTGTCAGTCGACATCATTGCTCAATGACACACCGCTTTCGCGGGCAAGCCCGCTCCCACAGTTGGGGACTACATCAACCGAAGGCTGTCAGATCAACAGCACTTCGGCCCACCCTTGCCACCGTAACGGGCTTCCTGACGTTCACGAAAGAACATCTCGTAGCTCATCACCGGCTTGTCCGGGTGTTTGGTCTGCATATGCTCGACGTAGGTGTCGTAGTCGGGCATGCCGACCATCAGGCGCGCGGCCTGACCGAGGTATTTACCGAGGCGACTCAGGTCATTGAACATGCTGCAATCCTCTGGTTACGCGTCCGGCAGGGCCTGGAATGGCGATTCTTTGTCCGTACGCTCTTTTTTGCCCCAGGCGGCGATGCCGACCTTGAGCGCGTAGAACAGGATGCTGAATACCACGAACAGGAACAGCGCGGTCAGTGTTGCGTTGGTGTAGGCGTTGAAGATCACGTGCTGCATCTGCTCGACGCTCTTGGCTGGTGCGAGCACCTGGCCTGCGGCCAGCGCATCGTTGTACTTCTTGGCCAGCGACAGGAAGCCGATCGCCGGGTTGGCGTCGAACAGCTTGATGAAGCCCGCCGTCGTGGTGCAGATCAGCAGCCAGGTGGCCGGCAACAGGGTGACCCAGATGTAGCGCTGGCGCTTCATCTTGATCAGAACCACGGTGCCAAGCATCAGCGCGATACCGGCCAGCATCTGGTTGGAGATACCGAACAGCGGCCACAGGGTGTTGATACCACCCAGCGGATCGATCACGCCCTGATACAGCAACCAGCCCCACATTGCCACACAACCGGCGGTGGCGATCAGGTTGGCAGTCCAGGATTCGGTACGTTTCAGTGCGGGTACGAAGGAACCGAGCAGGTCCTGCAGCATGAAGCGACCGGCGCGGGTACCGGCATCGACAGCGGTCAGGATGAACAGCGCTTCGAACAGGATCGCGAAGTGGTACCAGAACGCCATGGTGTTTTCACCCGGCAGGACACTGTGCAGGATCTGCGCGATACCGACCGCCAGGGTCGGCGCACCACCGGCACGGGCCAGAATGGTGGTTTCGCCGATGTCATGCGCTACGGCTTGCAGGGCATCCGGGGTAATCGCGAAGCCCCAGTTGCTGACTGCAGTCGCTACAGCCACCACATCACCGCCGACCACGGCAGCCGGGCTGTTCATGGCGAAGTAAACGCCTGGCTCGATCACCGAGGCCGCGACCATGGCCATGATGGCCACGAACGATTCCATCAGCATGCCGCCGTAACCGATGTAACGGGCGTTGGTTTCGTTATCCAGCAGCTTCGGGGTGGTGCCGGACGAGATCAGTGCATGGAAACCCGATACCGCACCGCAAGCGATGGTGATGAACAGGAACGGGAACAGACCGCCCTTCCATACCGGGCCGGTGCCGTCGACGAACTGGGTCAGGGCCGGCATTTTCAGCTCGGGCATGGTCACCAGGATGCCGATCGCCAGGGCGACGATGGTACCGATCTTGAGGAAGGTGGAGAGGTAGTCACGCGGGGCAAGGATCAGCCACACCGGAAGAACGGCGGCGACGAAGCCATAACCGATCAGCATCCAGGTGATTTGCACGCCGGTGAAGCTGAAGGCCTTGGCCCAGACCGGATCGGCGGCGATCTGCCCGCCCAGCCAGATAGAACCGAGCAGCAGCAAAACGCCGATGACCGAAATCTCGCCGATGCGGCCCGGACGGATGTATCGCATGTAGATGCCCATGAACATCGCGATCGGGATGGTCGCCATTACGGTGAAGATGCCCCACGGGCTCTCCGCCAAGGCTTTCACCACGATCAGCGCCAGCACCGCGAGGATGATGATCATGATCAGGAAGCAGCCGAACAGGGCGATGGTACCGGGGATGCGGCCCATTTCTTCACGCACCATGTCGCCCAGGGAACGGCCGTTGCGACGGGTGGACATGAACAGGACCATGAAGTCCTGCACCGCGCCCGCCAGCACCACGCCGGCGATCAGCCACAGCGTACCGGGCAGATAGCCCATCTGCGCCGCCAGTACCGGGCCGACCAGCGGCCCCGCGCCGGCGATGGCCGCAAAGTGGTGACCGAAGAGAATGTGTTTGTTGGTCGGAACGTAGTCCAGACCGTCATTGTTGAGCACGGCGGGGGTGGCCCGACGCGGATCGAGTTGCATCACATTGTTAGCGATGAACAGACTGTAGTAACGATACGCAACCAGATAGATGGCCACGGCGGCGACCACAATCCACAAGGCGTTGATCGCCTCGCCTCGGCGCAATGCCACTACGCCCAGGGCGCACGCTCCTACGATTGCCAGCAGCAGCCAGGGTAAGTGGCGTAGCAGGCTATTATTATTTTTCATTTTATTATTCCAGCCAGGGTGGACAAGAAAGACAGCCACCCCGAGTTTAGCGCTACTGGCGGCAAAGGCCATACCCCGACATTGGTCTGACGCCCCGCCGTACTGGCAGCGCTCGATGAGGCGGGTCTATAGTCAGCGTACTTTCAAGAGGATTGCGCCATGAGCGAGCGTCGCCGCTTCAAACGTATTGCGTTCGATGCCAAGACCGAATTGAGCCAGGGCGAGTACATCTGGCCGGTGAAATTGATCGACCTGTCGCTCAAGGGCCTATTGATCGAAAAACCGGAACCGTGGCTGGGGGATGAAACGCAGGACTTTAACGTCGACATTCATTTGAGCAACGACATCGACATTCAGATGGATGTGCAACTGGCGCACGACGATCATGGCCAACTGGGTTTCCAGTGCCGGCACATCAGCCTGGAATCGATCCAGCGCCTGCGACGCCTGATCGAACTCAACCTCGGGGATGAGGCCGAGCTCGAACGGGAGCTTGGCGCGTTGATGGAACTCTGATTACTCGAACAACGAGTCCAGCGCCTGCTCCAGCCGCGTCACCGCTATGATCTGCAACCCTGCCGGCGCTTCCTTCGGCGCGTTGCCCTTTGGCACGATCGCGCGCTTGAAGCCGTGCTTGGCGGCCTCCTTCAGACGCTCCTGACCGCTCGGCACCGGGCGCACTTCGCCGGACAGACCGACTTCACCGAACACCAGCAAGTCGTGGGGCAGCGGACGATTACGCAGGCTCGACATGACGGCGGCCATCAACGCCAGGTCGGAGGCGGTTTCCAGTACTTTCACCCCGCCGACCACGTTGAGGAACACGTCCTGATCGTGGGTCGGAATGCCGCCATGACGATGCAGAACAGCCAACAACATCGCCAGACGATTCTGGTCCAGACCCAGGGTGACTCGACGCGGGTTGGCCAAGTGACTGTCATCCACCAGCGCCTGGACTTCCACCAGCATTGGCCGGGTGCCTTCCCACGTCGCCATGACCACGCTGCCCGGGACTTCTTCCTGAGCACGTGTGAGAAAAATCGCCGAAGGGTTGGAGACTTCTTTCAGGCCCTTGTCGGTCATTCCGAATACGCCGAGTTCATTGACCGCGCCGAAACGGTTTTTCACCGCCCGCAGCAAACGCAACCGACCGTCGGATTCGCCTTCGAAATACAGCACGGTGTCGACCATATGCTCCAGAACGCGCGGCCCTGCGAGCGCGCCTTCCTTGGTCACGTGGCCGACCAGGAAAATCGCCGTACCGCTTTGCTTGGCGTACCGCACCAGCAGTGCCGCACTTTCGCGCACCTGGGACACGCCACCCGGTGCCGATTGCAGTTGTTCGGTGAAGATCGTCTGGATCGAGTCGATCACCATCACCTTGGGCTTTTCCTGGCGGGCGGTGGCGATGATGGTTTCGATGCAGGTTTCGGTCATGACCCGCAATTGATCCTGGGGCAGGCCCAGGCGACGGGCGCGCATGGCAACCTGTTGTTGGGATTCTTCGCCGGTGACATACAGCGCCGGCATGTTCTTGGCGAGGTTGCACAGGGTCTGTAACAGAATCGTCGATTTGCCGATGCCAGGATCACCGCCGATCAGTACCACCGAACCGTCCACCAGGCCACCGCCGAGCACTCGGTCGAGTTCGCCGGAGGCTGTGGAAAAACGTGGAATTTCTTCGATGCTGACTTCGGCCAGGGTCTTGATCTGGGCCTGCTGCCCGGCCCAGCCGGTGCGCCCGCTCGGAGCGGCGGCACCGCCGCTCTCGACCATGGTTTCGGTCAGGGTATTCCAGGCGCCGCATTCGCCGCACTGCCCGGCCCACTTGGGAAAGGTTGCGCCGCACTCGGTGCAGCCGTACATGCGCTTGGCCTTGGCCATCTGAACCCCCGGCAAAAACCGCGATGATAACGCAGCCATCACCCATCAGCGCGGCGCACCGGGACAGATTTCTCCGCCGGCCAGACGCGCGGCGGTGCTGCCGGTCAATTGCCGGAAATTGAAAGATCTCGCCGTCACTCGACCAACTCAAGAGAATCGAAATCAAACTTGGACAAGTCTTGCGAATTCAAAACTTGAATGTACAAGTTCTATTTGAAAGTTTTCCTTGTAAATATTTGTTACCAATTGTCAGTCACACTTCTGTAATTCCGGCCCTCAACTTGCACAACTTGTTGCGGATGCCCTGCAAACTTTTCCAGTGAAACTTCAAATAGTGCAAATCGCCTTTGTTATTGACCAATCTGTAGGCATGCACACTGTTCCCGTCCACCTCCCGATAACGGGCTGGTGCCCCTGAGTTGGAATACAAGTGGATCAATGTGCGGGTGGTTTCGGTACATGGGAGAAGAAGTCGCCGACCGCCGGACCGTTGTCACGGGCAGCGGTGTAGCGTTCACGGAAAAGGTCAATAAGCTGGCGACCAATACACCAACGCTACGCGGAATAAACCCATGAATAAAGTGTGGAATTAACTTCAGATTCCTTTGTTTTTGAGGCGCATCCAGGTGCGCCAGACACAGGCCAGGAGCTCGGTTCGCCACACCTGAGAAAGATCGCTACGCCGTGATTGAACGTTTTTTCTTCAGGATCAGCCGCTTGCAGCGTATTCCGCGCGCGATTGGTGGCACTTTGCAAACTAATCGAGAATTGATGTGTCGATAAAAACGGGCTTTGTAAGAAGGTGTTACGCGCAGGACGCGTTATGCTGATTTACACTGCGTACACCAAACTCATCTGTAACAAGGAAATAACTATGGGCGTGCTCAGCGAGTTCAAGGCCTTCGCGGTCAAAGGCAATGTGGTCGACATGGCCGTTGGTATCATCATCGGCGCAGCCTTTGGCAAGATCGTTTCGTCGTTCGTCGGCGATGTAATCATGCCGCCAATCGGCCTGCTGATCGGCGGGGTGGATTTCAGTGACCTGGCCATTACGCTGAAAGCCGCCGAGGGCAGTGCCCCTGCGGTGGTGCTGGCTTACGGTAAATTCATCCAGAGCGTTCTTGATTTCGTGATCGTCGCCTTCGCGATTTTCATGGGCGTCAAAGTCATCAATCGCTTGAAGCGCGAAGAAGCCGTGGCGCCTACCTTGCCGCCGGTACCGACCAAGGAAGAAGAACTGCTGGGCGAGATCCGCGATCTGCTGAAGGCCCAGAACAACCGGCCTTGAAGACTGAAACGGCGCCTGAGGGCGCCGTTTTCTTACCAGTAGTTTTCCACCGCTACCTGCCCCGGTCGCCGAGTCAGGCTCAAGGCCATGCCGCGTTGCTTGAGCAAGGCCCGGGTGTCATCGATCATCTGTGGATTACCGCAGAGCATGACTCGCGAATGCGCCGGCGCCAGCTCGACGCCTGCCATCCTCTCCAGCTCGCCATTTTCGATCAGCGTGGTGATGCGCCCGTTGAGAGCGCCGGCATACGGTTCACGGGTGACCACCGGAATAAACTGGAATTTATGCGCATATTCAGTCAGATAGTCGCGCTGCGTCAGCTCGGCAATCAGCTGCTGATAGGCCAGCTCCCGAGCTTCTCGCACGCTGTAGACCAGGATGATTCGTTCAAACTTCTCCCACACCTCAAAGTCCTGAAGGATCGACAGAAACGGCGCCACCCCCGTTCCTGTGGATAACAACCAGAGATCGCGGCCATCAATGAAGCGATCCAGCGTCAGATATCCAAAGGCCTGGCGCTCGATCAGCAAGCTGTCGCCCGCCTTCAGCCGGCTCAGTTCGCTGGTGAATTCGCCGCCTGGTACCACGATGGAGAAAAATTCAAGAAACTCGTCGAACGGCGAAGACACCATCGAGTAGGCGCGCCACACCGTGCTGCCGTCCTCACGAGTGACTCCGATCCGCGCGAATTGCCCGGCGCGGAAACGGAAACCGACATCCCGCGTGGTACGAAGGGTAAACAGGTTCGGGGTCAGCGGTTGAACATCGAGCAATGTCTGACGGCTGTATTTTTCGCTGCTGGCTGTCATTGGGTCACTCCATCAACAAGGACCCGATTGTCACGCATTAATCAATATTGAAACACTGACAGTTTGTAATGGCATGCAATAGTGTCACTGCTCTAAAAAATCTAATTAACTCAAAAATCAAAGATGATTAAATGATTTCTGACATATAGATATTTTTTAGATATTCCAATTAGACACCCCGCCCAAGAACAAAAAAAACTAAACGGCTACGTAGGAAGCGTCCTACACTCCAATCCGTGCTGAATAAATTGGATCCAACAACCAGCACCCCAGCGTTTTTTGGAGAAGAGCCAAAATGGAAAGGTGGAAGGAATTTCAGATTGAACAACTGACGCGCGCGAAGGAAATCGAGAATGCTTTCCCGATTTTGAAAAATTTTGCCAACAATATTGGCTTCCAGTTTTGTGGCATTACAATATCGCGGCCTGCCTCTCAATCTTTTAAACCGTTTTGCATCAATAACTTCACGCCTGAATGGAACGCAGAATACGAAGAAATTTACAGCATTGATGATCCAATAACAGCATATTGCTATCAGTCTATGTTGCCATTTCTCTGGAGCAGAAAAGCGTTCTCAAAGGCACCCCTCATGTGGAGCGCGCTTCAAAATCATGGAATGGGGCATGGCTGGTCGCAGTCGTATCACAACGAAGAACATGGCCTGTGCTGCACAATCAGTCTGGCAAGAACCCATTGCGAAATTTATGCCCTTGAGTTGTATAACGAATACGGAGTGTTGCAATACGTCTTGCAGCATTTGAGTGAGTTGTTCGTCACTGCCCTCCCGCCAATGCCGGCCAAACCACCACCCGTGCGATTGTCCATACGCGAGATCGAGATCGTCAGGCTGTGTGCCTTGGGCAAGACCGCCTGGGAAATCGGCCAGATTCTGAATGTAGCCGAACGAACCGTGAACTATCACATCAAAAACCTGATCATCAAGTTCAATACCTGCAACAAGATTTCAGCCGTCATCGCCGCCGCCAAGGCCGGATATCTCTAGATCAATCTCGAACACCGCCCTGAAATCAGACGAGTATTACCAACAAAAAAAACGTACCATTTGCAGCCTTCCTGAGTGATGTCGCAGGTCTTTCGCGCCGCTGTCCACTCGGTCGGTTCCGCCGCACGATTCCCTGAGCCGCGGGACACCCCTCGATTACCCAGAGTCCCCGCCCCATGCCTTTGCTCGATACGCCCTTCGCCCAGCTTGATCTGATCCGCCAGCCCGAACAGCAGAACGAACCGCTGCAAGCTTTCGATGCGGCTGACGAATACCTGCTCAATCATCTGGCCGAACAGAATCTGCCGGCGGATACCCGAGTATTGGTGCTCAACGACAGTTTCGGCGCGCTGGCCATCAGCCTCGCAGGCAAAGTGCAGATCAGCACCAGCGGTGATTCGTTCCTGGCGTTTCAGGGTCTGGAAAAAAACCTGCTGCGCAATGGCCAGGTGTTTGATGCTCTCCGAGGCGTTCCCGCCAGCGAACCATTGGTCGGGCCGTTCGACCGGGTACTGATCCGCGTACCGAAAACCCTGGCGCTGCTGGAAGAGCAATTGATTCGCCTGCAAGGCCAATTGGCACCCGGTGCGCAAGTGGTAGCAGCGGCGATGGTCAAGCATTTGCCCCGCGCCGCCGGTGATCTTCTGGAGCGCTACATCGGGCCGGTCCAGGCTTCGCTGGCAGTGAAGAAGGCGCGCTTGCTGATTGCCACGCCCGAGGCCAAGGCACCCGCCGTCTCGCCCTACCCGACCCGTTATCGCCTCGACGAGCCGGCCATCGAACTGCTCAACCACGCCAACGTGTTCTGCCGTGAAGGGCTGGACATCGGCACCCGCGCCTTCCTTCCGCATCTGCCAAAAAACCTCGGCTCGGCACGAGTTGCCGACCTAGGCTGCGGCAACGGCGTACTGGCCATCGCCAGCGCCCTGCAAAACCCCGAGGCGCATTACACGCTGGTGGACGAATCGTTCATGGCCGTGCAATCCGCCGCCGAAAACTGGCGTGCGGCGCTGGGCGAACGTGAAGTGATCGTGCGCGCCGGCGACGGTCTGGCCGGGCAGCAAGCGCAATCGCTGGACGTAGTACTGTGCAACCCGCCATTCCATCAGCAACAGGTGGTTGGCGACTTCCTCGCCTGGCGCATGTTCCAGCAGGCCCGCGAAGCGCTGGTGGTTGGCGGTGCGCTGTACATCGTCGGCAACCGTCATTTGGGTTATCACAACAAACTGGCGCGGCTGTTCCGGGGCGTCGAGCAAGTCGCGGCCACACCAAAGTTCGTGATTCTCAAGGCGCGCAAATAATCCGGGCAAAAAAAACCCTCCGGTCGGAGGGTCAAGAATCCGTGCCGCAAGGCAACGGGATGGGAAGTCTCAGTGCGTGGTCAGGCCTGCTGCATTCATGAACATGCGCATCAGGCTGGCGACGATGAACAATGCGCCGACGCTGCCGACCCAAATCATGGCCAACCAGCCAAGCCGCTGCCACAGCGGCTTTTTTTCGGCTTCTTCAATGTCGTGCAGGGAATGTTTGCCGGTCATGCTTGCATCCTCCGGTTGAGGGGAGATGGCGCCGCTCTCGGCGCCATCGTGATCACGCCTAGTGATAACCGTCTTCGTGGGTGACCTTGCCGCGGAACACGTAGTAGCTCCAGAAGGTGTAACCCAGGATGAACGGGATGATGAACAGCGTGCCCACCAGCATGAATCCCTGGCTTTGCGGCGGTGCGGCGGCGTCCCAGATCGAGATCGACGGCGGCACGATGTTCGGCCACAGGCTGATGCCCAGACCGCTGTAGCCGAGGAAGATCAGCACCAGGGTCAGCAGGAACGGCATGTAGTTGGCATTGCGTGCCACCGCGCGAATCAGACCGTACATCGTCACCAGCACCAGAATCGGCACCGGCATGAACCAGAACAGGTTCGGCATGCTGAACCAGCGCGTCGCAATTTCCGGGTGGGCCAGCGGCGTCCACAGACTGACGATGCCAATTACCGCCAACAGCACGAAGGCCAGCGGACGCGCCAGGTCATGCATCTGTTCCTGCAGCTTGCCTTCGGTCTTCATGATGAGCCAGGTGCAGCCGAGCAACGCGTACGCCACCACCAGCGCGGCGCCGCAGAACAGCGTGAACGGCGTCAGCCAGTCCAGTGAGCCGCCGGCGTATTGCCGGTTGACCACGGGCAAGCCATCGATGAACGCGCCCAGCGCCACGCCCTGGAAGAACGTCGCCGCCACCGAACCACCGATGAATGCCTTGTCCCACAAATGACGCTTGTCGTCCTTGGCCTTGAAGCGGAACTCGAACGCCACGCCGCGGAAAATCAACCCGATCAGCATGAAGATCAGCGGCAGGTACAGCGCCGACAGCACCACCGAATAGGCCAGCGGGAACGCGCCGAACAACGCCGCGCCGCCCAGTACCAGCCAGGTTTCATTGCCGTCCCATACCGGGGCGACGGTGTTCATCATTACGTCCCGGTCGGTCTTGCCGGGGATGAACGGGAAGAGAATCCCGATCCCCAGGTCGAAACCGTCCATCACCACGTACATCATGATCCCGAAGATGATGATCACGGCCCAGATCAGCGGAAGATCAATACCCATGACTCAAATCTCCTTGGTCAGGCTGCGGTCGTGTTCGGCGCCATCGTCGTCGGCAGCGGACAACGGACGGGCCGGCGTGCGTTTCTGGCCAGGGCCACCTTCGTTGGTTTCCTTGCCTTCGTCGGTTTTCGGTCCTTTGCGCACGAGGCGCATCATGTAGCCCAGCCCCGCACCGAACAGCGCGAAATACACCACCACGAACATGATCAGCGTGATGCTCATCTGCATGAAGCTGTGGTTGGAGGACGCATCCGCCGTGCGCATCAGCCCGTAGACCACCCACGGCTGACGACCGATTTCAGTGGTGAACCAGCCCGCCAGGATCGCGATCAGGCCGGACGGTCCCATCCACAACGCCAGGTACAGGAACGGCCGCGACGTGTAGAGCGTGTCGCGCTTGCGCAGCCACAGGCTCCAGAGGCCGGTGAAGATCATCAGGAAACCGAGGCCGACCATGATCCGGAACGACCAGAACACGATGGTCGAATTCGGCCGGTCTTCAGGCGGGAATTCCTTGAGCGCCGGCACCTGCTTGTCCAGCGAGTGGGTCAGGATCAGGCTGCCGAGGTACGGGATCTCGACCGCGTATTTGGTTTTCTCTTCCTTCATGTCCGGCCAGCCGAACAGGATCAGCGGCGTCGCCTCGTTGCCGACGTTTTCCCAGTGGCCTTCGATCGCAGCGATTTTCGCCGGCTGGTGCTTAAGGGTGTTGAGGCCGTGGAAGTCACCGATGACCGCCTGGATCGGCGCAACGATCAACGCCATCCACATCGCCATCGACAACATGGTGCGAATCGCCGGGTTGTCCTTGCCGCGCAACAGGTGCCAGGCCGCCGAGGAACCGACGAAGAACGCCGTGGCGACGAACGCGGCAGTCGCCATGTGCATCAGGCGATAGGGGAACGAAGGGTTGAAAACGATTGCCAGCCAGTCGGTTGGAATGACCTGCCCGTTGACGATCTCGAAGCCCTGCGGGGTCTGCATCCAGCTGTTGGAAGCGAGAATCCAGAAGGTCGAAATCAACGTGCCGATGGCCACCATCACCGTGGAGAAAAAGTGCAGGCCGCGCCCGACCTTGTTCCAGCCGAACAGCATCACGCCGAGGAAACCGGCCTCGAGGAAGAACGCCGTGAGCACTTCGTACGTCAGCAACGGCCCGGTAACGGAGCCGGCGAAGTCCGAGAAGCGACTCCAGTTGGTGCCGAACTGGTAAGCCATGACCAGGCCCGAGACCACGCCCATGCCGAAGTTGACGGCAAAGATCTTCGACCAGAAATGGTAGAGGTCACGGTAGGTGTCGTTGCGGGTTTTCAGCCACAGGCCTTCCAGCACCGCGAGATAGCTCGCAAGACCGATGGTGATCGCCGGGAACAGGATGTGGAACGAGATGGTGAACGCGAACTGAATTCGGGCGAGATCCAGGGCCTCTAAACCGAACATAAGCTTTCCTCTATCAGATAACGGTTCCAGGACTGGCGGCCTTGAACCACTGCCCCCACGGGTATGGAGTGCGGCGAACTCGGATTCGTTCTTCTTTTTACAGGCATCGCGACGCAGGGAGTCTGCCGACGGGTCCGCGATCATCTCCACGAAGGGTCTTGATCTGGATCAATCAACGTTGAAAGAGTAGTCCCATTTCCGACGGAGAACCGCGTGGTCTTTTGCCGCGTGACAAGTTGCCTCACAGCCCTGGCAACGCCGCGAAACATCCTTGGCCACGTACTCTCGGAAAAATCGATGTCTGGCTAACTAAATTTTCTGTCATAGCAACTTCCTGTTACAGACTGGTGATAATCTCGCGATTCCCCTCGATCAAGACCGGCCCGCAAATGCCCAGCCAAGAGCCCTTGCTGTTACGTCACCACCGTCCCTTTCTTGCTTTCTGGTTTGCCCGGATCTTCACCGCCAGCGGTTTTCAAATGCTCACCGTGGCGATCGGCTGGAACCTCTATCAACTGACCGGCAACGTGCTCGATCTGGGTCTGGTCGGGCTGGTGGAATTCGCTCCACGTGTATTGTTCATGCTGCACACCGGCCACGTTGCCGATCGCTACGATCGGCGCAAGGTCGCGGCGATCTGTCAGTCGTTGCAAGCCTTGATCGCTCTGGCACTGGCCATCGGCAGCGCCACCGACCATGTCACCCGGGAAATGATTTTTATCCTGGCGTTCCTGCTGGGCGCCGCGCGCTCCTTCGAAATGCCGACCACCCAGGCGCTGCTGCCGAGCATCGTGCCCGGCACGCTGTTCCCACGGGCCGTCGCTGCCGCGCAGTCGGCGCAGCAATCGGCCACCATCGTCGCCCCGGCGCTTGGCGGTCTGCTTTATGCCTTCGGCAGCGTTTGGGTCTATGGCCCCACCGTCGTTCTGTACGTCATCGCGTGTACCTTGATGCTCAACCTGCCCGCGCGGCAAACACCGCTGAACAAAGGCAAGGCGACACTGGATTCGTTGCTGGCGGGGATTCGCTTCATTCGCAGCCGCCCGGACATTCTCGGGGCGATTTCGCTGGACCTGTTCGCGGTGCTGCTCGGCGGTGCAACGGCCCTGTTGCCGGTGTTCGCCAAGGACATTCTGCTGACCGGGCCGTGGGGATTGGGATTGCTGCGCTCGGCGCCGGCGGTCGGGGCGTTGATGATGTCGTTGTTTCTGGCGCGGTTTGCCGTTGAACGCAACGTCGGTCGGGTGATGTTCACTGCCGTCGGCGTATTCGGTGTCGCCACCATCGCGTTCGGTCTGTCGACTTCGTTCTGGTTCTCGTTGACGGTGCTGGTGGTGCTCGGCGCGGCGGACATGATCAGCATGGTGATCCGCGCCTCGTTCGTGCAACTGGAAACCCCGGATGAAATGCGCGGCCGGGTCAGCGCCGTGAACGGCCTGTTCATCGGTGCCTCGAACCAACTGGGCGAATTCGAATCCGGCCTCACCGCCCACTGGTTCGGCACCGTACCGGCAGTGGTGATGGGCGGGATCGGTACGCTGGTGGTAACCGGGACCTGGATCAAACTGTTCCCGACCCTGGCCAACCGCGACCGAATGCATGTGCCGGTGGAAGAGGTGAAGGCTTAGCTGCACCGCTGCCACCTGCGGAATAAACCCGCCAAGCATAATCAGCTCGAAAAGATGCGGTACATAGATACCGCATTGAGTGTAATGTATCGCCTTACACTCGCTTCATGATCAAATCCTTTCAGCACAAAGGCCTTCGCGGCTTCTATGAAACCGGTTCGACTCGCGGGATTCGTGCCGATCACGCTAAACGGCTGTCGCGCATGCTGCAGTTCATGGATCGGGCCGCCGTTCCGGGGGATCTGGATCTTCCCGGTTGGCGTCTGCATCCACTGAAAGGGGAGCTTTGCGAATACTGGTCACTCAGTGTGTCCGGGAACTGGCGGGTTATCTTTCGATTTGCAGGGTCGGATATCGAACTGGTTGATTATCTGGATTACCACTGACAGGAGGCAGGCTCATGCCCATGCACAACCCGCCACACCCCGGTGAAACGCTGCTGATGGATGTATTGCCGGAGCTTGGTATCAGCGTCACCGAATTGGCTCGGCATCTTGGATTCGCTCGTCCCCACCTTTCTCGTGTCCTGCACGGGCATGCGCCGATCAGCCCGGATCTGGCCGTCCGTCTGGAACGCGCGGGGATTGGCAAGGCTCGTATGTGGCTAGGCGTTCAAACCGATTACGACCTTTGGCAAGCCGAGCACCGTGAGCAGCCAGCCATTCAACCAATCGCTGCTCACGCCTGACGCTCTCAGGCCAATAACTCCCCCGCCACCTTCGCTCTGACGGCCTTGCCCGCCAGTTGCTCGACCAGTGTCAGGGCGAACGCCAGTGCTGCGCCGGAACCCTGGGCGGTGATGCAATTGCCGTCGACCACCACCGGTTGATCGACAAACGTGCAACCGGAGAGGTTATGGCTGGTGGCGGGCAGGCAGGTCATGCGGCGTTGACGCAATACACCGAAGCTTTGCAGCGCGATCGCCGGAGCTTCGGCGATCGCGGCGAACAGGCGTCCGGCGCTGGCCTGATCCTTGAGCAATTGTTGCAAGGGCTGGTGGGCGGCAAGGTGTTGTGCGCCGACCGCGCCACCGGGCAGGACGATCAGGTCGAAGGTCTGGGCCAGCACATCAATGAGCATGCCGTCGGCAGTCAGGCGCGTGCCTCGGGCACAGGTCAGCATGCGCCGGCCCTCGATGCTGGCCGCCATCACTTCGATACCGGCCCGGCGCAGCACGTCGATCAGGGTTACGCATTGCAGATCATCGATGCCCTCGGCGAGGGTAATCAGGGCTCTAAAGGTCATGGGCGCCATCCGCTGGGAGATCTTTAAAGCGTAGTCAGCTTTGCCCTGCCTTGGTCGGCGACAGCCGTTACTTGATGTAAAGCTGGGTCGACATCGTGTTGCGCGGGGCGTTGATCGACGTGTTGCTGAAGGTAAAGGTGCCTTCCTGACGGGCCGCCAGATCGAAGGTGTATAGCGAACCGACGGTTTTCGCACCTGGCGTACATTCGGTCAGGTTGCCGTTATCAAAAGCACAGACCGGGCTCCGGGTGCCGTTCACTTCGAAACCGTCCAGCGCTGCCTGAGGCTGGCTCTGGCCGTAGCCGATTTCCAGCACATAGACCTTGATGCCCGGCGCGCTGTGATCGCAACGGGTCTGCACCTGGCCATCGGTAATGTCTTCGAGCCCGCAGGACGACGACTGAACCTTGATGACTTTCACCTCGCTCAATGGCGGCGCCGATGCCGCAAGTGCCGCCGATGCAGCGGCCAGCAGCAAGGCCATCAATCCAGCGCTCTTCATCCAACCCTTGGTCATGCGATCCATCCCCGAAAAAACAGCGCGCAGTATGGCGTACTTGGCCGTGGTGCAAAACTTCGCCGACGATCGACACCAACATCCGCCATCTTCCTCACGCTGCTGGTATGATGCGCGGCTTTTTCCGGCCCACCACAATTTTCCAGGCGCTTGCGACGGTCTGTGCTTTGCTGTTGAGGTCGATACATTCACGGCGCCACGCGCGCCACGGGGAGCAGACATGCTGGAAAGGCTGTTTCAACTCAAGGCACACAACACCAACGTGCGGACCGAGATTCTGGCGGGCGTCACGACCTTCCTGGCCATGGCCTACATTCTGTTCGTCAACCCGAGCATCCTCGGCGAGACCGGCATGGACAAAGGCGCGGTGTTCGTCGCCACGTGTCTGGCAGCCGCCATCGGCTCCACGGTCATGGGCCTGATCGCCAACTACCCGATCGCCCTTGCGCCAGGCATGGGTCTGAACGCCTTCTTTACCTACACCGTCGTGCTGCACATGGGCCATACCTGGCAAGTGGCGCTGGGCGCGGTGTTCATTTCGGCCGTGTGCTTCTTCCTGCTGTCGATCTTCCGCATCCGTGAATGGATCATCAACAGCATTCCGCTGCCGCTACGTTCGGCGATTGCCGCCGGTATCGGCCTGTTCCTGGCGCTGATCGCCCTGCACAACGCCGGCATCGTGGTCGGCAACCCGGCGACCATGGTCGGCCTCGGTGACCTGAAACAACCGGCCCCGATCCTCGCCACCCTCGGTTTTGCCCTGATCGTTGCCCTTGAAGCGCTGAAAGTGCGCGGCGCGGTGCTGATCGGCATTCTGGTGGTGACCATCGTCTCGATCGTAATGGGCTTCACCCCGTTCGGCGGCGTGACTTCGATGCCACCTTCGCTGGCCCCGACGTTCCTGCAACTGGACATCAAGGGTGCGCTGGACATCGGTCTGGTCAGCGTGATTTTCGCCTTCCTGTTTGTCGACCTGTTCGACAACTCCGGTACCCTGATCGGTGTCGCCAAGCGCGCCGGCCTGATGGGCAAGGACGGCCACATGCCGAAAATGGGCCGTGCGCTGATCGCCGACAGTACCGCTGCGATGGCCGGCTCGCTGCTGGGCACCTCGACCACCACCAGCTACATCGAATCCGCTGCGGGCGTGAGTGCCGGCGGCCGCACCGGCCTGACCGCCATCGTCGTCGCGATCCTGTTCCTGCTGGCGCTGTTCTTCTCGCCACTGGCCGCCAGCGTACCGGCGTTTGCCACCGCGCCGGCGCTGCTGTTCGTCGCCGTGCTGATGACTTCGGGCCTGGCGGAAATAGACTGGGACGACATCACCGTCGCCGCGCCGGTCGTGGTCACCGCCCTGGCGATGCCTTTCACCTATTCCATCGCCAACGGCATCGCCTTCGGCTTCATCGCCTGGACTGCGATCAAACTGCTGTCCGGCCGCGCCCGTGAGCTGAACCCGGCGCTGGTGATCCTGTCGATTCTGTTCGTGATCAAGCTGGGTTGGTTCAACGCATGACTTTTGATTCCCAGGCCTACGCCGCACAACTCGAAGACAAGGTCACGCGCCTGCGTGACCTGCTGGCCCCGTTCGATGCGCCGGAGCCAACGGTGTTCGATTCGCCGCTGCAGAACTTCCGCCTGCGCGCCGAATTCCGCCTGTGGCGCGAGGGCGGTGAGCGGCATTACGCGATGTTTTCCCAGGACGACAAACGCACGCCGATCCTCATCGAAGAGTTCCCGATCGCCAGCCTGCGCATCAACCAGTTGATGCCGCAATTGAAAGCGGCCTGGCAGGCCAGTGCAGCGCTGAGCCACAAGCTGTTTCAGGTGGAGTTTCTGACCACCCTGGCCGGCGACGCGATGATCACCCTGTGCTACCACCGTCCACTGGACGAACACTGGCACGCGGCGGCCACCAAGCTCTCGGCGGACCTGGGCGTCAGCATCATCGGTCGCTCCAAGGGCAAGCGCGAAGTGCTCGGCCTCGATTATGTGGTCGAGAAACTCGACGTCGGCGGTCGCACCTTCAGCTATCGCCAGCCGGAAGGTGCGTTCACCCAGCCCAACGGCACCGTGAATCAGAAAATGCTCAACTGGGCATATGAAGCACTGGGCGATCGCAGCGACGATCTGCTGGAGCTGTATTGCGGCAACGGCAACTTCACACTGCCGCTGGCAACACGCGTGCGCAAAGTGCTGGCCACCGAAATCAGCAAGACCTCGGTCAACGCTGCGTTGAGCAACCTGGCTGAAAACGCTGTGGACAACGTTACGCTGGTGCGCCTGTCCGCCGAAGAGCTGACCGAAGCCCTGAACGAAGTTCGTCCGTTCCGTCGCCTGCACGGCATCGACCTGAAAAGCTACGAGTTCGGCAGCGTGTTCGTCGACCCGCCACGGGCCGGCATGGATCCGGACACCTGCGAGCTGACCCGTCGCTTCGACAACATCCTGTACATCTCCTGCAACCCGGAGACCCTGGCGGCCAACATCGCCCAGTTGCACGACACGCACCGCATCACTCGCTGCGCGCTGTTCGACCAGTTCCCGTGGACCCACCACATGGAATCCGGCGTGTTACTGACCCGGCGTTGATCGCAGGTGCCAGATACGAGAAAGCCGTCCTCATCGACGGCTTTTTTGTACCTGCTCACGGCACCGGATCGATCTTGCGCGGGCGCCCGCCCTTCCTGCCGTTGGCCCGTGCGGCTTCAGCTTTCGCGGTGCTGCTCTGGCGGCCATTACGGGAGGCGATCACCGAAGCGGCCATGGCCATCAATGGCTGACTGGCGGAGATCATGCCGGCGATGGAAACCTGCAGGTCCTTGCCGTCGTGGCAAAGGGCGGTGCCGGCGAAGCCTACGTTCAACCCGCTGAAGTCTTCGGGTTCGAAATCATCGAATTCACGGTAGAGATTCACTGGCAGCAGCACGCCACTGTCGTCCTCGAAGCGAATCACCAGACACGGTTTCTCAAAGGCCACCGACACGGCTTGCAGGCTGCTGCGTCGGCGCACGCCACCACGGTCGACCGCTTCGTCCAGACGTTTTTCGGTGACGGGCCGATCCGCGTGCAGCGTGGCTTTGACTGTTTTCATAATTCTATTTCCACTCCTTCGTTGGCGCCGACCAGGGCCAACAGGGTTTTGTTGACCTCAGCCTCGTAATGCGCCGATCCGATCCTGAAACTCGTGCTGGTGACCTCCCGCAGCACCGCCACCTGATTCGACTGCCCGTCCCACCACTGATTGTCGAGGCAGGCGGTGCGCAATCGAGTCCACCAGATCCAGCGCGCCCGCCGCAGATGATCGGTTTCACGCAGCGACTGGCGCAGCCCTTCAAGCAGGCTGACCGGCGGTCGATGCGACAACGGCACCACATCCCACAGTTCAACGCCGTTGTGCCAGAAACTGAATTTGAAGCGGGCGCTCCAGGCGCCCGCATCCACATGTGCGTGGGGCGGACAATGTTCGTCATGCAACATGATCACCACTGACAGTCCTTTGTAACTGCATACCTTCATGCTACCCATCCGTTAGGTTTAAAAGTTTCAACACTTGCCATTCCCTGGCAAATCCGACCACCGGCGCCCAGGCCTGCGGCAGCCGCTACCTTTCGAGCCTAGTGCGGGAGCCGCAAAAGCCCCGCGCAAAATGGTAAGCAGTTCTTTCGCAGCGACCGCGTATTTGCTACATACGAAGACTCATTCCCCGGTGTAATCAATCATGCAGCGACACTTCGACGATCTTCAGCTGGGCAGCATCGAGTTGTTTTGCCTGGCCGCCGAGTGCGGCAGTTTCACCGGTGCGGCGCAGGCGGCTTCGGTGACGCCGGCAGCGGTGAGCCGTTCGGTATCACGCATGGAAGAACGCCTGGGCGTGCGGTTGTTCGCGCGCACCACCCGCAGCGTGAAACTGACCGACAGCGGCCGGCGCTATTACGAAGAATGCCGTCAGGCGCTGGCGCAACTGGTGGAGGCGCAACGGGAAGTCATGGGCCGACAGCAGGAACCGTCCGGCACCCTGCGTATCAGTATTCCTACGACCTATGCCCATCACCGGATCCTGCCGCTGCTGCCTGCCTTTCGTGCGCGATTCCCGCAGGTGAAAGTCGACATGCACATCAGCAATCGCAACATCGACTTCGTCGGCGAGGGTTACGACATGGCGATCCGTGTGCGTGCGATTCCGGACTCAGGCCTGATCGCCCGCCATCTGGAAGACGCGGCGCTGGTGATGGTCGCCAGCCCCGACTACCTGAAACGTGCCGGCACGCCGCAGACCCTCGAAGACCTCGAACAGCACGAGTGCATCCAGTACGAACTGCCCAGCAGCGGGCGGCGGATCACCTGGCTGTTTTACGACGAAGACGCGCCACGGGAAATCCTCGCCGAGGGCAATTTCTGCTGCTCGGACGATGTGCTCGGTGGCGTGACCCTGGCCAGGCACGGTGCCGGGTTGTTCCAGACCTATCGCTTTATCGTCGAAAAGGAACTGGCCGACGGCTCGCTGATTGAAGTGCTCAAACCCTACAGCGGACGCTCGCGACCATTCACCTTGCTGTACCCGCAGAATCGCCACATGCCGCTGCGTGTCAGGGCTTTCATCGATTTTCTGGTCGAGCAGTTGCCGAACTGATCTCGCCTGTGTGCGATCACCGCACACAAAACCGGGCTGTCGATGCAGAGCAATTGATTAAAGTAACCATCTAGTACAATTTAACTCCACAGGTCGAAAACTCGGCCCAAGCCAAAAACAATAAGTGGAGTTTGCCTCATGCCCCCTATCGTTCTGGTGCTCAACGGCCCGAACCTGAACCTGCTCGGCACCCGTGAACCGGCGACCTACGGTCACGAAACCCTGGCCGACATCTCAGCCCTGTGCGGGCGCGCCGCTGAAGAATTCGGCCTGGCCGTGGAGTTTCGCCAGACCAACCACGAAGGCGAACTGCTCGACTGGATTCACGGCGCCCGTCAGCGCTGCGCCGGCATCGTCATCAACCCGGCCGCCTGGACACACACTTCGGTCGCGATCCGCGACGCCCTGGTTGCCAGCGAATTGCCGGTGATCGAAGTGCACCTGTCCAACGTCCACGCCCGCGAGCCGTTCCGTCATCACTCGTTCGTCTCGGCCATCGCCACGGCGGTGATGTGCGGCTTCGGCAGCCACGGCTATCGCCTGGCCCTGGAACATTTCAGCCAGCGGCTGAAGGGGCGATCCGCATGAATCGCAACAACGTGATACTCGCCGGACTGATCGGCGCCGGCATCCAGGCCTCCCGCACCCCGGCCCTGCATGAGCATGAGGGGGACGAACAGGGCCTGCGTTACCTGTACCGGCTGATCGATCTCGATCAACTGCAACTGGACAGCAACGCCCTGCCCGACCTGCTGCTGGCCGCCGAGCGGATGAACTACACCGGGCTGAACATCACCTTCCCTTGCAAGCAGGCAATCATCCCGCTGCTCGATGAATTGTCCCCGGAAGCCCGAGGCATCGGTGCCGTGAATACGGTGGTGCTGAAGGACGGCAAACGTGTCGGTCACAACACCGATTGCCTGGGTTTCGCCGAAGGTTTTCGTCGCGGCCTGCCAGACGTCGCCCGCGAACGTGTAGTCCAGATGGGCGCTGGTGGCGCAGGCGCGGCAGTGGCCCACGCCTTGTTGAGCGAAGGCGTACAGCAACTGAGCATTTTTGATGTGGACATGGAGCGCGCCGAATGTCTGGCCGACAACCTCAACCAGCATTTGGGTGCCGGTCGAGCCGTGGCCGGACATGATCTGGCGAGCACGTTGAGTCGGGCCGACGGCCTGGTAAACACCACGCCGATGGGCATGGCCAAATTACCCGGCATGCCCGTGCCGGCGGCATTGTTGCGACCCGAGTTGTGGGTAGCGGAGATCGTGTATTTCCCGCTGGAAACCGAACTGCTGCGCAACGCCCGCGCCCTGGGTTGCCGAACCCTGGATGGCGGCAACATGGCGGTGTTTCAGGCAGTGAAGGCGTTTGAGTTGTTCAGCGGCAGGGTGCCGGATGCGCAACGGATGCTCGCGCATTTTCAAAGCATGAAAGGTTGAATCGCACCTCTGCTCCCTGTGGGAGCGAGCTTGCTCGCGAACGCTTACCGTCAGCCAATAAATGTGCTGTCTGACACACCGCTTTCGCGAGCAAGCTCGCTCCCACAAAGGGCGCCGTCACGCCTGCAAGTAGCGCAGTACCGATTCGCAAATCATCTCGCGATGACGCTGCTTGATGCTTTCGTCCGGCAGGTCGATCTGAAAGATCTCACCGAACGTGTGACGGTTCGACACGCGATAGAAGCAGAACGAACTGATCAACAGATGCACGTCCAGCGCGTCGAGCCCGGCGCGGAAAACCCCTTCTTCAGCACCACGGCGCAGAATCTCGCCCAGGGAATCGAGGATGGTGTTGTTCATCGCCTTGATCGCGTCGGAACGCTTCACGTACTCGGCGTTGTGGATGTTTTCGATGCTGACGATCCGCACGAAATCGACGTTGCGATCGTGGTGATCGAAGGTGAATTCCACCAGGCGCCGGATCGCCTCCACCGGCGGCAACTCGGCCAGGTGCAGGCGATTTTCGGTGTTGCGGATATCGCCGTAGAGCTTCTCCAGCACCTCGACATACAACTGCTCCTTGCTGCCGAAGTAGTAATAGATCATGCGTTTGGAGGTGTGGATGCGCTCGGCGATCGCGTCCACGCGAGCACCGGACAGCCCCTGCTGGACGAACTCGACGATCGCCTCCTGGAGGATGTTCTCGCGGGTTTTTTCCGGGTTGTTCTTGCGACTCTTGCGCGGCTCTACCGCTGCTGAAACGGGGGCTGCGGAAAGTTCTGAAGTCATTGTCATTGCGGGCTCACGGCCATCACTGCACAGGCTGGCGATTATGGGCCGCGCGGCACAGTGAAGGAAGCCGCGCGACCCGTGTTTAATCCCGCGTTTACGAATTTCCTACAACTTGGCCTGGCGAACTACGCCACTGCGTGATTTGGCCATCGCTGCCAGCCGCACCGCGACGTTGGCCGCGCCATAACCGGCGTAACCGTTCTTGCGCTGAATGATCTCGAAGAAGAAGCGCCCTTCGAACGGCTCCGTATAGACGTGAAACAACTCGCCGCCCTGAGCGTCGCGGTCGTACAGCACGTTGTAGTACGCCAGCTCGCTGAGGAATTCGTCATCGAAATCGAAACGCGCCGCGAGGTCGTCGTAATAGTTCAGCGGGATGTCCAGCAGCGGCACCCCCGCCTCTTTCGCCCGGCTGACTTCGGCGAAGATATCGTCGCAATCGAAGGCGATGTGATGCACCCCGGAGCCGCGATAACTCGACAGCGCATGTGAGATCGCCGTGTTGCGGTTCTCGGAAATGTTCAGCGGCAGACGGATCGAACTGTCGCGGCTGCGCAGCGCGCGACTCTTCACCAGCCCGTACGGATCCGGCAGCACCACTTCGTCATCGGCCTCGAAATCCAGCAGGCTCTTGTAGAACAGCACCCAACTGTCGAGGCTGTCCGCCGGCAGCGCCATGGCCATGTGGTCGATGCGCTTGAGGCCGCCGCGCGCCACCGCATCCGGCAGCAGATTGAAGTCGGTGCCATAGACATCCGCCTCCTGATCCACCAGATAAATCAGGCTGCCGTCCGGCGCACGCACCGCCGCCAGTTCCAGCTCGTTGGGGCCGACCAGTCCGCGATATGGCTGACCTTTATAGGCGACAGCGCGGGCCAGCGCGCTGGCGCTGTCCTTGACCCGCACGGCAGTGGCGCACAGCGACGGGCCGTGAGCCTCGAAAAAACTGTGGCCGAACGAATAGGGTTCGGAGTTGAGGATCAGGTTGATATCGCCCTGACGCAACAGGCTGACGCTCTTGGAGCGATGCTGGCCGGCCTTGACGAAACCCAGCCGTTCCAGCCAGTTCGACAGCTTGGCGCCGAGGGCTTCGTCGACGGCGAACTCCAGAAACTCGATGCCGTTGTATTCGCTGGCCTTCGGCGTTTCGAAGAGGATTTCGCGGTTATCCACAGGACGGATTTCCTGCTCCAGACGCTGGCGGGTTTTCTCCTCCAGGTACAGCAGCGAACGCAGACCGTCGGCCGCATTGGCCCGAGGCGGCGCGGCACGGAAGCCGTCGTTGAAGATTTCCAGCGACAGCGGCCCGGTGTAGCCGCTCTGGATGATGGGTGCGAGGAAGCCCGGCAGATCAAACTCGCCCTGCCCCGGAAAGCAGCGGAAATGCCGGCTCCACTCCAGTACGTCCATCGCCAGGATCGGCGCGTCGGCCATTTGCACGAAGAAAATCTTGTCGCCGGGAATCTCGGCAATCGCCCGCGGATCGCCCTTGAGCGACAGTGTGTGGAAACTGTCGAGCAACACGCCGAGGGCCGGATGATCAGCCTGACGCACGATGTCCCAGACCTGTTGATAAGTGTTCACATGACGGCCCCAGGCCAGCGCTTCATAACCGATGCGCAGACCACGAGCGCCGGCGCGCTCGGCCAGCAGACGCAGGTCGTCGATGAGGATCTGTTGATCGCCGATACTGTCGGGGGAGGCATTGCTGCAGACCAGCACCAGGTCGGTGCCCAGTTCCTGCATCAGGTCGAACTTGCGCTCGGCCCGCTCCAGATTGCGCTCCAGACGATCGCGGCGGCAGCCTTCGAAATCGCGGAACGGCTGGAACAGGGTGATGGCGATTCCAAGGTCGGCGCACATCTGCCGGATTTCCCGGGGACTGCCGTCGTAATACAGAAGATCGTTCTCGAAAATCTCCACCCCGTCGAACCCGGCGGCGGCAATGGCTTCGAGTTTTTCCGGCAGGGTTCCGCTCAAGGAGACGGTGGCAATGGATCGCTGCATGTTTCAACTCCCGGTGGAGACGTCGGCTACGGAAATTGCGCCGCTTTTATAGAGTGAGCGAATTATTGGTCCCGGTTTTTCATTGAGCAATTTAAACTGTACTACCCGGTTAGTTTTGCGTGCGATTATCGAACACAATGCCGGTTTGGCGAATTGACGATTTTTCGTCCACTGCCCAACATCCGTCTCACCTTGAGTCCGGAACTGAACCACCGGTCGCAGCGTGCACAACAAAAGCACACCAAATAACAAATCCAAAAACGGGTGGAACACATGATTCCTTCACAGACTTCCCGCATGGCTCCGGCCATGAGCACTGCCACGGGTGGCATCGGCGACAAGATCCGCGGCGCCATGGCCGTCGGCAAGACCCGTTGGGGCATGCTGGCGCTGGTGTTTTTCGCCACCACCCTGAACTACATCGACCGCGCCGCCCTCGGCGTCATGCAGCCGATCCTCGCCAAGGAAATGAGCTGGACGGCGATGGACTACGCCAACATCAACTTCTGGTTTCAGGTCGGCTACGCGATCGGCTTCGTGCTGCAGGGACGGCTGATCGACCGGGTCGGCGTCAAACGCGTGTTCTTCTGCGCGGTGCTGCTCTGGAGCCTGGCCACCGGCGCCCATGGTCTGGCGACCTCGGCGGTGGGCTTCATGGTCTGCCGGTTCATCCTCGGCCTGACCGAAGCGGCCAACTACCCGGCCTGTGTGAAGACCACGCGCCTGTGGTTCCCGGCCGGCGAGCGCGCCGTGGCCACCGGCATCTTCAACGCCGGCACCAACGTCGGCGCGATGTTCACCCCGATGCTGCTGCCGCTGATCCTTCACGTGTGGGGCTGGCAGGCCGCGTTCCTGTGCATGTCGGCACTGGGCGGGATCTGGCTGCTGTTCTGGGGCCTGAAGTATTTCAACCCGGAAGATCACCCGAGCGTGAAGCAGTCGGAGCTGGACTACATTCAGAAAGAAGTCGAACCGGAACAGGCCCGCGTACCGTTCTCGCGAATCCTGCGCATGCGCGGCACCTGGGCCTTCGCCCTCGCCTACGCGCTGACCGCGCCGGTGTTCTGGTTCTACCTGTACTGGCTGCCGCCGTTTCTCAATCAGCAATACAACCTGGGCATCAACGTCACCCAGATGGGCATTCCGCTGATCATCATTTACGTCACCGCTGACTTCGGCAGCGTGGGCGGCGGGATTCTGTCTTCGTTCCTGATCGGTCGCGGCATGAACTCGATCAAGGCGCGGCTGCTGTCGATGTTCCTGTTCGCCTGCTGCATCATCGGCGTGGTGATGGCTGCCGGATCCGCCAACCTGTGGATCGCCGTCGCCGCCATCTCCCTGGCCATCGGCGCGCATCAGGCCTGGACTGCCAACATCTGGAGCCTGGTGATGGACTACACGCCCAAGCACATGATGAGCACGGTCTTCGGTTTCGGCGGCATGTGCGCGGCGATCGGCGGGATGTTCATGACCCAGATCGTCGGCCACATCCTGACCGTCACCAACAACAACTACACCGTGTTGTTCACCCTGATCCCGGCGATGTACTTCATTGCCCTGACCTGGATGTACTTCGTGGCACCGCGCAAGATTCCTACCATTACCGAGTAACCTGCCCTTCCTTGTGGGAGCGAGCTTGCTCGCGAATGCGGACTGACATTCAGCACTGACGTTGAATGACACACCGCCTTCGTGAGCAAGCTCACTCCCACAGTGTTTTTCAGCGCCGGCTCTGCTGCCACGCTGCCGCCAGTCCGCTGCAACAGATCACCGCAATCCCGATCACCGTCATCAGGGTCGGCGTGTGCGCAAACAGCAACCAGCCCAACAACCCCGCGAACACGATCTGGCAATAACCGAACGGTGCCAGCAGCGCCGGCGCGGCATGGCGGAACGCCTGGGTCAGAAACAGGTGTGCGGTCATCCCGCAACTGCCCAGCGCCAGCATCAACAACCCGTGCCCCAGGCTTGGCACCTGCCAGAAGAACGGCACCAGCGCACTCATCACCAGCGTGTTGCACAACCCGGCGAAAAAATTACTGGTGGTTGGGCTGTCGACTTCCGAGAGTTTGCGGGTGAGCAACTGATAGAAGCAGAAAAACAGCGCCGAACAGAACGGCAAGAGAATCGCCGGAGTAAACAAGTCACCGCCCGGATGGACGATGATCAGCACACCGATGAACCCGCACACCACCGCGATCCACTGACCGCCCGTCACCCGTTCCTTGAGCAGCGGCACCGACAACGCCGTCACCAGCACCGGCGCAAGAAAGTTGACTGCCGTGGCCTCGGCCAGCGGGATGTACAGCAACGCCGTGGTGAAAAACAGGCTCGTGCCCAACAGGCACAACGCCCGCGCCAACTGCCATAACGGGCGTTTGGTGCGCAGCACACGCAGCCCGGACTGCGGCAGGAAAATTCCCGCCATCAGCAGCGTGTGCACCAGATACCGCGCCCACACCACCATGACGATCGGATAAAAACCCGAAAGGTATTTCGACAGCGCGTCGTGACTGGAGAACAGGAAGGTTGCCACGACAATCAGCAAAATCCCCTTGAAGGGTTGGTTGACACCGGAAAGCGGAGTGCTGACGGTCATTGGCTCTCTCTGAATAAAAAATAAACGGTGACGAGGACGCAGTTGCCCTCGCCCCTTGAAGCAGACTTAAAGCCGGGCCAACAATTCCCGCGTCCGGTCGATTGCCATTTGCGCCCGCTGCAAACCACTCACGCCTTGCTCCAGCAATTTGACCGTAGGAATTTCCAGGCTCAGGGGAAGGTTAGCCGCAAGACTGTGCAACAAGCCGATCAAGTCACAATCGCCCTCGCCGGGAAACCGTCGTTCATGGCGGGCCTGACGCAAGATCTCGGCCATGTCCGTCGGCCTCGGCCCGGCCACATCGCACAACTGTGCATAGCGCAGCCGCGAGGCCGGCACACCGGCCAGATCTTCCAGCCGCGATCCGGAACGGTCGAAGTGAAACGCATCGACCAGCACCGCCCCATTTTCGCGCCCGGCATTGTCGACGATGCGCAACGCCTGTTCGAGATTGCGCGTATCGGTCCAGGGCATGAACTCCAGATGCGGATGCAAACCGTACGGCGCCGCCAGATCGCAGAGTGCCGCAAAATGATCGGTGAGCCGCTGTTCGTCGGGATCGTTGCCGGCGACCAGCAACTCGCTGGCACCGAACTCCGCGCCGACGCTGAGCAGCTTCTCGAAATCCGCGACCACTGTCTGCGGTTTCAAACGCAGGATTTCCACGTCGAGCACGCCAATTCCGGTGTCACGCAAACGCGCCAGCGTCTGACGCCGCAAATCGCCATCGGCGACCAGCGCAAAGTGATATTCCTCTGGCGTCGCCGGCTCCAGACGCAGACCGACATGGCTGTACCCGGCACGGGCGGCGACCTCGACCATCTCGGGTGGCGAGAGCTCCAGCACGGTCAGGCTGGCCAGGGACAGAATTCGCTCGCTCATGGCCGCGCCTCAGCCAATCCGGGTGACGTAGCGGAGCGAATGCCGATTCGAAGGGGCGGGTTCAAGGGGCGATCCTCTTGTGATTGTTGTGGGAAAAGTCACTCCCGCAACAATTTAGAACCCGGTTCCAGATTCTCCCACCCGCCCGACTGAAAAGTGGGCGAACAGCGCACAACTTTGTTTAAACGAACAACTCCGACGCCAGGCTGGCCGCCGACAACTCCTCGGTAAACGTCAGCAACAGCGGCGCCAGTTCATGCAACCGCGCCCCCGGCATTCGGGCGCTCGGCCCGGCGATACTGAGCACGCCAATCACCCGGCCATCGGCGGGATGTTTCACCACGGCGGCAATTGCCGAAGTGCCCACCGCCGAACTTTCCTCTACACAGGCATAGCCCTGTTCCCGGGCGACGCGCAGGCGTTCGAGCAGTTCAATATTGGAGCGCGGCGCATTGGGCCCGATATCCGCCGGCACTTCCGCACCCTGGCGCTCGACCAGCGACAACGCTTCGGCGTCGCTCATGCACGCCAGCCATGCATGGCCCGACGCGGTGTAAAACAGCGGCGCATCGCGGCCCATGTCCGGGTCGTAACGCAGGCCGATACGGGCGCCCTGGGCCTTGGCGATCCAGGTCTGGCGCTCGCCGTCGATCACCCCCAGACGCACCAGTTCACCGGTTTCCTGAGCCAGGCGATCGAGCACTGGCTGCACAATGTCGGCCCCGCTGCTCGACAGGTACTGAAAGCCCATCGCAACCAGTTTGGTCGACAGGTGATAACGCAACGTCTCCGGGTTCTGCCGCACGTAACCCAGACGGATCAGCTCGGCGAGCAGGCGGTGCGTCGCGCTCTTCGGAATGTCCAGTTGATCGGCCAGCGCCTGCATCGGCAGCCCGCGCGGATCACTGGTAAGGCTTTCCAGCACGCTGAAAACCCGTTCGATTTGACTGCCGGCCATGGTGCGCTCTCGGTGAAATTTCGCCGATTCTAGAAGACATCCCGAGGAATGAGAAATCTGGAACCCGGCGTCCGATAACCGCCCACTTTGCGCGTCAGTCGGTTGATCTGCTTCGCCCGCGCTGGTTATTTTCTGGAACCTGATTCTAAAAATAATTGATTACTGGAGCCTTTCCTGATGCCTGCCCTTCCCGATATCGACTGCGACGTTCTGGTGGTTGGCTCCGGCGCCGCCGGTTTGTCGGCCGCCGTGACCGCCGCCTGGCATGGCTTGAAGGTCATCGTGGTGGAAAAGGATCCGGTGTTCGGCGGCGCCACCGCGTGGTCTGGCGGCTGGGCGTGGGTGCCGTGCAATCCGCTGGCCCGTCGCGCCGGGATCGTGGAAGACGTGGAATTGCCGCGCACTTACCTACGCCACGAACTCGGCGAGCACTACGACCCGGCCATGATCGACGCCTTCCTTGAAGCCGGCCCACGCATGGTGGCGTTCTTCGAACAGCACACCGCGCTGCAATTCGCCGACGGCAACGCCATCGCCGACATCCACGGCGAAACTCCGGGCGCCGGTACCGGTGGACGTTCGGTAATTGCGGCACCCTATGACGGACGAAAGGCCGGACGCCTGCTCAAGCGTCTTCGTACAACGATGCGCGAAACTTCGTTCATGGGCATGCCGATCATGGCGGGGGCGGATCTGTCGGCGTTTCTCAATCTGACTCGCTCGTTGTCGGCGGCCTGGCACGTGACCCGACGCTTCACCCGCCATCTGCTGGACCTGGCGCTGCACGGCCGGGCGATGCAATTGGTCAACGGCGTGGCGCTGGTGGCGCGGCTGGCGAAATCCGCCGAAGACCTCGGCGTACTGCTGTGGGAATCGGCGCCGGTAACCGAACTGCTGCGCGACGAATCACGCATCACCGGCGCTCGTGTGAACACCGCGAAAGGCCCGGTCAATGTCCATACCCGCAAAGCCGTGGTGCTCGCCGCGGGCGGATTTGCCAATGACGTCGAGCGGCGCAAAGCGCTGTTTCCCCGCACGCCCACCGGCCATGAACATTGGGCGTTGCCTCCGCTGGCCGTCAATGGCGATGGCCTGCGACTGGGTGAAATCGCCGGAGGCCGGGTCAACACCGATGTGGCCTCACCAGTGGCCTGGGCGCCCGTCTCGCAAGTGCCGCATTCCGACGGCAGCATCGGCCATTTCCCACACATCATCGAACGCGGCAAACCGGGGATCATCGGCGTACTGCGCAACGGCCAGCGCTTCGTCAACGAAGCCAACGGCTATTACGACTATGTCAGCGCCATGGTCGCCGCCGCCCCCGAAGGTGAAGAGGTTGCGTCCTGGCTGATCTGCACCCGCGCCTTCCAGCGTCGCTACGGGCTCGGCATGTCTCGGCCGTTTCCGGTTCCGGTGTCAGGCTTTATCCGCAGCGGCTATCTGAAAACCGGAAATACCCTTGACGAATTGGCCACTGCTTGCGGCATCGATCCGGATGGATTACGCGCCACTCTCCATGACTACAACCACCATGCCCGTCACGGCGAAGATCCGCTGTTCGGTCGCGGTTCGACCCCGTACAACCGCAAACAGGGCGACCCGGCGCAAAAACCCAACCCGTGCGTGGCGCCAATCGAACAAGGCCCGTTCTACGCGGTGAAGGTGCAGCCGGGCTGCTTCGGCACCTTCGCCGGGCTCAAGGTCAATCCGCACGCGCAAGTGCTCGACGCCAATGACCTGCCTATCGCGGGGCTTTACGCGGCGGGTGGCGACATGGCCAGCATCATGGGCGGGCACTACCCGGCGGGCGGGATCAACCTCGGCCCGGCCCTGACTTTCGGTTACGTCGCAGCCCGGCACATGGCGGGCACCTGACCCGGCGAAAGAAAACCGCCGGCGAATTGAATTCCCGGCGCCCGCGCTCGTCAATAACAGGCCCGACCTCGTCACCTCGAGGCCGGGCCTTTGTGCGTGTGTGCGAATAGACGGACGACCGGACTGGCGCCACACTCACACACCAGCAACACTCATCACCACGATCAGACAGAGGATTCCCACATGCTATGGAAAAAAGGCCGACGCAGTGACAACGTCGTCGATGCCCGTGGCGATGACATGGGCGGTGGCGGCGGCATGCGCTTCGGCGGTGGCAAGGGGCTGAGCCTCGGGGCGATTCTGCTGATCGTCGGTATCGGCTGGATCACCGGGCAAGACCCGCTGCAGATCCTCGGCCAGCTCACCGGGCAGATGACCGAACAATCGGCCCCCACTTCGCAAACCCGTCAGGCACCGCCGGCCAACGATGAACAGGCCGAATTCGTGCGCTCGATCCTCGGCGACACCGAAGACACCTGGGGCGCGATCTTCCAGCAGGCTGGCCGGCAATATAAGGACCCGACTCTGGTGCTGTTCAGCAACCGGGTCAATTCCGCCTGTGGTCTGGCGACCTCGGCCACCGGCCCGTTCTATTGCCCGGCGGACCAGAAGGTCTATCTGGACATGACGTTCTTCCAAGAAATGGCCCAGCGCTTCAAGGCCGCCGGCGACTTCGCCCAGGCCTACGTGATCGCTCACGAAGTCGGACACCATGTGCAGACGCTTCTCGGCGTCTCGGCAAAAATTCAGACAGCCCGCCAGCAAGGTCGGCAGATGGAAGGTGACGGCGGTCTGCTGGTCCGTCAGGAATTGCAGGCCGATTGCCTGGCCGGAGTCTGGGCCTACAACGCTCAAAAGCGTTTGAACTGGCTGGAACCGGGCGACATCGAAGAGGCCTTGAACGCGGCGAACGCCATCGGTGATGATCGCCTGCAACAACAGGGTCAGGGCCGTGTGGTGCCGGACTCGTTTACTCACGGTACGTCGGCGCAAAGGGTGCGCTGGTTCAAAACCGGATTCGCCCAGGGCCAGGTCGGCCAGTGCGATACCTTTGCGGCGAAAAACCTGTAAATGCATAAATGGCTGTTGGCTTTACTGTTCATCGGCGGCACCGCCCAAGCGGCCGGCGTCGACGCAATCAGTCCCGGGCGCCTGCAATTGCAGGCCGGCGAAATGGCGGTGGGCATCGGCCCGGCGCCGGCCAAAATCGAGCGCGTGCTGATCGTCATTCATGGCCGTCTGCGCAACGCCGAGACCTATCGCAAAAGCGGTGAAATCGCGGCGGAACTGGCCGGGCAAACCGCCAACACCCTGGTAATCGCCCCGCAGTTTCTCAACGAAAGCGATGTGTCGCTCTACTCGTTACCCGCCAGCGTGCTGCGCTGGCAAGGCAACGACTGGATGGGCGGCGGATTATCCACAGGGCCGAACCCGCTGAGTTCCTACGCTGCACTGGACGAAATCGTCGGGCGGCTGAGCGATCGCAAGCAGTTTCCGGACGTGAAGCAGATCGTGATCTTCGGTCATTCCGGTGGCGCGCAGGTGGTGCAGCGTTATGCACTGCTGGCCCAGGAACAACCGGCGCTGAAGACCGAAGGCATTCGCTTGCGCTACGTGGTCGCCAACCCGTCGTCGTACGCCTACTTCAATGAGCAGCGCCCGGTGGCCTTCGATCATGCGAAGTGTCCGGGTTTCAACCGCTGGAAGTACGGTCTGATGGATCCGCCGATCTATTCGGGTGGGCAAACGCCCGCGCAGCTTGAAGGCCGTTACGTCAAACGCGAGGTGATTTATCTGCTGGGCCAGCAGGACACCGACCCGCAACACCCGGCGCTGGACAAAAGCTGCGCCGCTAAAGCCCAGGGGGCTTATCGACTGGAGCGCGGCAAGCTGTTTTTCGGTTACTTGCTGCGTCGTCACCCTGAAGGGGTCAATCAGCGCCTGATCGAAGTGCCCGGCGTCGGGCATGACGGCAACGGCATGCTGACCTCGCCGGAAGGCCAGAAAGCCCTATTCGAACAATAAGTCTGGTGTGGCTTGATCTGGCCCCATCGCCGGCAAGCCAGCGATGGGACCCGCTCCGACAATCCATGAATCAAGCGAACAACATCCGCCGCAACTCGACACAATCCTTCGCATGCCAGTCCGTCAACTCCGGCCACGGATTGTCCGGCAGGTTCACCAGCACCGTGTGGGTGCCCGCCGCCCGGCCGCAATCAAGATCAAACCGGTAATCACCGACCATCACCATCTCGCTCGCCGACACTTGCCAGGCCTCGGCGAGTTTCAGCAGGCCACCCGGATGCGGTTTCGGCGGTGCTTCATCGCGGCCCAGCACATCCTCCACCGCGAAGCAGTCCGCGAGGCCGATGGCCTCCAGCGTCACATGGGCCAGCTCCCGCGCATTGCGGGTCAGGACGCCGAGACGATAACCGCGCGCGTGCAGGTCGCGCACCAGTTCCACCGCACCGTCTGCCGGGGTCGAGCCGAGCGCCAGATCGCGCTCATGCTCCAGGAGCCAAGCGTGTTTCGCCGCCGCTTCCTCGGCGGGCAGCGCCGCGAGGTGGGTGAGGATGTCGTCCTCCGGCGGGATCGAAAGCGCCGCGCGGATCGCCGCGAAGTCGTGCACGGCGACGGTCAGGGTGCCGTCCATGTCGAACACCCAGTGCCGCACATCCGACAGGTTCATGCCCAGTCCTTGCGATGACGGATCAGGCCTTCCTGCGTCACCGATGCCACCAGTTGCCCGGCGCGGTTGAACACGCTGCCACGGGAGAACCCGCGAGAGTTGCCGGCCCACGGGCTGTCCATGGCGTAGAGCAACCAGTCATCGGCACGCAGATCATTGTGGAACCACAGCGCGTGGTCGAGGCTGGCGACCTGCATGTCTTTCTGCCAGACCGATTTGCCGTGGGGCAGCATCGAGGTGGTCAGCAGACCGAAGTCCGAGGCATAAGCCAGCAAATATTTGTGCAGCGCCGGGATGTCGGCCAATGCGCCGTCGGCACGGAACCACACGTATTTGATCGGATCCGCCGGTTGCGGGTTGTACGGATCTTTTTCGGTGACCGGGCGCACTTCGATCGGTTTCGGGCACAGCAGCTTTTCGCGCATGTGCTCCGGGATCAGGTGCGCGCGTTGCTGGGTCAGTTCCAGCTCCGACGGCAGGTTTTCCGGGCCGACCACTTGCGGCATCTGGCTCTGGTGTTCAAAACCTTCTTCGTCGTACTGGAACGACGCGCTGCAGGTGAAAATCGGGTGGCCCTTCTGGATCGCGGTCACCCGGCGGGTGCTGAAACTGCCGCCGTCACGCACGCGGTCAACCGAGTAGACCACCGGCAACTTGGCATCGCCCGGACGCAGGAAATAACCGTGCATCGAATGCACATGACGCGCTTCTTCAACGGTCTGACTGGCCGCCGACAGCGACTGGCCGAGCACCTGGCCGCCGAACAACTGGCGAAAGCCCAGATCCTGGCTGCGACCACGGAACAGATTTTCCTCGATCGGTTCGAGGGTCAGCAGATCCACCAGATCTTCCAACACTTGGCTCATTCAGACTCTCCTCACACAAAGCAATGCCGCGCAGTCTTGGCTGCGGCGGGGATTCAGGTTCTGGCCCGGCCCCTCAGGGTGCCGGCCATTGTAAACGTCCGCGCCTGCTTATCCATGCAAGGTTTCCAGCCACTGCTCCCTCGTGATGCGGTACAACACATGCCGCCGTAACGGGTGACCGTCCGCGAGACGCGGGTGGTCGAAATCATCCTGCGGGGCGTGGTGCATGCCGATCGCCTGCATGACTTTCTGCGACGGCAGATTGGTCTCGCTGGTGAACGACACCACCTCATCCAGCGCCACCCGGTCAAAGCCGCAACGCAGAGCGGTCCAGGCCGCTTCGCTGGCATAACCCAGGCCCCAGTGTTCCTTGGCCAGGCGCCAGCCGATTTCCACCGCCGGGGTGAACGGCGCATCAAAGCCGACCACGCCGAGCCCGGTAAAACCGATGAACTCGCCGCTGTCCTTGCGCTGCAGCGCCCACAGGCCATAACCGTGTTCGGCAAAATGCCCGCGCACCCGACCGATCAGCGCGGCGCTTTCCAGCCGGCTCAAGGGCGCGGGGAAGTAGCGCATCACCTGCGGGTCGGCGCACATCGCCGCAAACGCCGGCAAATCCTCGTCCTGCCATTGACGCATCAGCAGCCTTGCGCTTTCCAGCTCCAGTATCGGTTCCATCCTGCCCCTCCGCTTGATGCCGCCAGTCTACATCGCTGTTAGGCTTTGCACTCTTTCCTGCAGCCTCTATGAATAGTCCACCATGCCGTTGCCGCTGATCTACCACGAAGACTACAGCCCGGAATTTCCGGCGGATCACCGCTTCCCCATGGACAAGTTCCGCCTGCTGCGCGATCACCTGGTGGACAGCGGCCTCACCCGCGATGAAGACCTGCTGCGCCCTGAACTGTGCCCGGCCGACATTCTCGCCCTGGCCCATGACCGCAGTTATATCGAACGCTACATGAGCGGCGAGTTGTCTCGCGAGGACCAGCGGCGCCTCGGCCTGCCATGGAACGAAGCCCTGGCCCGACGCACGGTGCGGGCCGTCGGCGGTTCGATTCTGGCGGCCGAGAAAGCGCTGGAACATGGTCTGGCCTGTCACCTGGCCGGCGGCACCCATCACGCCCATTACGACTACCCCGCCGGCTTCTGCATCTTCAATGACCTGGCGATCATCAGCCACTACCTGCTGCAAAGCGGCCGGGTGAACCGGGTGCTGATCTTCGACTGCGACGTGCATCAGGGCGACGGCACTGCGCGGATTCTGCACGACACCCCGGAAGCGATCACCGTTTCCCTGCATTGCGAAAAGAACTTTCCTGCACGCAAGGCCGAAAGCGACTGGGACATTCCGCTGCCCAACGGCATGGGCGACGCCGATTACCTGAAAGTGGTCGACGATGCGCTCAACTACCTGCTGCCGCTGTATCAGCCGGATCTGGTGCTGTATGACGCCGGCGTCGACGTGCACAAGGACGACGCCCTCGGTTACCTGCAACTGACCGACGAAGGCGTTGCCGCCCGCGATGAAAGCGTGATGCGCCATTGCCTGGGCCGCGACATTCCGGTGGTCGGAGTGATCGGCGGCGGTTACAGCAAGGATCGCCACGCCCTGGCCCGCCGCCACGGCATCCTGCATCACAGTGCGCAGCGCGTCTGGCAGTCATCGGGTTGTCATTGAGTTGTGCTGCGTTACCCACAATGGCTGTGGAACGGCCTGTGGATAACCTGAGCGAAAGGGACTACAGCCCAAGCTGAACATGGCCTGCAGCGCGCTGGTTGTTTTTTGATCAGGCCTTTCGATCATCACAAATCCCTGTGGGAGCGAGCTTGCTCGCGATGGCGTCAGTACATTCAACATTTAACTGAATGACTCACCGCTTTCGCGAGCAAGCTCGCTCCCACCCGGTTTCTGCGCTGTTAGAATGCGCGCCATATTTCGTCAGACCGCAGCGCACGCCATGACCCAGATTCACGCCACCTATCCCGCTCACGTCGCCATCATCGGCGGTGGTCCCGCCGGCCTGATGGCCGCCGAAGTGCTGAGCCAGGCCGGAGTCCGCGTCGACCTGTACGACGGCATGCCCTCGGTAGGCCGCAAGTTCCTGCTGGCCGGGGTCGGCGGCATGAACATCACCCATTCCGAAGCCTGGCCGGCCTTCCTCTCGCGCTACGCCGAACGCGCCCCGAACATCGCCCCGCTGCTGCGCGCATTCGACGCCGATGCGCTGTGCCGGTGGATTCACGAACTGGGCATCGAAACCTTTATCGGCAGCTCCGGCCGGGTGTTCCCCACCGACATGAAAGCCGCGCCATTGTTGCGCGCCTGGCTCAAGCGCCTGCGCGACAGCGGCGTGGTTATCCACACCCGCCACCGCTGGCTCGGCTGGGATGAAAACGGCGCGTTGCGCATCGACAGCCCGGAAGGCGAGAAAACCCTCACCCCCGACGCCACCCTGCTCGCTCTCGGCGGCGGCAGTTGGTCGCGACTGGGCTCCGACGGCGCGTGGATGCTGGCGCTGGAGCAACGCGGCGTAGGACTGGCGCCATTGCAGCCAAGCAATTGTGGCTTCGAGGTGCAGGCCTGGAGCGAAGTGATGGTCAGCAAATTCGCCGGCGCACCGCTGAAAAATATCGCCATCGGTTTGAACGATGATGTTCCTCGCCTTGGCGAATGCGTGATTACCGCGACCGGCATCGAAGGCAGTCTGATCTATGCGCTGTCGGCACCGATTCGTGAGGCGATCAATGTGCACGGAGCAGCGACTGTTCACATCGACCTGCTGCCCGGCCGGCCTGTGGATAAATTGCAGGCGGCGTTGAGCAAACCACGGGGTTCGCGCTCGATGGCCAAGCATCTGCACAGTCAGGTCGGAATTGATGGGGTGAAAGCGGCGTTGTTGCGCGAGCTCACTGATGCTGCGACGTTTGCCGATCCGGCACTGTTGGCCAAGGCGATCAAGGCGTTGCCGCTGACGCTGGTGAAAACCCGACCGCTGGACGAGGCGATCAGCAGTGCTGGTGGCGTGACATTCGAGGCAATGGATGAGCGCTTGATGCTCAAGGCGTTGCCGGGGGTGTTTTGTGCGGGGGAAATGCTGGATTGGGAAGCGCCGACTGGGGGGTATCTGCTGACGGCGTGTTTTGCCAGTGGCCGGGCGGCGGGGTTTGGGATGGCGCAGTGGTTGCAGCGAAAAGGTTAAAACCGAGGCGCTGCTTTCGCGAGCAGGCTCGCTCCCACAAGTGATCTCCATACCACTGAAGCTCAATGTGGGAGCGAGCTTGCTCGCGAAGGCGGCCTTACAACCGCCGACTCAAATCAAGGCTTACGCTTGCGCGGCCCGGTATTGAACACCGGCACCTTGCGCACAGGCTTGATCGAAGGCTCCGGCGCCTGAGTCTCGCCGCTGTCCACCCACTTGCCCAGATTGCGCTTGCCACCGCCGCCACTGGAAGCTTTCGGCTTCTTCGGTTTTTTCGGCTTCTTGATCACCTGGCCACTGGCATCGGTGTCCGGCACACGGTGCTCGGGCACGAAATCCGGCTCGACCTCACGCTTCAACGTACTGCGGGTCAGCATCTCGATCGCCGACAACATGTTCACTTCATCGGCACACACCAGCGAAATCGCCTGACCGGTCGAACCCGCGCGGCCAGTGCGGCCGATACGGTGAATGTAATCCTCGGCAACGATCGGCAGATCGAAGTTGACCACCAATGGCAGGTCTTCGATATCCAGACCACGGGCCGCCACGTCGGTGGCCACCAGAATCTGCACTTCGCTCATTTTGAAACGGTCCAGCGCCCGCTGCCGGGTCGCCTGCGGCTTGTCGCCGTGGATGCCGTCGGCGTTAACGCCCAGACCTTGAAGTTTTTCGACCAACGCATCCACACCGTTGCGAGTCTTGGCGAACACCAGCACCTGCTTCCACTTGTTCTTGCGCATCAGGTGCACGAACAGTTCCGGCTTGCGCTTCTTGTCCACCGTGACAATCCACTGCTTGACGGTATTGGCGGCCACGTTGCGCGGGCTGACTTCAATGCTCAGCGGATCGTTGAGCATCTGCCCGGCCAGCAGGCGGATGTCATCGGAGAAGGTCGCGGAGAACAGCAGCGTCTGACGTTTTTTCGGCAACGCGCGGTAAATGTTCGCCAGCTCTTCGGAAAAGCCCAGGTCGAGCATGCGGTCGGCTTCGTCCAGCACCAGGGTTTGCAACTGGTTGAACTTGAGCGCGTTCTGACGGAACAGGTCGAGCAGACGGCCCGGAGTGGCGACCAGCAGATCGACGCCGCCGCGCAGCTTCATCATCTGCGGGTTGATGCTGACGCCGCCGTACACCGCATAAGTGCGCAATGGCAGGTTTTCAGCGTACTGGCGCACGGCTTCGTGGACTTGTTCAGCCAGTTCGCGGGTCGGCACCAAAATCAGCGCGCGAACCGAGTTGGCAGCGACTTTCGGCCCTTCCATCGCCAGCAATTGCAGCAGCGGCAAGGCAAAACCGGCGGTCTTGCCGGTCCCGGTCTGGGCCGCGGCCATCAGGTCGCGACCGGCCAGCACCGCCGGAATGGCTTGCGCCTGCACCGGCGTCGGGGTCTGGTAGCCGAGCTTCTCGAGGGAGCGCAGCAAGGGTTCGATCAGGCCAAGGTTGGCGAAAGTCATGGGAGTACCGTAGGAAAAATCAGAGCAGATTGTGCAAAACGAGTATGCGATGGCGCGCAGTTTACCCTAATTCCCACGCTGCTCCGTCGCTATGACCTTCGCTGCGCCAGCCGGCTCGCTGACCACCGGCAACTGCCGAGGACGCCGCCACTGCGGCAGACCGATCAGCACCACCGCGCCGATGATCACCAGCATCGCCAGCGCCTCTTCGATGCCGATGGTCTCGCCGACAAACACGATCCCCAGCAACACCGCCACCGCCGGGTTCACATAGGCATAACTGGTGGCCGCCGCCGGGCGAACGTTTTTCAACAGATACATGTAGGCGTTGAAGGCGATGATCGAGCCGAAGAAGATCAGGTACGCCAGCGCCAGCCAGCCTTCCAGCGGCGGCATGGCTTGCAGGTGTTCGCCACTGGCCGCGCTGCCGATCAGCAGCACAGCACCGCCCACCAGCATTTCCACGGCACTGGCCATCGCGCCCTGGGGCAATGGCAGGTGTTTGCTCCACACCGAGCCGAACGCCCAGCTCGCCGCGGCAAAAATCAGCAGCGCCGCGCCCAGCGGGCTCGATTGCAGGTTGGAGCCCATGTTGAGCATCGCGATGCCGATAATCCCCATCGCCACCCCGGCCCATTCCAGACGGGTGTTGCGCGCACCCCAGAAATAACCGCAGAGCAAAGTGAACAGCGGCACCGTCGCCACCGCCAGCGCAGCAACACCCGATGCCACGCCGCTGTGTTCGGCCAGCGTCACCGCGCCGTTACCGAAACTCAGCAACAGAATCCCGATGATCCCCGCCGCTTTCCACTGCGCCCAGGTCGGCGCCGGTGCCCCGCGCCAGCGCAGGAAGGCGTACATCAGAGTGCCGGCAATCACGAAGCGCACGCCGCCGAGCATCAGCGGCGGCCAGTATTCGACACCGATGCGGATCACCAGATAGGTCGATCCCCAAATCACGTACAACGCAAAAAACGCAGCGATCAAGGGCAGGGAAAAACGGCGCAGGGCAGACATGGGCAGCTCGAAAGTCAGACTCAGTGGATTGGTTATTCTAGAAAGGCCAACCGCTAAAAATAAGTTACAAAACCTGTTTATAGCGCCGGTACACTTTTGAAAACACGGAGATCGACGGCCGAAACCGCGATTTCGAAAGTCTGCCATTTTCAGGAGTCCGACCTTGGACAAATACGACCGCATGCTGCTCAGCGCCCTGCTCGAAAACGGTCGCGCGTCCTACGCCGACCTCGCCCGCAAAGTGAACCTCTCCGCCCCCGCCGTCGCCGAGCGCGTGGCCAAACTCGAGGCCAGCGGCGTCATCACCGGCTACTCGGCCAAAGTCGACATGGCCAGGCTCGGCCTGCCGATCCAGTGCGTCATCGAACTGCGCCTGAACCAGCACGGCAATCCAAAGGTGTACGAGGAGCTGATCAGCATCCCGCAACTCACCGAATGCCACCGCGTCACCGGCGACCCGTGCGTGATCATGCAGGCCGCCGTGGGCTCGATGACCGAGCTGGAAGAGCTGATCAACCGGGTGGCGAAATTCGGGTTCAGCAAGACGTCGATCGTGTTGTCGAGTGCGATAGAGAAGCGGGTGCCGCTGGGGCATATCGAGGGCAACGGAAAGTAACCTTCCCGTCCCGCTCGTTCCCACGCTCTGCGTGGGAATGCCTCAACGGACGCTCTGCGTTCGGCTTTGGAAGGGACGCGGAGCGTCCCGGGCTGCATTCCCACGCGGAGCGTGGGAACGATCAACAGGGAAATGTGTTTGCCTGAAAATCAGCGATAGCGCTGGAGGTGTTCGCCGACTTTAGCGGCCGGCACTTTCTGCAATTTGCACAGCAGGTCGTGCGATAGCTCCCGCACGCCGTGCTTGTGCCGCAACTCATCCGCCAGATGCGCCAGCAAGTTCGCCGCCATCTCCGCATCCGCCATCGCCCGGTGCGCCTGGCCGGTGTGCGGCAATTGGGCAAACGTGGTGAGCGTGCCGAGCTTGTGGTTCGGCGCCGCCGGCATCAGACGACGGGCCAGCAGCAGCGAGCAGGCGAAGTTCTGCAAACGGGTGCGTTTGATCCGGCCCAGTTCGAAGTCCCAGAACTTCTGGTCGAACGCGGCGTTGTGCGCCAGCAAGGGGGTGCAGCCGACGAATTCGTTGACTTCGTTCATCACCCGCTCGGCCGACGGCGCGGTGCGCAGCATGGCGTTGCTGATGCCGGTGAGTTGTTCGATGAAGGCCGGGACGCGCACGCCGGCGTTCATCAGGCTCTGGTAACGCTCGACGATGCGGCCGTTTTCCAGCATGACCACGGCGATTTCCGTGGCCCGGCAACTGCTGCTCGGCGAGATGCCGGTGGTTTCAAAGTCGATGACTGCAATGCGTTCCAAACCGGGTGGTACTCCGTCCAGATCAATTCTTGAGCAGGGCTCAGTTTTTCAACAGCAGCGCGCCTTCGATCGGCACGTAACGGCTGGCGGCGCGGATCAGCGAGTTGGCGGTCAGGCCGGGAACGCCGTAGGCCACCGCTTGCACGCCGTGTTTGTTGATGATGCGTTCGAGCAGCATGTCGAAATCGCCGTCACCGGAGGCCAGGACGATTTCGTCGACGTGGTCGGCGGCGTCCATGATGTCGAGGGTGATGCCCACGTCCCAGTCACCCTTGGCCGAGCCGTCGCTGCGCTGGATGTAGGGTTTGAGTTTCACGGTGAAACCGAGGTTGCGCAGGATCTGCTGGAACTGCTGCTGTTTGCTGTCGCCCCGGTCGATGGCATAGGCGTAGGCCTCGACGATCTGCCCGTGCTGGCTGACATCCGCCCACAGCGCCGCGTAGTTGAAGTGGCAACCGTAGGCCTGGCGGACGGTGTAGTAGAGGTTCTGCACATCGGCGAACACTGCGATTTTTTTCACCGGAGTTCCTGTGAGCGCTGACGCGCATGAGCCGGATCAGGCACCAGGCCCGAAAAAGACGCCCAGTATGCCAGCCCGAAGGAAGGTTCCGCGAATAATCGGCCCGGGGCGCTCAGGCGCCCCGGACGAATGGTGAATCAGACGAAGGAATCGTCGTCATCGAAGAACGATGAGTTGTCATCGCTGTAGTCGGTGTCGGCAAAGCCGCCCTGGTCATTACCCCAGGAGTCGTTGTTGGCCATGCGCTGGTCATCGCCCCAGCCGTTGTTGCTCTGATCATTGACCTGAGCCGGCTCTTCCTTGATGACTTCGACGATTTCCTGCGGCTGCTGGTTGTGATGGAACAGGCTGCTGATACCTTGTGCCAGCATCACGCCACCCGCCACGCCGGCAGCGGTTTTCAGGGCGCCGCCGAGAAAGCTGCTGCCGGCCGCCGGGGCTGCTTGCTGCTGACCATAACCCGGTGGTGGCGCGCCGAAGTTCTGTTGCGGCGCGGGCGCACCGAAGTTCTGCTGCGGTGCCGGCTCACGCCAGCCGCCGGTGGACGTCGGGGCGCTCTGGGTCGGCGCCGGGCGCGAGCTGCTGCCACCGAAGATGCTCGACAGGAAGCCACCGCCGCTGGAGGCCGGCGGCGCGCTCTGCGCCTTGGCCGATTGCAGTTCGGCCTGCAATTGCTTGACCTGTTGAGTCAGTTGCTTGTTTTGTTCGTCGAGGCTCTTGAGGGCAGCCTCCTGCACCAGAATCGCCTGGGTCATGAAATAACCTGCGGCCGGCTGGCGCGTCAGGTGTTCCTTGATCCGCGCCTCAGCCTGGGCGTCGCGCGGGGCTGCCTCCGTTTCGGCCTGCTGCAGCCGGGAAAACAGTCCATCGATCAGGGTTTGTTCTTCGCTGTTCATGGCGACCTCGTAGATTGCCGGGGATAACGTTGCCCTCGTCCACGTCGGAGGAGGCGCCCCTCTGTAATGGAGGCAGCAACAGAATGTTTCAATAACCTTTACCGAACGTTTACGTTTGCGCAGCGAAACGGATCATCGGTTAAAGTGAGCCACTGTTTTTGACCTGCGATACCGACTGATGAATGCCTTCGATGTGCTGCGCGACTCCCTGTATTTCTTCAAACGCAATCTGGGCCGGATCGTCCAGTTGTGTCTGCCGCTGGTGATTTTCGAAGCCGCGCTGCAACAGGTGGTCGACCATGCCAGCGACCCGGACGGTTACTCGGCCATCAGCGTGATCGTCGGCCTGCTGGTGTATCCGTTGTACACCGCCGCGCTGATCCTGTTTCTCGATGCCCGCACCCGCGGCGAATCCCCGCAAACCCGCGATTTGCTGGCGATGGCCGCTCGCCTGTGGCCGCGCTTTGCCGTTCTTACTGCGCTGAACACGTTGCTGATCCTGCTCGGACTGTCGCTGTATTTCCTGCCGGGGCTGTGGCTGATGGTCACTCTGGCTTTCGGTGAATACCTGCTGGTGCTGCGCGGTTATGGTCCGTTGCAGGCGATGAAGGAAAGCCTGCGTCTGAGCCGTGGGCATTTTCTGCGGATTCTGGTGTGCATCCTGTGTGTGATGGGGCCGCTGTGGTTGCTCAAGGGCCTGACTTTGCAGGTCTATCCCGATCCGCAGAATCCGTTGATCGCAGTGCTGATCGACAGTGGCCACAGCTTCCTGCAACTGTTCACCAGCGTGGTGCTGTTCCGCCTGTTCATGCTGATCAGCGAATTGCCCGACAAACGTGACGGAATGGTCTGACCGCTCGGCGCTTGGGTGACGCGGCAGGTCTCGGGTATGCTCGGGACCACTTCCGTATCGCTACAAGCCGAGCCATGACCCGTCTACTGCGCTACATCCTGTTGCCCCTATTGCTCGCCTCCGCCCTGATCGGCACGCTGATCTACAGCCTGACCTGGCGCCCGGACGCCCGGGAAACCCTGCCGGTCAGCTGCACCGGGCAACCGCCGACGCTGGTTCCCGGCCAGGCTTTGAAGGTCATGACCTGGAACGTGCAATACCTGGCCGGCAAGCGCTACGTGTTCTGGAATGATCTGGCGCAAGGCGATGACGAAGCCCCGACCCCGGAAGACATGGCATTCAGCCTCGATGAAGTGGCGCGGGTGATCCGCGACGAACAGCCCGACGTGGTGCTGTTGCAGGAACTCGATGACGGCGCCAAGGCCAGCGACTATCAGAACCAGCTCAAGCTGTTGCAGGAGCGCCTGACCGACCTCTACCCGTGCAGCGCTCACGCCTTTGACTGGAAGGCCGATTTCGTCCCGGATCCGCATATTTTCGGCAGCGTCGGCCGGCAACTCGCCACCCTCAGCCGCTACCGCATCGAACACGCCGAACGCCTGCAATTGCCGGTGCAGCCGGCGAACATCATCAGCCGTCAGTTCAAGCCGAAAGACGCCTTGCTCGCCACCACTCTGCCGCTCAGCGATGGCGGGCAACTGGTGGTGTTCAACACCCATCTGGATCGCGCCACGCAGCCGGACGACACCTTGCAGGCACAGGTGACAGCGGTGGCCAAGGTCCTCGACAAACACGAAAGCCAAGGCACGCCGTGGCTGATCGGTGGCGACTTCAACCTGTTGCCGCTCGGCCAGTACCGGCGTCTGCCGGTCGAACAGCGCACGCCCTACGCCGTGGACAGTGCGCTGCACCTGTTGTGGGACAGATACCCGATGATCCCGACCAACAATGAAGCCGGCGGCATCGACCGCGCCAAATGGTTGACCCACTACCCCAACGATCCCGGCTTGAATGGTCCGGATCGCACGGTCGATTACCTGTTCTACAGCCCGAAGATCAAACGGGTCGAAGCCACGGTGCGGCAAGACGATACCTTGCGCATTTCCGATCATTTGCCGGTGATTGCGAAGTTCCTCCTGCCACCCAACTGACCTCAATGAGCCTCTTCGAGATCGTCGTGCAACAACCCGAAGATCTGCCGTTTCATGTCGATGAACGAGCGCTCCATCACCATGTCCAGCGTGCGCGGACGTTCGATCGGCACATCGAGAATCTGCTTGATCCGCCCAGGCCTGGCGCCCATCACATACACCCGGTCGCCCAGCAGGATCGCTTCGTCGATGTCGTGGGTGACGAACAGCACGGTCTTCTTGCTGTTGCCCCACACCCGCAATAACAGTTGCTGCATTTGCAGACGGGTCTGGCTGTCGAGGGCACCGAAGGGTTCGTCCATCAGCAGGATCTGCGGGTCGTTGGCCAGGGCCCGGGCAATCGCCACCCGCTGCATCATGCCGCCGGACAACTGCTTGGCGTAGTTGTCGGCAAATCCCGACAGGCCGACTTCGTGCACATAGTGATCGACGATCTCCTTGCGTTTCGCTGCCGGCATGCCCCGGCGCTTGAGGCCGAACTCGACGTTCTGCCGCACGGTCAGCCACGGGAACAGCGTGTAGCTCTGGAACACCATCCCGCGATCCGCGCCGGGGCCCTGCACTTGCTGGCCGCCGACGTAAATATCGCCGGACGTCGGCTCGGCCAGGCCGGCGGTGAGGTACAGCAGGCTCGACTTGCCGCAGCCCGATGGCCCGACCAGCACCGCGAACTGCTGATCCGGCACTTCGAACGACACTTCTTCAAGCGCGGTGAAGGTTCCGCCGCCGGGCTTGGTGTAGCGCAGGCTGACCTTGTCCACCTGCAACCTTGGCGCAGCGTGTGCCGGTACAGCGACCGGCTCGATGAAACGACGGTTGGCAGCGGTTACTGAGCCCATGCGGCAATCCTCAAACGCAAGAAGCGAAACAGTTGATCGGTGACCAGGCCGAGCAGGCCGATGATCGCGATGGCGAGAAAAATCACATCCACCTGAAAGCCGCGCATGGCCTTGAGGCTCAAGTAACCAAGGCCGCTGGACGCGGCGACCAGTTCGGCGACCACCAGATACGTCCAGGCCCAGCCCATGGTCACCCGCAAGGTGTCGAGCACGCCGGGCAACGACGCCGGGGCGATCACATGCAGCACCGCGTCACGCCGGTTGGAGCCGAGGGTGTAGGAGGCGTTGATCAAGTCCTTGGAGATGCCTTTGGACACGTCGGCGATCATCACCAGTTGCTGGAAGAACACGCCGAAGATGATCACCGACACCCGTTGCTCCAGACCGATGCCGATCCACAGAATGAACAGCGGCACGAACGAGGTCACCGGCAGGTAGCGGATGAAGTTGACCAGCGGTTCGAGGAAAGCCTGGACGATACGGAAGCTGCCCATCAGCAAGCCCAGCGGCACCGCCACCAGCGACGACACGATGAAACCGACCATCACCACTTCGACACTGGCCCAGACATGCTGGCCAAGAGTGCCGTCGCGGCTGAGGCGCACGGCGGCCTCAACCACCGCGCCGGGCGTGGGCAGGAACATCCCCGGCACGATGCCGCCGTAGGACAACCCGGCCCACAGGCCGACCAGCAACACCCAGGCCAGACCGCTGGCGCTCCACACCACCGGCACCGGCAATCCGGTCTTCGGCGTGATGCAGCGGCTCAGCCATGAATTGCGCTTGAACATGACCAGTCTCCTAGAGCGGGCTGACGAAACGGTTATCCACCAGATCGTCGTTGCTGACGTTGTAGGGCTTGCCCTGCAATTCGCTGGCGGTTTCGTTGGCCAGTTTGATCAGCGGTGCGCTGTCACCCGGCGCGCCCGGTTTGCCCAGCAACTTCTCGCTCATGGCCTGATCGTAGAAGCGCACGCCTTGCGCGGCGGCGGCCAGTTCCTTCGGATCGGACAGGTAACCGCCGACGCCCTTGGCCATGATTTCGTAGGCTTTCTGTGGGTGATCCTTGGTGTACTGCACGGCTTTGTAGAGACCGGCGACCAGCGCCTTGACGTCCTCAGGCTGCTTCTCGATCACCGTGCAGTTGAGCGCCACCACATCGACGATCACGCCCGGCGTACTGCTGCTGTCGATCAGCACCTTGCCCTGCTGCTTGTCGCGCACCATCGACAGATGCGGCTCCCAGGTCACGGCGGCCGGCACGCGACCGGCGATGAATGCGGTGGCGGCATCGTCGGCGGTCATGTTCTGCACGGTGATGTCGCTCATGCTCATGCCGTTCTTTTTCAGCAGGTACGAGAGCCAGAACTGCGAGGTCGACCCTTCGTTGACGGCCACGGCCTGGCCCTTGAGCTCTTGCAGGCTCTTCACGTTTTTACCCACCAGCACGCCATCGCCGCCATGACTGTCATCCAGCGCCGCCACGGCCTTGAAGCAGAACTGCGGACGGTACTTGAGCACTTCATCAATGGTCGAAGCCGAGCCGGACAATTGCCCGGACGCCTGGGCGGCCATGTACATCGACGCCTCTTCGACCACCGGCAATTCGACGGTCAGGCCGTTTTCCTTGAAGTAGCCCAGATCCTGAGCCAGGTACAGAGTGCCGTAACCGACCCACGTGGTATGGCCGATCGACAAGGTGCCGGCCTGAGCGGCGGTGACACAGAGGGCGGAAATCGCCAGAGGACATGCAAGACGGGTAAACAAGGACTTGTTCATGGAGCACTCCCAACGCTGTTGATTTAGTTGTCATGGGCAGTACGGCCAGCCGGGGTGTCGCGATTGCACGCTGCGGTCTCTGTCGGACTCTGGCGGGCAATGCCCTGGCTGGCGAAATCGATGTTGACCCAGGCTTGGCGTCAGGAAAACGAGGAAATAGTTAGACGCGAACGATGAAAAAACTGGGTAGTGCGCACCGCGAAAGGGCGCGGCGGGCGGGGGTGCCCGAGGTGGGTGCAGATTGGGAAAAAGTCTGGCGGAGATCGTTCCCACGCTCTGCGTGGGAATGCAGCCCAGGACGCTCTGCGTCCCATTCGAGAGCTGGAACGCGGAGCGTCCCTTGAGGCATTCCCACGCAGAGCGTGGGAACGATCAGGACACGGAACGAGCGATCCGGGGGGTTAGAGGCGACCGTACTCCTGCGCCGTACGATCCAGCGCTTTCAAGGTCTTGCCCACCAGTTCATCTATCTCTTCACGGCTGGCAATCAACGCCGGCGCCATGATCATCCGCCCCAGGGTCGAGCGAATGATCACTCCTTCTTCAAACCCGATCGTGCGGCAGCGCCAGGCGATGTCGTTTTCATTGGCAAAGCGTTTGCGCGTGGCCTTGTCTTGCGCCAGTTGCAGCGCCGCGACCATGCCAGTGCCCTGAATGTCACCTACCAGCGGATGATTGCCGAACACCTCGCGCAGGCACTGTTGCAGGTACGGGCCGATGTCATCCTTGACCCGCGTCACCACGCCTTCATCGCGCAAGGCCTTGAGGTTGGCAATCGCCACCGCTGCCGCCACCGGGTGCCCGGAATAGGTCAGGCCGTGGGCGAACACGCCGCCCTGCTCCACCAGCACGTCGGCCATTTTCTTCGACAGGATCAGGCCACCCATCGGGATGTAGCCGGAGGTCAAACCCTTGGCGATGGACAGGGTGTCCGGCTCGAAACCGAAGTATTCGTGAGCGAACCATTCGCCGGTACGACCGAAGCCGCCGATCACTTCATCGGCGCACAACAGCACGTCGTACTTGCGGCAGATGCGCTGGATTTCCGGCCAGTAGCTTTCCGGCGGGAAGATCATCCCGCCCGCGCCCTGGAACGGTTCGGCGATGAAGCCGGCGACCTTGTCGGCGCCCAGTTCGAGGATCTTCGCTTCCAGCTGCTGCGCCGCCCGCAGGCCGAATTCCGCCGGGGTCAGGTTGCCTTCATGAGCGAAGAAGTACGGCTCGTCGATGTGCGCGATATCGGGAATCATCCCGCCCATTTCGTGCATGAACTTCATGCCGCCGAGGGCCGTCGCCGCGAGGGTCGAACCGTGGTAGCCGTTCCAGCGGCCGATCATGATTTTCTTCTCGGGCTTGCCCAGCACCTGCCAGTAACGGCGCACGGTACGGATCAGCACCTCGTTGGCCTCGGAGCCGGAGTTGGTGTAGATCGCGTGGCTGTAGTGCCCCGGCAGCAGGCTGAACAACAGCTCGGAGAGCTCGATCACCTGCGGGTGGGTGGTGTGGAAAAACATGTTGTAGTACGGCAACTGCTCCAACTGCCGGCTCGCCGCCGCGTTCAGGTCTTTTCGCCCGTAACCGAGGTTGGTGCACCACAGCCCGGACATGCCGTCGAGGTAGCGCCGACCGTCGTTGTCCCACAGGTGCAGGCGATCACCGCGCACCATCACCCGTGGGCCTTCGTCGTTGAGGGCCTTCTGGTCGACGAACGCATGAATGTGGTGCGCTGCATCGGCGGCCTGGTAGTCGCGGGTTTCACGTGAGGTGGTCATCGCCGGATCTCCTTTTTTGTTGTGAGCGGCTGTCATGAGCGCAGTTGAAACCAGGTGGTTTTCAACTGGGTGTATTTGTCGAACGAGTGCAGCGACAGATCGCGGCCGAAACCGGATTGTTTGCCGCCGCCGAACGGCACGGTCACGTCCAGCGCATCGACGCTGTTGACCGACACCGTACCGGCTCGCAATTGCCGCGCCACTCGATGGGCGCGGTGCAGATCGTCAGTCCACAGCGACGCCGCCAGACCGTAGACGCTGTCGTTGGCCAGTTGCAAGGCGTGGGCCTCGTCATCGAACGCAGTCACCGCCAGCACCGGGCCGAACACTTCTTCGCGAAACAGGCTCATGTGCGGCTGCACGTCGGTGAAAATCGTCGGCTGAACGAAGTTGTCCGAGCCGTTGAAACTCAGCTGCCGCCCGCCGCAGACGCGGGTCGCGCCTTCACGCTCGGCCTGATGAATGAAGCGCAGAATGCTTTCGGTCTGACGGGTATCGACGATCGCCCCGGCCGCACTCGCCGGGTCCAGCGGATCGCCCGGCTGCCAGCGCTCGGCCTGAGCCTTCAGTCGCTCGACAAACTCATCGTGAATCGAGCGCTCCACCAGCAACCGCGAGTTGGCCGAGCAGACTTCGCCCTGATTGAAGAAGATCCCGAACGCGGCTTTCTGCGCCGCCAGATCCAGATCCTTGCAATCGGCAAACACCAGGTTGGCACTCTTGCCGCCGCACTCCAGCCACACCTGCTTGAGGTTCGACTGCGCGGAGTACTGCATGAAATATTTGCCGACCTGAGTCGAGCCGGTGAACACCAGACAATCCACATCCGGGTGCAGGCCCAACGCTTTGCCGGCCTGTTCGCCGAGACCCGGCAGCACGTTCAATACGCCGGCCGGTAGCCCGGCTTCCAGCGCCAGCTCGGCCAGACGCAAGGCGGAGAACGGCGATTGCTCGGCAGGTTTGAGGATCACCGAGTTGCCCGCCGCCAGCGCCGGCGCAAGTTTCCATGCGGCCATGTCCAGCGGGAAATTCCACGGCACCACGGCGGCGACCACGCCCAGCGCTTCGCGGGTAATGGTCGCCAGCACGTTGGACGCACTGGGAGCGACCTGATCGTAGAGTTTGTCGAGGCTTTCGGCGTACCAGCGGAACACCCCGGCGGCGCCCGGCACGTCGATGTTGTAAGCGTCCGTCACCGGTTTGCCCATGTTCAGCGAATCGAGCAGGGCCAGCTCTTCGCGATGGGCCAGAATCAGATCCGCCAGCCGCAGCAGCACTTGCTTGCGCTCGGTCGGTGAACGCCCGGCCCACGTGCCAGCTTCGAACACCTGTCGCGCATTCTGCACCGCCGAGTCGACATCCTTTTCACCGCACGCGGCGACGTCTGCCAGAAACTGGCCGGTGGCCGGGTTGATCGCGGCAAAGGTCTGCCCCGACTGCGCCGCACGCAGTTTGCCGTCGATCACGGCCTGGTACGGATAGCTCAACGCAGCGGCCTTGCGCTGCCAGTCTGCAAGCTCGAACACGGTGGTTGCTCCTTGGACTTTTGTTCTTTTGTAAACAGTGCGGGATCGATAGTCGCTCAGGCCCGCGCGCGCTAAAACCAGTAAAAATGTCTTCGCAGACAATAAAAAAGGTAACCAGCCGACAGCCCCTTCGCGCGCGTATGGGGCTATTGTTCAGGGACAAAAAAAACCGCTGACAGAACGGAGGCCGGCGGCTTACAAATTGCTTGGATGTGAAATCCGTTCGCTTTGAGGTTCACCGTGGCCGCTTACAACCTGCGTCAGTTGAAATACTTCATCACTACCGTCGAATGCGGCAGCGTCGCCGAAGCGTCGCGCAAGCTGTACATCGCGCAACCGGCGATTTCCACGGCAATCAAGGGGCTGGAAGACAGCTTCGGCGTGCAACTGCTGATCCGCCATCACGCTCAGGGCGTGTCTCTGACACCGAGCGGCGCGCGTTTTTTCCGCAAGGCCCAGGAACTGCTGCGCATGGCCAAGGAGTTCGAACAGAACGCCCTCGCCGACAACGACGTGGTGGCCGGGCAGATCGATATCGGCTGTTTTGAAACGGTGGCGCCGCTGTATTTGCCGCAACTGATTGCAGGCTTCTCGGCGCTCTATCCGGGGGTGAAAATCCGCATCCGCGACGGCGAACAACAGGAACTGGTGCAGGGCCTGACCTCGGGCACCTTCGACCTGGCAATCCTGTACAAGCACGACCTCGACGCCACCATCGAAACCGAGCCCTTGATGCCGGCCCAGCGGCCTTACGCGCTGCTCCCGGCAGATCACCGCTTCGCCCAGCTCAAGCAGGTTTCGCTGCGGGACTTGTGCCTGGAACCGATGATCCTGCTCGACGTACAACCGAGCCGCACCTACTTCGTCAGCCTGTTCGAAGAACTAGGCCTGTCGCCACGCATCGAGTTCAGCTCGCCCTCGATCGAAATGGTGCGCGGCATGGTCGGCCAGGGCTTCGGCTTCTCGATCCTGGTCACCCGCCCACATTCGGAATGCACCTACGACGGCAAGAAAGTCGTGTGCGTCGACATCGTCGAAGACGTCACCGGTTCAGGCCTCGTGGCCGCGTGGCTCAAACGCGGGCAACTGACCAAACCGGCGCAGTTGTTTGCCGATTATTGTCGGGAGCAGCTGACGGCGAAGGCTGGTCGCTGACCCTCACGTACCGCGCGGTTTGGCTCGTGCAGTGGCTTCGGCCACCAATGGGTCATCCGGCCAATAGTGTTTTGGATACCGCCCCTTCAAATCCTTCTTCACCTCGGCATAGGTGCTGCGCCAGAAGTTGGCCAGGTCCTGCGTCACCTGCACCGGCCGCCGCGCGGGCGACAGCAGGTGCAGCTTGACCACCTGCCGACCGCCGGCAATGCGCGGTGTGTCGGCGAGGCCGAACAACTCCTGCAAGCGCACGGCGAGAATCGGTGGTTGCTCGCTGTAGTCGAGGCGAATCGACGAGCCCGACGGCACGCTCAGGTGATGCGGTGCCTGTTCGTCGAGCTGTTGCGGCAGTGGCCATGGCAGCAGATTACGCACGATGCTCGACAGGTCGAGGTTGGCGAAATGGCTGAGGCGCGAGACTTTGCCCAGATAAGGCATCAGCCAGTCTTCGAGGGTTTTCAGCAGCGTCGCGTCGCTGACATCCGGCCATTGGCTGTCGCCCCTGGCGTCCAGATCGAGCTGGCGCAACAGCGCGACTCGCGCCTGCCATTGGCGCAGTTCCGGGGTCCACGGCAGCAGTTCCAGACCTTTGCGGCGCACCAGATTGACCAGCGCCTGGCTGCGGGCGTTTTCGTCGAGACCGGTCAGCGGTTCACGGCTGAGGATCAGTTCGCCGACCTTGCGCTGACGCTCGGCGCGCAACACGCCTTCGCGTTCGTCCCAGTCCAGTTGATCGACGGTGTGCACCTGTTCGGCCAGCACCGAATCGAACAGCACCGGATCGAAATCCGCCGCCAGATAAATCCGTTCTTCACGTTGACCTTGGCGGCTGCCGAGGTCGGCGATGACGATCCACGGCTCCTTCATAAGGCTGTCGGCTTCGGCGAACAACGCCGCGCGGCCGTTGGCCAGACGATATTCGGCACCTCCGGCACGCCGCTGCTGGGCGACGCGATCCGGGTAGGCCAGTGCCAGCAAGGCGCCGAGCCAGCGTGGATGATCGGGATCGCTGACCGGTTCGCTCGGTTGCCCGCGCAGGTAGCCACGATATTGCCGCGCCAGTTGCCGAGCGCGCTGCACGCCGCCCTGGGCACCGCGCGCCGCACGTTCTTCGCCGGACAGCAGCGCCAGACGACTGTGCAGATCCGCTCCGGCGCCGCGCAAAATGTCGCGCTCACCGAGCAACGCGGCAACGTCGCACGCCATGTCCGCCAGCCCCAGCGCCTGACCGCGCAACAGCAAATGGGCGATGCGCGGATGGGCCGGCAATTCAGCCATGGCCTGACCATGACGGTTGAGACTTTCGCCGTCCAGCGCACCGAGGCGCTGCAACAAATCCTGAGCCTGTGCATACGCGGCGGCTGGCGGTACGTCGAGCCAGATCAGATCACTCGGCGCCACGCCCCAGCGTCCGAGTTGCAAGGCCAGCCCGGCCAGATCCGCCGAGAGGATTTCCGCACTGCCATAAGCCGCCAGTTGTTCGTGCTGATCCTGCGACCACAGGCGATAACACACGCCCGGCTCCAGACGCCCGGCCCGGCCCGCGCGCTGGGTGGCACTGGCTTTGGAGATACGTTGAGTGTCGAGGCGAGTCATGCCGCTGCCCGGATCGAAACGCGGCACCCGCGCCAGCCCGGCGTCGATTACCACGCGCACGCCGTTGATGGTCAGGCTGGTCTCGGCGATGTTGGTGGCCAGCACCACTTTGCGCTGGCCAGCGGGCGCCGGGTCGATGGCGGCGCGTTGCGCATTCAGGTCGAGTTCGCCGTGCAACGGACAGAGCAGGATGTCGCTGCGCTCACCGATGGCGTCCGACAGTTGCTGATGAACACGCCGGATTTCCGCCTGCCCCGGCAGGAACACCAACAGGCTGCCGGCTTCATCGTGCAGGGCTTCGAGTACCGTTTGCGTGACGCGTTGATCGATGTATTCGCCCGGCTGGAACGGCCGGCCCCAGCGCATCGTCACCGGGAACATCCGGCCTTCGCTGCGCAGGATCGGCGCGTCGTCGAGCAAGCCGGCAAGACGTTCGCCCTCAAGGGTGGCGGACATCAGCAGAATCTTCAGCGGCTGTTCAGCTCGAAACAGCTCGCGACCGTTCAGACTGAGGGCCAGCGCCAGATCGGCGTCGAGGCTGCGCTCGTGGAATTCGTCGAAGATCAGCAGACCCACGCCCTCCAGCGCCGGGTCGTCCTGCAAGCGCCGGGTGAGGATGCCTTCGGTGACCACTTCGATGCGCGTGTCGGGGCCGACCTTGCTGTCGAGGCGGATGCGATAACCGACGGTTTCACCGACCTTCTCGCCCAGCTCGCTGGCCAGCCGTTCCGCCGCTGCGCGGGCGGCCAGCCGACGCGGTTCGAGCATCAAAATGGTCTGCCCGTTCAACCACGCTTCATTGAGCAGGGCCAAAGGCACGCGGGTGGTTTTACCGGCGCCGGGCGGTGCTTCGAGCACGGCTTCATGGCGTGTCGCCAACGCTTCACGCAGGGCGGGTAAAACTTCATCGATTGGCAAAAAATTCATGCTGGCTCCCAAACAGAGGGCCGAGTATAACGGCGAACTGCCAGGCGTTCGTCAGGGTCTTAACTTCACACGATGACGCTTCGTTAACAGATGACTCAGGAGATTCCCATGCGCTTACCTTTTCGCCTGATCGGCGGTGTACTGGTTGCCACCCTGCTCACCCAGATCACTGCGTGCGGTTCGATTTTCTATCCCGACCGGCGCGGCCAGATCGACGGCAAGATCGACCCGGCGATTGCCGTGCTCGATGCCGTGGGCCTGTTGTTCTATATCCTTCCCGGCGTAATCGCGTTCGCCGTGGACTTCGCCACCGGCGCGATCTATTTCGAACCGGGCCACACGGCGCAGGTCGATCCGGCCAAACTCAAGCAAGCCATCGGCCCGGACGGCCAGGTCGATAACCTCAAGTTGCAGGCTATTCTCGAAACAGAACTGGGCCGCAACCTGCCGCTGGACGACCCGCGCCTGATCCGGCACAAGGGCAGCACCCAGCAACTGGCGATGTTCGGCCTGCAACCTGCCGCATAAGGAATCGACGCCCCCATGACCACAAGCACCGAACACGCCCGCCTGCTGCGGCTGGCGACCCGCGCCTCGGTGGCGGTGGCCTGTACGCTGATCATCGCCAAAGCCATCGCCTGGTGGCTGAGCAGTTCGGTGAGCATGCTCGCCGGCCTCACCGACTCGGCCCTCGATGGCATCACTTCGTTGCTCAATCTGCTGGCAGTGCATTACGCGCTGCGCCCGGCGGATGACGATCATAGTTATGGCCACGGCAAGGCCGAATCCTTGGCGGGCATGGCGCAAGCGCTGTTCATCGGCGGCAGTGCGGTGCTGATCGCGTTCCAGGCTTATGAGCGCTTGAACAATCCTGAACCGCTCGGCGCGCCGTGGTTAAGCATCGGCGTGATCCTGTTTTCCCTGCTTCTGACGGCGGCGCTGTTGATGTTGCAGCATCGGGTAATCAAGCAGACCGGCTCCAACGCGGTGCGGGCGGACTCGCTGCATTATCGTTCGGACCTGTTACTCAACGGCAGCATTCTGATTGCGCTGGTGATGGCCGGACTGGGGTTCGAGCAACTGGATGCGTGGTTCGGTCTGGGAATCGCGGGGTACATTTTGTGGAGCGCGATCCAGATCGCCCGGGAAAGTTTTTCGGTGCTGATGGATGAAGAGCTGCCGACGGATGTCAGTCAGCACATGCTCGAACTGGCGTGCGGCGTGCCAGGCGTGTTGGGTGCGCATGATTTGCGCACGCGGATTTCCGGTAATCACTGGTTCGTGCAGTTGCACCTGGAATTGCCGGGGGAGCTGACGCTGTCAGTCGCCCATGGCATCAGCGATCAGGCCGCAGATGCCATTCACAAAGCCTACCCAAAGGCCGAAGTGCTGGTGCACGCCGACCCGCAGGAAGTTGTCAAGGCCGCCCGGGCTCAGTAGTTGACCTGATAGCCGCGACTGCTCAGGCAATTGCCCTGGGCCTGGCGGTAGGCCTGCACCACTTCGGGCGCCGGTTGATAAGTCGCGGTGCGCGGGTTGAAGCCGCTCTGCTGCACCGCGTATTGATAACACTCGTAGCCATCGCGCTGAACCTGCTCCGGTGACTGACCGTTGGCCGGATACGCCTCCACGTCATAACCATTGCCGGTCGGCTGCGGTGGCTGCTGTACCGGCGGCTCGACCACCACGTAATCCTGGGTCGCTTCCTGATAGGCATAGTAGGAGCCGGCAGCGAGGAACAGCAGCGAACCGCCGATCCATACCTCACGGGCGTAATCCGGCAGGTACTGAATGCGAATCCCGCGCGGCGGCTGAACCACGATGTAGCGCGGACCTTGCGGGCGATACCAGTAGCCGCCGGAGTAGAAATAGTCCTGGCCGCGATACGGCACGCGGTATTCACGATCCGGGAAACGGTCGATCACATGGCCCGGCCGGTATTGCGGGCCCGGACCCCAGCCATTGCCATGCCCGTCGGGGCGACCCGGCCAGCGATTGTCATTGGGGCGGCCGGTTTGCCAGTTCTGGTGATAGCCGCTCTGCGGGCGCTCGTCGCGGTAGTAGCCCTGACGGGGTTCCTGAGTCTGGCGCACGGTGTCGGGACGCGGCTGGATCGGCAGGTCATTGGCCGGCAGTTGCGGCGGCGGTGGCGGCTGGCGTACCGGGTTGGGATTGTAGGCCGGACGTGGCTGATTCTGATTCTGCCACTGGCCATTGTTCGGTTGGCCGTGGTTCTGCTGGCCGTTGTGCTCGAACTGGCGGCTGTTGTCGCCACGAATAATGTCGTTGTTCTGCCGCTGCGGATTGTTCTGACCGTGCGGCTGATTGCCGCCGCCATGTCCCTGATAATTGCCCTGATGCTCCGGCCCGCGTCCGCCGCCGTCAGGACCGCGATTCTGCGGCTCATCCGCCAGCGCTTGCGCACCGACACTCACACACAGCAAACCAACACTGGCCAGACGCCAGATGCGCGACTTCATGAAATTCCTCACTGCGGGCCAGAGCCTGTAATAGAAGGTCTTGTAGCTAAGACCGGGGACGAGCACACCGGGTTCTGCTACAGGTTATCAGTCACGTCATTTATTTATTGAGCGAGACGGGCCAAATCGCGGGCAAGAAAAAAGGGAGACCCGTCGGCCTCCCTTTCAGAGAACTTCGTCCTGGCTCGACGCTTTTGACGTCGGCTCACCTCACGCCGTCTTCTGGACAGTGTGCAGCTCGGGGGCCGGCACAACCCCGGTGGGGGTGGCGGCCGCGGCGGGCCGGATTGGGCGGGCCGCAGTGGACTGTGTTACCGAGCAGTGATTCTGGTGATAAGGATAGGCGCGGAGCCGCGACAGATGATTGCGAAGATTGCTCAAATAAACACCACTTGCGCAATTTTTAACCCTGGATAGATAATCCGCCGCAATAGTTAAGACAAAGGACCGTTTGATGAGCAAACTCGACCGTTACGACCTCAGTATTTTGGCGGAATTGCAGCGCGACGCCCGCATCTCCAACCAGGAACTGGCCGAGCGCATCGGTCTGTCGCCCTCCCCGTGCTCGCGCCGGGTCAAGCAACTGGAGGACGACGGCTACATCTCCCGCCAAGTCGCTCTGCTCGATCGCAAGATGCTCGGCTTGAGCCTGACCGCCTATGTGCTGATCGGCATGGACCGGCACACGCCGGAGCGTTTCGAGAACTTCGAAGCGGCGATCCGCACCTTGCCGCAAGTGCTGGAATGCAGCCTGGTGACTGGCGTGGATGCCGACTATCAGCTGAAAGTGGTGGTGCCGGACATGGATCACTATCAGAAACTGCTGCTGGGGCACCTGACACGGATCGAAGGCGTGACCAGCGTGCGCTCGAGCTTTGTGCTGAATCAGGTGCTCAACAGCACGGAATTGCCGCTGACTCATCTGCGTAGCTGAAACCGCCTTCGCGAGCAAGCTCGCTCCCACATTTGAAATGCATTTCCCTGTGGGAGCGAGCTTGCTCGCGAAGAAGCCGGTGCAGGCGACGAATGACTGCGGCACACCGACGCAGGTCAATGCTGCGTCGTTCGCCGCTGGCGTATACTCCCGGCCGCCCTTTCAGCCGCGCAGCGCCGGAGATGCCCGATGGATCCAGCAGTATTTGAAGAGTGGATGATGACCGGTCTGGTCAGCATCCTGATCATTTTCATGGGTTTCATCGTCTGGGATCTGGCGAAGAAGTCCAAGGCCGGGCGTTTCGGCTCGTTCATTCTGTTCTTCGTGCTGGGCCTGGGCGTGGCCGCGTTCATCATCAAGAGCGTGGTGATCGGCCTGATCGAATCCGGCGCCTTATAAGCGCGCCGGCACTTCTTTCCATTGGCCCTGATCGAGCCCTTCGATCGTCCAGTCACCAATCCTGACCCGCACCAGCCGCAACGTCGGCAGCCCGACCGCCGCCGTCATCCGCCGCACCTGACGGTTGCGTCCTTCGCGAATCACCAGTTCCAGCCACGTTGTGGGGATGGTCGCGCGAAAGCGTACCGGTGGGTTGCGCGGCCACAGCTCGGGCTCATCCAGTTGCCGCGCTTCGGCGGGCAAGGTCATGCCGTCATTCAATTCGACGCCGTCACGCAGGCGCTGCAACTGCTCGGCCGTCGGCACGCCTTCGACTTGCACCCAATAGGTTTTCGCCAGTTTGTGCCTGGGGTCGGCGATCCGCGCCTGCAACTGGCCGTCGTTGGTCAACAGCAGCAAACCTTCGCTGTCACGATCCAGCCGTCCTGCCGGGTAAATGCCCGGAATGTCGATGTAATCCTTGAGCGTCGCCCGCCCATCTGCGTCGCTGAATTGCGTCAGCACATCGAACGGTTTGTTGAACAGGATCAGCTTCGGCTCGGCGGGCGGTGCCTTGGCCACACGGCGCGGGGCTGAATAGGACGGCTTCGCGCCGGGACGGCGGGAAGGTGGACGCGGGGGACGGGACATAAGTGAGAAGACATTTAGCGATCAGGGCTGACAATGCTAGTGCCCCGACCGCCAAATGACCACGACAAACCGTTAGCGGAACGGCGGCTCGTCGAAGCTGCGCAGTTTGCGCGAGTGCAGCGAGTTGAGTTCGGTGCGTAGCAGGTCCACCGCTTCGATGCCGATCTTCAAGTGCTGGCTGACCGCACGCTCGTAGAACGCGTTGGCCGAACCCGGCAGCTTGATTTCACTGTGCAGCGGCTTGTCCGAAACGCACAGCAACGTGCCGTACGGCACCCGCAGACGATAACCCTGGGCGGCAATGGTGCCGCTTTCCATGTCCACCGCCACGGCGCGGGACAGGTTGATCAGCGGTCGCTCCTGGGCCCAGCGCAATTCCCAGTTACGGTCGTCGTAAGTCAGCACGGTGCCGGTGCGCAGACGCTTTTTCAGCTCCTCGCCTTTTTCGCCGGTGATGTTGGCCGCCGCTTGCTGCAACGCCAGCTGCACCTCGGCCAGGGCCGGGATCGGAATGTTCGGCGGCACCACCCGGTCGAGAATCCCGTCGCGACGCATGTAGGCGTGAGCCAGCACATAGTCGCCGATGGTCTGCGACTGACGCAGGCCGCCGCAATGCCCGATCATCAGCCAGCAATGCGGGCGCAGCACGGCCAGATGGTCGGTGATGTTCTTGGCGTTGGACGGACCGACGCCGATGTTGACCAGGGTCACGCCGTGGCCATCGCTGGCGATCAGGTGATAGGCCGGCATCTGGTAGCGGTGCCAGACCACACCGGCGGCAATGGCCGAGGCTTCGCCGTGATCCATGCCTTTTTCGATGATCACGTTGCCCGGCAACACCATGCGTACAAAACGCGGGTCACGGCGCAGTTGCTCCAGACCGTGGACGATGAACTGGTCGACATAACGGTGGTAGTTGGTCAGCAGGATCCACGGCTGCACATGGCGCCAGTCGCTGCCGGTGTAGTGCACCAGACGACGCAGCGAGAAGTCGACGCGGGCCGCATCGAACAGCGCCAATGGCAACGGATCGGTGTTTTCCCAGTCGTAGAGCCCGTCGGCGATGCCATCGGTGGCGGCAGACAGGTCGGTACTCGGGAATACTCGCGCCAGCACGGCAGCGGTGACACCGGAGCCGGCCAGCTCATCGCCCTGCTCGACCACGTACGGATAGGGAATGTTCTGCTCGCTGACCCCGACTTCCACCGTCACGGTGAAGTCGTGCATCAGCGGCGTGAGCTGTTCCAGCAGGTATTTGCGAAACGCCGCAGGGTGGGTGACGGTCACGCTGTAGGTGCCCGGCAACTGCACCTTGGCGTAGGCGCGGGTGGTCTGCGGGACTTCGCCCTGGCAGTGGTAGGTCAGACGCAGTTCGGGATAACGGAACAGGGCACGTTGCTCGGCGTCGGGCTCGACGCGATCCTTGAGGTAACGCTTGAGCGCCGAGTTCAGCGCCGTGGTGGCCCGCTCATGCAGCTCGGCGAGACGATCCACGGCCTGTTCGGCGGTTTGAACGACAATAAACGCTTCGGTCACGATCAGCTTCCTGTGTTCTGACTTGCAGAGCTTCATCTTGCCTGCATCGTGGCGTCACGGAAACAGTGGCGTTGTGGCAATTCATCAATCTGACCGGTAGAGGCGTTCCCTGTGGGAGCGGGCTTGCCCGCGAAGGCGTCAGCACAGCCAGCATTGATGTTGAATGTACCGGTTCCTTCGCGAGCAAGCCCGCTCCCACAGGGTGTTTCAGAAACCTTGTGGCGTCGAGCGGGCAACAATGGCTTCGACATCCAGCCCACGGGGCAACGCGCCGTAGACCCGACCGCCCCCACTCAGGCGACTGGCGATAAAGGCATCACTGACCGCCGAATTCCCGGCCTCCAGCAGCAGCTTAGCTTGCAGCCCGAGGGCAATGTCTTCGGTCAGTTGCCGCGCGCGGTACTGAATGTCGCTGGTGTCCTTGAACTGCGCCTGCAATTGCTGAATGTGCGCAGCCAGTCGCTTGTCGCCATGGCCGTCGCCCAACTCGCTGAACAACACATCAAGCACGCCCGGCTCTTTCGACAACGCCCGCAGCACATCGAGGCATTGCACGTTGCCAGAGCCTTCCCACGTCGAGTTCACCGGCGCCTCGCGGTACAGCCGCGGCAGGATGCTCTCCTCGACATACCCGGCGCCACCCATGCATTCGGCGGCTTCGTTGATCATTCCCGGCGCACGTTTGCAGATCCAGTATTTGCCCACCGCCGTCACCAGCCGGGCGAACTGCGCTTCATGGCGATCATTCAGATGATCCAGCGCCTTGCCCATGCGCAGGCTCAACGCCAGCGCGGCTTCGCTTTCCAGCGCCAGATCGGCCAGCACGTTCTGCATCAGCGGTTGCTCGCTGAGCAGCTTGCCGCCGACCTTGCGGTGGGTGCAGTGATGGCTGGCCTGGGTCAGCGCCTGCCGCATCAGCGAGCTGGAGCCGACCATGCAGTCAAAACGGGTCATCGCCACCATCTCGATGATCGTCGGCACGCCGCGCCCTTCCTCACCGACCATCCACGCCAGTGCGCCTCGGAATTCCACTTCGCTGGAGGCGTTGGACTGGTTGCCGAGCTTGTTTTTCAGGCGCTGGATATAGAACTGATTGCGCGTGTCATCCGGGCGATGGCGCGGCAGCAGGAAGCAGGTCAGGCCCTTGTCGGTCTGCGCCAGCGTGAGGAATGCATCGCACATCGGCGCCGAACAGAACCACTTGTGGCCCACCAGTTCATAAGCCTGACCGGGGCCGCTGGCGCCAACTGGATAAGCCTTGGTGGTGTTGGCCCGCACATCGGTGCCACCCTGTTTCTCGGTCATCGCCATGCCGATGGTGACACCGGCCTTGTGGGCCATGCCGACATTGCGCGGATCGTATTCGGTGGCGAGGATTTTCGGCAGCCATTGCTCGGCCAGATTCGGTTGTAAACGCATCGCCGGCACGCTGGCGAAAGTCATGGTCAACGGACAGCCACTGCCGGCTTCGGCCTGGCTGTGCAGGTAGGTCATGGAAGCGCGGGCAACATGGGCACCGTCCTGTGGATGAGCCCAGGGCAACGACGTCAGGCCATGTTCGATGGCGGTGCGCATCAGCTCGTGATACGCCGGATGAAATTCCACCAGATCGATGCGATGACCGTAGCGGTCATGGCTGGCGAACACCGGTTTGTTCTGATTGGCGAGGAACCCGGCCTCCATCAGCGGCCCGCCGGCCAGCGCGCCGTAGGCGTCGATCCGCGACTCGGCCCAGCCGGCGCCGAACCGCCGCGACCACTCCTGCAACGGCAGGTCGATGCGGTACAGGTTGGTGCCGTCCAGCGACGGTGGCTGGTTGGTGACTTCGTGGGTTTCGGCGAACTGATGCAGGTTCATGACGGGGCTCCTTGATCGGCCAGAGCTTCAGTTAAGCACCGCCCCCGAATCGATCAAAGTGTCATATCGGCCTAAATGCCGGCGCTTTCACCCTATCAGCAACTCAATACCCGTCGCTGCATTGCGACCTGCAGATCCTCGAATTTCACCGGTTTGTTCAGATAATCGATCGTGCCACCCGACGCGCAATGCTCTCGATCCGCCCCCAGCGCGATCATGAACACCGGCAGATGGGCGCATCCCGGCAGGTCACGAATCTGGCAGCACAGCGATGCTCCGTCGAGCGGCGGTAGCTGGCAATCGATCAACACTGCATCGAAGCGCTCGCGCTGCAAACAGTCTAGTGCCGCCACGCCGTGGTCGGCAGTGCGCACCCGGAAACCGAGCTTGAGCAACATGCCGCGCATCACCAATTGGTTGACACTGTTGTCGTCCACCAGCAGCACGGTGCAATCCTGCGGCGCGCGCTCGGTGTCACGACTGAACGCAGGCACGGCTTCCACTTCCGGCAACTCAAACTCGACATCCAGCTGAAAACGGCTGCCGCGCCCCGGTTCGGAGCGGTGTGTGAGCTTGCCACCGAGCAATTCCACCAATTGACGGCAAATCGCCAGACCGACGCCCAGCCCGCCGTATTCGCGGGTCATCGAACCATCGAGCTGGAAGAATCGCTGATACAGCGTGGCCTCGCCCAGATCGGTAAAACCGATACCGGTGTCGATCACCGCGAAGGACAGCGCCAGGCGATTGTCCGTCGACGGTTTGCCGGTGACCCGCAAGGCCAGACCGCCGACGCGGGTGAACTTGATCGCGTTGTCCAGCAGGCACTCCAGGCATTGCGCGAGTTTGGCACTGTCGCCGTGCAGGCGGTCCGGCAGGGTCGGCAGCACGTCGACCTTGAAGTCCAGCGACTTGCTCGCCGCGTTGCCATCGAACTGAATCCGCAACGCCTCTACCACCCCGCGCAGGCTGAAACTGCCCGGCGTCGCCTTGAGCTTGCCGGCCTGCAATTCGGTCAGGGTGAGGATGCCGTTGACCATACGCATCATGTCCCGCGCGGAACCGGCGGCAGTCTGCTGGTATTGCTCCAGTTCCGGATCGAGCTCGACGGTCTGCATCAGCTCCAGCGAACCGATCACCCCGTTCATCGGTGTGCGCAGTTCGTGGGTCAGGGTCGCGAGAAATTCGTCCTTGAGCTTGTTGCTGTGGGCCAGTTGCTGGTTCAGCACTTCGAGCTTCTGGCCGGCGTCGAACAGGGTCTGCGCCTGTTGTTCACGCATCGCGTTGATGCGGTCGGCCAGGGCCAGCGACAGCAGCGCCACTTCAATGGCCGAACCGATCTGACTGGCGTACATGGTCAGGAACACATTCGGCAGCAAGCCCAGGACCATCATGGTGTTGACGATGCCGCCGATCAGGAACGCCGACCAGGCAATGATGAAATAACGCGCCACCCGCAGGCCGCGCCACCAGGCGAGGATCCCGGCGGCGAAGATCACCACGGTAAAGGTCAGGGCCAGGGTCGTCGCCAGACGCAGGGCCAGGCCATAACTGGTCATCAACGACAGACCGATCACTACGGCACCGAACGCGATCAGGGCGATCAGCAGGCGATCGAGCCAGCGGCTGTGGTTCTTCGTCTGCAGGAAACTGCGGGCGAACTGGCTGCCGAACAGCCCCGCGCAACCAATGAAGAACGGCGTGGCAGCGTTGGCCCACCAAGGATTGTCCGGCCAGAAATACTCGACCGCCGCACCGTTGACCGACAGCTGATAGAGGCCGAACGAGGCGATGTAGAAGATGTAATAGAGGTAACTGGTGTCGCGCACGCTGAGATAGATGAACAGGTTGTAGACCAGCATCCCCAGCAGCACGCCATAAATGATCCCCAACACGTACAGGCGCACTGGCTGATCTTCGAGGTACGCGGTGCTCGACCACAATGTCACCGGCGCCTGGATCGAGCCTTCGCTGGACAACCGCAGATAAACGGTGCGTTGCTGATTCGGCTTGAATGCCAGGTCGAACAGGTAATTGTTCTGGCGGATCTCGCGACTGGCGAACGGCAAGGCGTCGCCGGTCTGCCGCACCAGACGATAGTCACCGGCCGCATCGGGCAAATACAGATCAAGATGATCGAGCGGCGGATACGCCAGCTCCAGCAACCAGCTGCGCTGCGCCGACGCATTGGTCGGGCGGTAATGCAGGTCGATCTTCAGCCAGAACGCCGAGCGCGAATAACCGGCATTGAGCGTGGCTTTGTCATGAGGTTTGAAGTTTCCGGCGGCGGCTTGCGCGCGGACGTCGGCAATGCTCGCCTGACCGCTCGGGTCTTCGAACACTTGCAGGGATCGACCCAGCGGGAGGCTCTGGGTGAACTCATCGAACTCGACGGCGCTTGCCAGGAGGGGCAAGCAGAACAGCAACATCAACAAATAGCGCATTGAAGCCCCAGCGTGGCTTGTCCGGTTGTGTCAGGAAGCCCCCATTCCCTTTGAGATGACGTAAAACCGGTATTACCTGTTATTGGTTTGGATCCACTCTAGCATAGCCGTTGATGGCCATTGAGCACCATGGAAATTTTTCCTACAAAGGCTCTAGAACGGGCGTTTCAGAGCAGAGCGCCGGGCTAGAGCTGTTTGCTCGGTCAGATTGCGCCAAACGTTACCGATCCCGCTACCCGTGTTATCGGCCGGGCGCTGCGCCACAACACCCGAAAAACAGGTTTGGTGGTAAGCTCGCGCACCATGAATATCTACAGCTCACGCCCCGTTGTCCTCTGTCTCTCCGGCCACGACCCCAGTGGTGGCGCCGGCTTGCAGGCAGATATCGAAGCCCTGCTCGCTCAGGGCTGCCATGCGGCTCCGGCCGTCACCGCCCTGACCGTGCAAGACACCGTCAACGTCACTGACTTTCGCGTCCTCGACCGTGAGTGGGTACTGGCCCAGGCCAATGCCGTGCTCAACGATTCCGAAGTCGCGGCAGTGAAACTGGGCATGCTCGGTTCCCTGGAAATGGTCGACACCGTCGTCGAACTGCTCCAGGCGCACCCGCACTTGCCGGTGGTCTGCGACCCGGTGCTGCGCGCCGGCGGCGGTGGACGCCTGGGCAAGGACGAAGTCGGCTACGCCATGCGCGAACGCCTGCTGCCGCTGTCGATCATCGCCACCCCCAACCTTCCCGAAGCCCGGATCCTCGCCGAACTGCCAGAAGGCACCGCGGACGAGTGCGCTGAAAAACTGTTGCCGTACATCAAGAACCTGCTGATCACCGGCGGTCACGGCGACGAAACCGAAATCCACAATCGCCTGTACAGCCGCGACGGCCTGCGCGAAACCTTCAAGTGCCAGCGTCTGCCGGGCAGCTATCACGGCTCCGGCTGCACCTTGGCCAGCACCCTCGCCGGCCGACTGGCTCAGGGCGAAAACCTTGCCAGCGCCGTGCGTACTGCGCTGGATTACACCTGGCGCACCCTGCGCGATGCCGAACAGCTGGGCAAAGGCCAGTTCGTGCCGCGTCGCCTGCCGCTGGATTTCTGTTCCTGATGTTTCGAGCCTGAGGTCTGCGCGATGAAACTACGTGGCCTGTATGCCATCACCGACAGCCAGTTGCTGGCCGGCAAGTTTCTGTCCTACGTGGAGGCGGCGCTGGAAGGCGGCGTCACCCTGCTGCAATACCGCGACAAAAGCAGCGACGAGGCCCGCCGCCTGCGTGAGGCCGAAGCCCTGCGCGATCTGTGCGAACGCTACAAGACGCAACTGATCATCAACGATGACGCCGAACTGGCCGCACGCCTGAACGTCGGCGTGCACCTGGGCCAGACCGACGGCCCGCTGTCGCCGACCCGCGCCCTGCTCGGTTCCAGGGCCATCATCGGTTCGACCTGCCACGCGCAACTTGAACTCGCCGAACAAGCCGCCAAAGAGGGTGCGAGTTACGTCGCCTTCGGTCGCTTCTTCAATTCCAGTACCAAACCCGGTGCACCGAGTTGCAGCCTCGATCTGCTCGACGAGGCCAAACGCACCCTGCACCTGCCGATCTGCGCGATCGGCGGCATCACCCTCGACAACGCTGCGCCGCTGGTGGCCCACGGCGTCGATCTGCTGGCCGTGGTCCATGGCCTGTTCGGCGCCGACAGCACCGCCGAAGTGACCCACCGCGCCCGCGCCTTCAATGAATTATTAAAAGTCTGAGAGCCCGATCATGTCTCGTTCCGAAACCCTGTTTGCCAACGCCCAGAAACACATTCCCGGTGGCGTGAACTCGCCGGTGCGCGCGTTCAAGAGCGTTGGTGGCACGCCGCTGTTCTTCAAGCACGCCGAAGGCGCCTACGTCACTGACGAAGATAACAAGCGTTATGTGGATTACGTGGGTTCCTGGGGCCCGATGATCCTTGGCCACAGCCACCCGGACGTACTGGACGCGGTGCGCAACCAGTTGCAGCACGGCCTGTCCTACGGCGCGCCGACCGCGATGGAAACCGAGATGGCCGATCTGGTCTGCTCGCTGGTGCCATCGATGGAGATGGTGCGCATGGTCAGCTCCGGCACCGAAGCGACCATGAGCGCGATCCGTCTGGCCCGTGGTTTCACCGGCCGCGACAGCATCATCAAGTTCGAAGGCTGCTACCACGGTCACTCCGACAGCCTGCTGGTCAAGGCCGGTTCCGGCGCACTGACCCAAGGCGTACCGAGCTCGGCCGGCGTGCCGGCAGCATTCGCCAAACACACTTTGACCCTGCCGTTCAACGACATCGACGCGGTTGAAAAAATGCTCGCTGAAGTCGGTCAGAACGTCGCGTGCATCATCGTCGAGCCAGTGGCCGGCAACATGAACTGCGTACCGCCGGCGCCGGGTTTCCTCGAAGGCCTGCGCAACCTGTGCGACAAGCACGGCGTGGTGCTGATTTTCGACGAAGTGATGACCGGTTTCCGCGTCGCCCTCGGCGGTGCCCAGGCTTACTACGGCGTGACCCCGGATCTGACCACCTTCGGCAAGATCATCGGTGGCGGCATGCCGGTCGGCTGCTTCGGCGGCAAGCGCTCGATCATGGAGCGCATCGCACCGCTGGGCCCGGTCTATCAGGCGGGCACCTTGTCCGGTAACCCGCTGGCGATGGCTGCCGGCCTGACCACCCTGCGCCTGATCAGCCGTCCGGGTTTCCACGCCGAGCTGACCGACTACACCACGCGCCTGCTCGACGGCCTGCAACAGCGCGCCGATGCCGCCGGCATTCCGTTCGTGACCACCCAGGCGGGCGGCATGTTCGGTCTGTACTTCAGTGGTGCCGACGACATTGTTACTTTTGAAGACGTGATGGCCAGCGATGCAGCGCTGTTCGGCCGCTTCTTCCACTTGATGCTGGAAGGTGGCGTGTACCTGGCGCCGAGCGCCTTCGAAGCCGGCTTCACCTCGATCGCCCATGGCGAGGCCGAGCTGAAAATCACCCTCGACGCCGCCGAACGCGCCTTCGCCAAGTTGAAGTAAAACGCTTCGCCGCTGACGTTGGCCATTGCCAGCGTCAGCGTTCTCCTACATCCGCGCGCTTTTTCCGACACTCCTGCCAAAAATTTCCCATAAAGTGGGCGATATATTTCCCGCGCAGCAGAAAATCGAGTAAAGACTTTGTAAGGATGGCCCTGCTTATTTCATAATGCGCGCTTATTGGATCCCTAGACGGGTCCGCGCGCCCTTCAGAGGTAAGTCGATTCCCATGAACCGCACCGGCCGCACCCTTGCCTTGGGCTGCCTGTTGCTCCTTCAGCCGCTGCTCGCACATGCACAAGCAGGCGGCAACTCGTTGTTGATACCGGCGATGGGTCGCTGCACCCTCAATACTCAGCCGCAAGATGTCACGCAGGCCCTCGCCGCCTGCCAAAAGGCAGCGGATGAAGGGGATGCGCAAGCGCAATACGAGTTGGGTGAGTTCTACTACGACGGCAAGAACGCGCCGCGCGACCTCAATCAAGCCCTGAGCTATTTCGAAAAGGCCTCGCTGCAAGGCCACGCCCAGGCGCAATTCAAGCTCGGCACCATGTTCTTCCACGGCGAAGGCGTGCAGGCCAACAACATTCAGGCGTACATCGTGCTGAAGATGGCGGCGGTCAATGGCGCTGAAGACGCGCTCGACACCGCCGACGAAGTGTCCGAAAAAATGTCCCGCGAAGAACTGGAAACCGCAACCCAGGTGCTCGGGCAAATTTTCCGTAAATACCTGATGGAACTGCAGAGCGCCGACGGGCGTACGCCGTTCTCGCCCCTTCCCTGATTTCTCTATAGATTTTTCTGGCCTCTTCGCGAGCAAGCTCGCTCCCACATTGGAATGCATTCCCCTGTGGGAGCGAGCTTGCTCGCGAATGAGGCGACTCGATCTTACGGTTTACTTCTCGGGCATCGGCACCGGGAACGGCATCACGTTGCCGACGCCGCCACGGGCTTCGGTGATCTTCGGTGTCCCCAGCCGCTCCACTTCATCGATGCGCACGATCGAATGCATCGGCACAAAGCTGCGCACCACGCCTTCGAACTGCGCCTTGAGCTTTTCTTCGCTCGGGTCGACGACCACTTGCGTGCGCTCGCCAAAGACGAACTCTTCCACTTCCAGGAAACCCCACAGATCACTTTGATAGATCTGCTTGGCGTACATTTCGAACACCTGGCCCTGGTTGAGGAAAATCACCTTGTAGATTGGAGCTTCGCGTTTGGTCATGGCGGGCGGACAACATCGGGGTAAAAATGAGGGCGCGAACTATAGCATAGCCACCGGACGCACAGCGGTAGGAACCTGGGGACATGTTCCCTATAATGCGCGGTTCTTTGAACCACGTGACGACCCTATTCCATGGCCAAGAAGCTTTACATCGAAACCCACGGTTGCCAGATGAACGAGTACGACAGCTCGCGCATGGTCGATCTGCTGGGCGAACATCAGGCCCTGGAAGTCACGGCGCGCGCCGAAGATGCCGACGTGATTCTGCTCAACACCTGCTCGATCCGCGAACGCGCCCAGGACCGGGTGTATTCTCAGCTCGGCCGCTGGCGCGAACTGAAACTGGCCAATCCGGACATGGTGATTGCCGTCGGCGGTTGCGTGGCCAGCCAGGAAGGCGCGGCGATCCGTGATCGCGCCCCGTACGTCGACGTGGTTTTCGGTCCGCAGACCCTGCACCGTCTGCCGGAAATGATCGACGCCGCGCGTATCAGCAAGCTGCCGCAAGTCGACGTCTCGTTCCCGGAAATCGAAAAGTTCGACCACCTGCCCGAGCCGCGCATCGACGGTCCGAGCGCCTACGTGTCGGTGATGGAAGGCTGCAGCAAGTACTGCACGTTCTGTGTAGTGCCTTACACCCGCGGCGAAGAAGTCAGCCGGCCGTTCGACGACGTGATCGCCGAGATCATTCATTTGGCCGAAAACGGCGTGCGTGAAGTGACCCTGCTGGGCCAAAACGTCAACGGTTATCGCGGGCTGACCCACGACGGTCGCCTGGCCGACCTGGCCGAACTGATCCGCGTGGTCGCGGCAGTCGACGGTATCGACCGCATCCGCTACACCACCTCGCACCCGCTGGAATTCTCCGACAGCCTGATCCAGGCACACGCCGAAGTGCCGGAACTGGTGAAGCACCTGCACTTGCCTGTGCAGTCGGGCTCGGACCGGATCCTGGCTGCGATGAAACGCAACCACACCGCGCTTGAGTACAAATCCAAGCTGCGCAAACTACGCGCCGCCGTGCCGGGCATCTGCATCAGCTCGGACTTCATCGTCGGCTTCCCGGGGGAAACCGAGAAAGATTTCGAACAGACCATGAAGCTGATTGCCGACGTCGGTTTCGATTTTTCCTACTCGTTCGTCTACAGCCAGCGCCCAGGCACCCCGGCCGCCGATCTGCCCGACGACACCCCGGAAGAACTGAAGAAAGAACGCCTGAACGCCTTGCAGCACCGTTTAAATCAGCAAGGCTTCGAGATCAGCCGACAAATGGTCGGTTCGGTCCAGCGGATTCTGGTAACCGACTATTCGAAGAAAGACCCCGGCGAGCTGCAAGGGCGCACCGAGAATAACCGTATCGTCAACTTCCGCTGCGATAATCCGACCCTGATCGGCCAGTTCGCCGACGTCCACATCGACGCGGCGCAACCGCACTCGCTGCGCGGCTCGCTGATCCAGTAACAGCGCAAGGAGACCGCGCCAGAGGGCTGAATCGGTGCCAGGCTTTTTAAGAGCTTTCGCACCCACGCCGCTGGCGTTATCCTTGATTTCATCCCAATTGCCCCAGGGCGGCTAAATACGACCTTGAACGCACCCATAGAACCTCATCGTTTCATCCTCGAGCCCTTTGAGGCTCGCCGCTTCGCCAATCTGTGCGGGCAGTTCGACGAGCACCTGCGGCTGATCGAACAGCGCCTGGCCATCGAGATCCGCAACCGCGGCAATCAGTTCGAGCTGATCGGCGAACCCAAGCACACCACTTCCGCGGAAAACCTGATTCGCCGCCTGTACCGTGAAACCAAGGGTTCAGAGCTGTCGCCGGATATGGTTCACCTGTTCCTCCAGGAATCGGCCGTCGAGCAACTGGACAACCACGCCCCCGCCGAAGCCTCCGTCGCCCTGCGTACCAAGAAAGGCATGATTCGCCCACGCGGCTTGAATCAGCTGCGCTACGTGAAGGAAATCCTCGGCAACGACATCAACTTCGGCATCGGCCCGGCCGGTACCGGCAAGACCTATCTGGCGGTGGCCTGCGCTGTGGATGCGCTGGAACGTGAGCAGATCCGCCGCATCCTGCTGGTGCGTCCGGCGGTCGAAGCGGGTGAAAAACTCGGTTTCCTGCCCGGCGACCTGTCGCAGAAGATCGACCCGTACCTGCGCCCGCTCTACGACGCGCTCTACGAGATGCTCGGCTTCGAATACGTGGCCAAGCTGATCGAACGTCAGGTGATCGAAGTCGCACCGCTGGCCTACATGCGCGGTCGCACGCTGAACAACAGCTTCATCATCCTCGACGAAAGTCAGAACACCACCGTCGAACAGATGAAGATGTTCCTGACCCGGATCGGTTTCGGCTCCACGGCCGTGATCACCGGCGACATTACCCAGGTCGACCTGCCACGCGGCACCAAGTCCGGACTTCATCACGTCATCGAAGTCCTGAAAGATGTGCCGGGCATCAGCTTCACCCACTTCCAGCCCAAAGACGTGGTGCGCCATCCGTTGGTGCAACGCATCGTCGAAGCCTACGAGCGATTCGAGACGCGACTGGCCGATGAAGCGCCAAAGGACACCCGCCACGATGCTTGAGCTTGATCTGCAAATCGCGACCCAAGCGTCTGCGCCGACCGAGGAAGAATTCCGCCAATGGTGCGAACTGTCCCTGCGCCAGCGCACTGCCGACTCGGAAATGACCATTCGTCTGGTCGACGAAGAAGAAGGTCGCGAGCTGAATCACACCTGGCGCCACAAAGATTACGCGACCAACGTCCTGTCCTTCCCCGCCGAAGTGCCCGACGAGTTTCTCGACATCCCGCTGCTGGGCGATCTGGTGATCTGCGTGGCGGTGGTCGAACGCGAAGCCGCCGAGCAAGGCAAGGAACTGAAGGCTCACTGGGCACATCTGGTCATTCACGGCTGCTTGCATCTGCTGGGTTACGACCATATAGATGACGAGGAAGCCGAGGAAATGGAAGCACTGGAACGCGAGTTGCTTGCCGAATTGGGTTATCCCGATCCGTACGCGGACGACGAAACCGAAACATCCCCTACTGTTACAACAAAGGATTCAGAGTAATCGCTATGAGCGAAGATCGATCGAGCAACGGGCAAAAGTCATGGCTGGGTAAACTGACCCAGGCTTTTGCTCACGAGCCGAAGAACCGCCAGGAGCTGCTTGAGCTGCTGCGCGATGCACATCAGAACAAACTGCTGGACAGCGAAGCGCTGGCCATCGTCGAAGGCGCCATCCAGGTGGCTGACCTGCAGGTACGCGACATCATGGTGCCGCGCTCGCAGATGATCAGCATCAAGGCGACCCAGACACCCCGCGAATTTCTCCCTGCCGTGGTCGACTCGGCCCACTCGCGCTACCCGGTCATCGGCGAAAGCCATGACGACGTGATGGGCGTGCTGCTGGCCAAGGATCTGCTGCCGCTGATCCTCAAGGAGAATGGCGACAGCTTCAACATCAAGGATCTGCTGCGCCCGGCCACGTTCGTGCCGGAGTCCAAGCGTCTGAACGTGTTGCTGCGTGAATTCCGCGCCAACCACAACCACATGGCCATCGTCATCGACGAGTACGGCGGCGTGGCCGGTCTGGTGACCATCGAAGACGTGCTGGAGCAAATCGTCGGCGACATCGAAGACGAGCACGACGTCGAAGAAGACAGCTACATCAAGCCGCTGCCCAGCGGTGATTTCCTGATCAAGGCCCTGACGCCGATCGAGAACTTCAACGAGTTCTTCGACAGCGAATTCTCCGACGACGAGTTCGACACCGTCGGCGGGCTGGTGATGAGCGCGTTCGGGCACTTGCCAAAACGCAACGAAATCACTGAAATCGGCGCCTATCGTTTCCGCATCCTGAACGCTGACAGTCGCCGGATTCATTTGCTGCGACTGACGCCAATCGCTCGTTAATTCTAAGGACTGAAATGCGCTGGACAACCCGCCCCGGCTGGCCCGGTAACCTGCTGGCCGTGGCGGCCGGTGCAATCACCACCTTCGCGCTGGCACCGTTCGATCTCTGGCCGCTGGCCCTGCTGGCGGTCGGCCTGTTCTATGCAGGCCTGCGCGAGCTGAGCCCGCGCCAGGCCTTGGGTCGCGGCTGGTGCTTCGGTTTCGGCCTGTTCGGCGCCGGCACCAGCTGGATCTACTACAGCATCCACCACTTCGGCGGCGCTTCGGTGCTGCTGGCCGGGTTCCTGATGCTGATCTTCACGGCGGCCATTGCCTGGTTCTTCGCCCTGCCCGCCTGGCTCTGGGCGCGCTGGCTGCGGCGTAACGAAGCGCCGGTGGCCGATGCCCTGGCCTTTGCGGCGCTGTGGGTGGGTCAGGAAGCGTTTCGTGGCTGGTTCCTCACCGGTTTCCCGTGGCTGTACTCCGGTTACAGCCAGCTCAATGGTCCGCTGGCCGGGCTCGCGCCGGTGGGCGGCATATGGCTGGTATCGTTTGTCCTGGCGCTGACCGCTGCACTGATCTACAACGCACCGCGCCTGCTGCAAACCCGCCGCAAAGCCTTCATTGCTGCCGGCGTGGTATTGCTGATCGGGCCATGGGTGGTGGGCATTGCCTTGAAAGGCCACGCCTGGACCAGTCCGTCAGGCGCACCGCTGAGCGTTGCCGCCATTCAGGGCAACGTCGCGCAAAGCATGAAATGGGATCCGGCCGAGCTCAACGCGCAACTGGCGCTGTACCGCGACCTGAGTTTCCGCTCCAAACCGGTGGACCTGCTGATCTGGCCGGAAACCGCCGTGCCAGTGCTCAAGGAGTCCGCCGAGGGCTACCTGAACATGATGGGCACCTTCGCCGCCGAGCGTAAATCGGCGCTGATCACCGGCGTACCGATCCGCGAAACGGTCCGTCACGAAAAACGCTTCTTCAACGGCATCACCGTGGTCGGCGAAGGCGATGGCACTTATCTGAAACAGAAACTGGTGCCGTTCGGCGAATACGTACCGTTGCAGGACATCCTGCGCGGGCTGATCGCGTTCTTCGACCTGCCGATGTCCGACTTCGCCCGCGGCCCTGCCGATCAGGCCCTGTTGCAGGCCAAGGGGTATCAGGTCGCACCGTTCATCTGCTACGAAGTGGTGTATCCGGAATTCGCCGCTGGCCTGGCGGCACGCAGCGATTTGCTGCTGACGATCAGCAACGACACCTGGTTCGGTACGTCGATCGGCCCGTTGCAGCATCTGCAAATGGCGCAGATGCGCGCGCTTGAAGCCGGACGCTGGATGATCCGCGCGACCAACAACGGCGTGACCGGGCTGATCAACCCGTTCGGACAGATCACCGAACGCATTCCGCAATTCGAACAGGGCGTGCTCTACGGCGAAGTGGTGCCGATGCACAACCTGACGCCGTATCTACAATGGCGCTCGTGGCCGCTGATCGTCCTGTGCGTGGTGCTGTTCGGCTGGGCGCTGATGACCAACCGGATGTCCAAGACTCTCTGAGAGATCGCCCGCTCCCACAGATGAACGCTGTGGGAGCGGGCTTGCTCGCGAAGGCGCCGTCAAGGACACCCCATCAATCGGCGGCGCCACGCCCTCGGTAGAACAGCGAGTAACCGATCTGCCCCACCGCCTCGTTCATCAACTGCCCGCTCTGCCAGATCGACTTGAATTCCGGCAGCCAGCCGCCAAACGGTCGCGCATTGTCAGTGCCAAGGAAACCGACCGGCGCCGGTACCACTTCAAATCCAGCCTGTTGATAACTCCACACCGCTCGCGGCATGTGCCAGGCCTGGGTCACCAGCACGATACGTTTGACGCCTTCCGGCAACAGCATCCTGGCGCTGAATTCGGCGTTTTCCCACGTAGTGCGGCTCTCCCCTTCCTGCCAGCGCACCGTCACACCGAAATCATTGCGCAACGAATCGGCCATCAATTTCGCTTCGGTCGGCGGCGTACCGTAATGCAGGCCACCGCTGGTCAGAATCGGAAGTCCGGACGCCTTGGCCAGTCGCGCCGCGTAACGCTGCCGTTCAAGCCCGACACCGGTCGGCTGATCTTCGCCCCAGGCCACATCGCCGCGCTCGCGACCGGAACCCAGCACCACAATCGCATCGGCGCGCTGTGCCAGATCTGCCCAAGCTTCGCGGGCCAGCGGCGGCTCGCGCTCCAGAGCCTTGGCGCCCCATTGCACGACCACCGGCAGACTCATCAGCAAAAACCCGCCAAAACCCAGGGCAAAACACAGCCCGGCCAGTCGCGGCCGCGAACGTCGCAGCCACCAGGCCGCCAGCAACAGCAGCAAAAGAAGGCCGGGCGGCAACAGCAGTTGTTTAATGAAATAACGAAAAGGCATCGAGCATCTCCAAAGATGCCCGAAGCCTAAGTGGGTTGATACAGCGCGACAACCAGTAGGGTCGGATCCTGTTGAAAAAGATCCGCTTTTTGACCTGCCATGCGTTTACTTGGCCTGCAGAGTCCGAACCTTGACGGCGTCTCTGCCGGGCGCCTTGTCCTTGAGCCAGATGACTTTGGCCGTATGGGCTGCATCGAGTTGTTTCACTGCTTGTGACAGGTATCCGTGGGTTTCACGCTCACTGCGATCCAGATAGGCCTTGACCAGTTTGAACTCGGCGGGACTCAAGCCACGCAATTCCAGCTCCAGGGGGCGCTCGTCGCGCAGCCTTCCTGCGGTTTTTGCTGCGTCCAGGGCCATCCCCAGACGATCGATCAACCGCTCGTACAACTCGGGTTTGGTAACGTTTTTTTGCTGTGACTCCACCATCCCTCACCTCATTGAAGATAAGACTCACTCCCCAGTTAGAGCTTAGCTTCGCTGCACAAACCGGCTGCACGCCGCGACCAACGGCCCTCGCCGCGATTTGAGCCGGTCAAACGGCTGCAATCAGGGTTTCCCTAGGCCAAGCGCGGTCATGTATGCTACGGCGCTTCCTGTAACTCCACTTCCAGCTCGTCCGGCACGCCCCGAACGTCGCATTGAAGAGGATTAGGCCACCCCTATCCAGTACAAAAGTAGCCATGCACGAACAATATCAACCCCGTGAAATCGAAGCCGCCGCCCAGTCGTTCTGGGACGAGCAAAAGTCCTTTGAAGTCAGTGAACAGCCAGGCAAGGAGACTTACTACTGCCTGTCGATGTTCCCTTACCCCAGCGGCAAGCTACACATGGGGCACGTGCGCAACTACACCATCGGCGACGTGATCTCCCGCTACCAGCGCATGCTCGGCAAGAACGTTCTGCAACCGATGGGTTGGGACGCCTTCGGCATGCCGGCGGAAAACGCCGCGATGAAGAACAACGTGGCCCCGGCCAAGTGGACCTACGAAAACATCGCCTACATGAAATCCCAGCTGCGCAGCCTGGGCCTGGCGGTGGACTGGTCGCGCGAAGTCACCACCTGCAAACCGGATTACTACCGCTGGGAACAATGGCTGTTCACTCGCCTGTTCGAAAAAGGCGTGATCTACCGCAAGAACGGCACCGTGAACTGGGACCCGATCGACCAGACCGTTCTGGCCAACGAGCAGGTGATCGACGGTCGCGGCTGGCGTTCCGGCGCGCTGATCGAAAAGCGCGAAATCCCGATGTACTACTTCAAGATCACCGCCTACGCGGATGAGCTGCTGGAGAGTCTCGACGAACTGACCGGCTGGCCCGAGCAGGTCAAGACCATGCAGCGCAACTGGATCGGCAAGTCGCGCGGCATGGAAGTGCAGTTCCCGTACAACGTCGAATCGATCGGCGAAAGCGGCACCCTGAAAGTCTTCACCACCCGTCCGGACACCCTGATGGGCGCAACCTACGTTGCCGTGGCAGCCGAACACCACCTGGCGGCTCTCGCCGCGAAGAACAACCCTGAGCTGCAAGCGTTCATCGCCGAATGCAAGGGCGGCAGCGTCGCTGAAGCCGACGTCGCCACTCAAGAGAAGAAAGGCCTGCCGACCGGCCTGTTCGTCGAGCACCCGCTGACGGGCGAAAAACTGCCGGTGTGGGTCGCCAACTACGTGCTGATGCACTACGGCGATGGCGCGGTCATGGCTGTGCCGGCGCACGACGAGCGCGATTTCGAATTCGCCCACAAGTACAACCTGCCGGTCAAATCCGTGGTCCGCACCAGCTCCGGTGAAACCAACCCGGCGCCATGGCAAGACGCCTACGGCGAGCACGGCACGCTGATCAACTCCGGCGAATTCGACGGTCTGGACTTCGCTGGCGCGTTCGACGCCATGGAAGTGGCCCTGATCAAGAAAAACCTCGGCGCCTCGCGCACCCAGTTCCGCCTGCGCGACTGGGGCATCAGCCGTCAACGCTACTGGGGCTGCCCGATCCCGATCATCCACTGCGATGCCTGCGGTGACGTGCCGGTGCCGGAAGATCAACTGCCGGTCGTCCTGCCGGAGGACGTGGTGCCGGACGGCGCCGGTTCGCCGCTGGCGCGCATGCCCGAATTCTACGAGTGCACCTGCCCGAAATGCGGCCAGCCTGCCAAGCGTGAAACCGACACCATGGACACCTTCGTCGAGTCGTCCTGGTATTACGCCCGTTACGCCTCGCCGCACTTCGAAGGCGGTCTGGTGGAAAAATCCGCGGCCGACCACTGGCTGCCGGTGGATCAGTACATCGGCGGTATCGAGCACGCCATTCTTCACCTGCTCTACGCGCGTTTCTTCCACAAGCTGATGCGCGACGAAGGCCTGGTGAGCTCCAACGAGCCGTTCAAGAACCTGCTGACCCAGGGCATGGTGGTCGCCGAGACTTACTATCGTCGTGAAGCCAACGGCGCCTACACCTGGTTCAACCCGGCTGACGTGGAACTCGAGCGCGACAGCAAGGCCAAGGTCATCAGCGCCAGGCTGATTGCCGACGGCCTGCCGGTGGAAATCGGCGGCACCGAGAAAATGGCCAAGTCGAAGAACAACGGCGTCGACCCTCAGTCGATGATCGATCAGTTCGGTGCCGATACCTGCCGTCTGTTCATGATGTTCGCCTCGCCACCTGACATGAGCGCTGAATGGTCCGACTCCGGCGTGGAAGGTTCGCACCGTTTCCTCAAGCGCGTATGGCGTCTGGCTCAGGCCCACGTCACTCAGGGCCTGCCGGGCAAACTGGATATCGCCAGCCTGAATGACGAGCAGAAAGTCATTCGTCGCGCGATCCACCAGGCGATCAAGCAGGCCAGCCATGACGTCGGCCAGAACCACAAATTCAACACCGCCATCGCTCAGGTGATGACGCTGATGAACGTGCTGGAAAAAGCCGCGCAAGCGACCGAGCAGGATCGCGCACTGGTTCAGGAAGGTCTGGAAACCGTGACGCTGCTGCTGGCTCCGATCACACCGCATATCAGCCACGAGTTGTGGAACCGCCTGGGCCACGCCGATCCGGTGATTGACGCCGCCTGGCCGGTGCTGGACGAAAGTGCGCTGGTGCAGGACAGCCTGACTCTGGTGATCCAGGTCAACGGCAAGCTGCGTGGCCAGATCGAAATGCCGGCCGCCGCCACCCGTGAAGAAGTCGAAGCGGCAGCCCGCGCCAACGAAAACGTGCTGCGTTTCGTTGACGGCCTGACGATTCGCAAAGTGATCGTAGTGCCCGGGAAACTGGTCAATATCGTCGCCAGCTAATTGGATCGGGCGTCAGGTGAGCCTGACGCCCAGTAAAACCTTTCGGGCCACAGAGTCGGCCCACATGGTTTCAAGGGGAGCAACACAATGATCAAACGCAATCTGCTGGTGATGGGCCTCGCCGTCCTGTTGAGCGCCTGCGGTTTCCAGCTGCGTGGTACCGGCACCAACGAACTGTCGATCAAGGAGCTCGATCTGAGCGCCCGCAACGCCTACGGCGAAACCGTGACGCAACTGCGTCAGGTGCTGGAGGCCAGCGGCGTCAAGATCGTTTCCGGCGCACCGTACAAGCTGTTCCTGGCCGATGAGCAGGAAAACCAGCGCATCCTCAGCTACGCCGGTGCCGGTCGTACTGGTGAGTACCAGGTGAGTACCGTGCTCTCATACGACATCCGTGGCGAAAACAACCTGCTGCTCAAAAGCGACAAGCTTGAAGTGCAGAAAGTGTTCATTCACGACGGCAACAACCTCGTGGGTTCCGACCAGGAAGCCAACGATGCCCGCCGTGAAACCCGTCGCGAGCTGGTACAGCGCATGATGCTGCGTCTGCAACAACTGACGCCGGCTCAGCTCGACGCTCTGCAGCAAACCGCCAACGCGCGGGCCAAGGCCGAAGCCGACGCCCTCGAAGCGGCGCAGAAGGCTGAAGCGGAAACCCCGCGTCAGTCGCCGCTCGAACTGCCGCAGCAGTAAGACGTTCGGGGCGCTCAGGCGCCCCGTTCGCCCTCTCTTATGAAACTCGCTCCCGCCCAACTCGGCAAACACCTGCAAGGCGCCCTTGCGCCGGTCTACATCATCAGCGGCGATGACCCGCTGCTGTGCCAGGAAGCTGCCGACGCCATTCGTTCCGCTGCCCGCCAGCAAGGATTCGACGAACGTCAGGTCTTCGCCGCCGACGCCAATTTTGATTGGGGGACGCTGCTGCAGGCCGGCGCCAGCATGTCGCTGTTCGCCGAAAAACGCCTGCTGGAACTGCGCTTGCCTTCCGGCAAGCCTGGTGACAAGGGCGCCGCCGCATTGATCGAATACTGCTCGCGCCCCGCAGAGGACACGGTGCTGTTGATCAGCTTGCCCAAGCTGGACGGCAGCGCGCAGAAGACCAAGTGGGGCAAGGCGCTGGTGGAAGGTCAGCAGACCCAGTTCGTGCAGATCTGGCCGGTGGACGCCAACCAGCTGCCGAGCTGGATTCGTCAGCGTCTGTCTCAGGCCGGCTTGTCTGCCAGCCAGGATGCGGTGGAACTGATTGCCGCGCGGGTCGAAGGCAACCTGCTGGCCGCTGCGCAAGAGATCGAAAAGCTCAAGCTGATGGCCGAGGGCGGGCAAATCACCGTCGAAACCGTGCAGGCGGCCGTCGCCGACAGTGCGCGCTTCGACGTGTTCGGCCTGACCGACGCAGTGCTCAACGGCGAACCGGCTCACGCCCTGCGCATGCTCGAAGGGCTGCGCGGTGAAGGGGTCGAGCCGCCGGTGATCCTTTGGGCTCTGGCCCGGGAATTGCGCCTGCTGGCCAACATCTCGTTGCAATACAGCCAGGGAACGCCGCTGGACAAGTGCTTCAGCCAGGCCAAGCCGCCCGTCTGGGACAAGCGCAAACCGCTGATGAGCAAGGCTCTGCAACGCTATTCGGCGCAACGCTGGGCGCAATTGCTGCTTGAAGCACAGCGCATCGATGCGCAGATCAAGGGGCAGGCAGCCGGTTCGCCGTGGATGAGCCTGAGCCGGTTGGCGCTGCTGATGGCCGGTCAGCGCCTGACATTGCCTGCCGAATGAAATCCGGGATCGCGCTGCGATCCCGTTTTTTATCAAGTCCGTTTCCTACAGAACATTGCGCCCTCCGTCCTATAGACAGACGCCCGAGATCGGCAGATGATCTGCCGCGCATAATCTCACTCAATCGAGAGCATCCTCATGAGCAAAAAGCCATCGAAACATGGCCACAACAAGGCCAAATCCATCGTCGCCCAACCCCTGTTCCGCAGCCGCCAGGAACGACCCACCAAGGGTAAAGGCAGCTACCGCCGCGAAGCCTTCCAGTCTGACAGCTGGGAGGCTTCTTACTTTCTGGCCGCTTGAAGCGCAGCACCCCTTCCTCATGTTAAGGTCTGCACCTGATTCGTATTCCCTGGACCTGTGCATGCCCCTCAGTCTTTCCCGTCGTTGGCCCTTGCGCCAACTGATCGCTGCCTCCAGCTTCGTACTGCTTGTCGCCTGCGCGGAAAAACCTACCGCCGCCGACGCTCAACCGCTTCAGACCGCTCCCGTTGCCACAGCCCCAGCGGTCATCCCGCCGGTAGTGCCGTCCGGTGACAACCTCGACCTGCAACCGACCCAGACCTTTGCCGAATGGCAAGCGGGTTTCCGCAAGGACGCGCTGGCCGCCGGCATCCGTCCAGACCTGTTCGACCGCGCCTTCGCCAATGTCAGCTTCGACGCCAGCGTGATTCGTGCCGATCGCAGCCAGCCGGAATTCGCCCGGCCGGTCTGGGAGTACCTGGATGGCGCGCTTTCGCCCTTGCGCGTACGCAAAGGCCAGGCGCTGATCAGCCAGTACGCCGACATCCTGCAAAGCATCGAACAGCGCTATGGCGTCGATCGTCAGGCGCTGGTGTCGGTGTGGGGGATGGAAAGTAATTTCGGCCAGTTCCAGGGCAGCAAATCGGTGATCAACTCGCTGGCCACCCTGGCCTATGAAGGTCGCCGTCCGGGCTTTGCCCATGCGCAGCTGATCGCGGCACTGCAGATCCTGCAGCAGGGCGACATCACCCCGGAGAAAATGCTCGGTTCCTGGGCTGGTGCCATGGGCCAGACCCAGTTCATCCCGACCACCTACAACACCCACGCCGTGGATTTCGACGGTGACGGTCGCCGCGATATCTGGGGCAGCCCGGCCGACGCCCTGGCCTCCACCGCGCATTACCTGCAAAGCTCCGGCTGGCAGCGTGGCCAGCCGTGGGGCTTCGAAGTGCAACTGCCGAGCGGTTTCAACTACACCCTGGCCGACGGCGCGATTCGTAAAAGCGTCGCCGAATGGCGGCAACTGGGCGTGATCCTGCCGAACGGCGGCCAGGTGCCGGCCGGCGCCGAGCAACTGTCCGCTGCCCTGCTGCTGCCGGCCGGCTATCGTGGCCCGGCGTTCCTGATCCTCGATAACTTCCGGGCGATCCTCAAGTACAACAATTCGTCGTCCTATGCCTTGGCCGTCAGTCTGTTGTCCGAGCGCTTCAACGGCGCCGGCCTGATCAATGGCACCTGGCCAAAGGATGACCTGCCGTTGAGCCGCACCGAGCGGATCGAACTGCAAAACCTGCTGACCGCGCGCAACTACGACGCCGGTGCGGCGGACGGGATCATCGGCGCCAATACGCGCAAGGCTATCCGCAGTGCGCAGCAGTCATTCGGCTGGCCGGCGGATGGTTACCCGACGCACAAGCTGCTGGAAAGCCTGCGCAACCAGTAAAAGCATCGCGGGCAAGCCCGCTCCCACGGGTTTAGAGGGGTTCGCAATATCTGCGTACGACCTGAAAACTGTGGGAACGGGTTTGCCCGCGATGACTGACTATCAGGCGATTAATCCCTACGCCTTGATCACCACATCCTGCTCCAGCATCAACTCCTTCTTCCCGGCATCCAGTCGAACCAGCGCCCCCAGTGGCAACGTCAGGTTCGGATCGCAGTGCCCGCTACGCCAGCCGGACAGCACCGGAATCCGCAGTGGTTCAAAAGTCTGCTTGAGCAAGCGGTTCAAGGCCTCGACATCCACGCCCGCCACGTCCCCGACCAGCACGCCACGCAATCTGGCCAACTTGCCTGCCAGACGCATTTGCGTCAGCAAACGGTCGATCCGGTACAACGGCTCGTTGATGTCCTCGATGAGCAGAATCACCCCTTCGACGTCGATTTCGTAAGGCGTGCCCAGGGTCGCGGCGATCATCGCCAGATTGCCGCCCTGCAAACGTCCGTGGGCAATGCCCGGCTCCACGGTGGTCAATGGATAAGCCGCCGGATGAATCAGTACACTGCCGGCCTTCAACTGACCGCGCAGCATGGCGAAGAACGACGTCACCGTCGGCGGTTCTTTGTCCCCCAGCAGATCGGCATTCAACAACGGCCCGTGAAAGGTCACGAACCCGGCGTAGCGACTGATGGCCAAGTGCAGCGCGGTGATGTCGCTGTAACCGACGAAGGGCTTGGCATGACGGCTCAACAGATCGTAGTCGATCCGGTCCAGCAACCTTGGCGTGCCGTACCCACCGCGCAGGCAAATGATTGCATCGACCTCTTTGTCAGCAAACGCCGCATGCAGATCATTGAGCCGCACCTCGTCGCTGCCGGCCAGATAACCGTCCTTCTCGTAGACGCCGGGGAACACCCGCAAACCGTAACCCCGGGCGCGCATCCACTGAACGGCCTTTTCGGTATCGAGCGTGCCGGGGCCGGCAGGCGCAATTACGCCTATCAGCCCTTCCGACGGCAGCGCGGGCACAGGCTTGTGCGGAAAAAGGGTGTGGGTCGGTCGAACGGTCATCCATGGATCTCCCTGTGTGAAGTCATGCTCACACAGTAGTCAGGAACGGCGACAAACAGAAGAGGCCCGGCCGCGCCGCAGATTGCAGGAAAAGTCAGTAACGAGTGTAAGCCAGACAAAAAAATGCCCGCCGGGCGATAAACCCCGGCGGGCATTTTCTCATTCAGCGCTGAATCAGGAACCGAGCAGCTCGGCCTTGACCAGTTTCGCCTGTTCGTCGGCATGGTACGAAGAACGCACCAATGGGCCGGACGCAACGTTTTTGAAGCCCATCTTGTAACCTTCCTCGGCGAACCAGGCGAAGGTGTCCGGGTGTACGAAACGCTGCACCGGCAAGTGGCTGCGGGACGGTTGCAGGTACTGGCCCAGGGTCAGCATGTCGATGTCGTGTTCGCGCATGCGCTTCATGACTTCGATGACTTCGTCGTCGGTCTCGCCCAGACCCAGCATCAGGCCGGATTTGGTCGGGATGTGCGGCATCATCTGCTTGAAGCGTTGCAGCAGGGTCAGCGACCACTGGTAGTCCGAACCCGGGCGCGCAGCCTTGTACAGGCGCGGTACGGTTTCCAGGTTGTGGTTGAACACATCCGGCGGCTCGGCGGCGGTGATTTCCAGGGCGATGTCCATGCGGCCACGGTAGTCCGGGACCAGGGTCTCGAGCTGCACGTTCGGCGACAGTTTGCGGATTTCGCGGATGCAGTCGGCAAAGTGCTGGGCACCGCCGTCACGCAGGTCGTCGCGGTCAACCGAGGTGATCACCACGTACTTGAGTTTCAGGTCGGCGATGGCGATGGCCAGGCTTTCCGGCTCGTTGACGTCCAGTGGCTTCGGACGACCGTGGCCAACGTCGCAGAACGGGCAGCGACGGGTGCAGATGTCACCCATGATCATGAAGGTCGCGGTGCCGCCGGAGAAGCATTCGCCCAGGTTCGGGCAGGACGCCTCTTCGCAGACGCTGTGCAGCTTGTGTTTGCGCAGCAGGCTCTTGATGCGGTCGACTTCCGGCGAAACCGGGATGCGCACGCGGATCCAGTCGGGTTTCTTCGGCAGTTCGGTGGTCGGAATGATCTTCACCGGGATGCGTGCAACCTTCTCGGCGCCGCGCAGCTTGACGCCGGCTTCAACCTTGGGACGCGGGGCCGGGCGCTCGGTCACGTCGAGCGTCGGGATCATGGTTTGCACTGCATCAGTAGTCATATCAGTCGATTCCGCCCGTCAGGGTCGTCTGCTCAGCATAGTCGAGGTGTTTGACGAGCTGCGCGCGCAGCCGGGCACTTACCTCGGCAAATTCAATCGATCCTGCGTGCTCGCTGAGCTGGGTCATCGCCAGCCCGGCATAGCCGCAGGGATTAATCCGTCGAAACGGTTCCAGGTTCATGTCCACGTTCAGGGCCAGGCCATGAAAGGAACAACCGTGGCGAATCCGCAAACCCAGAGAAGCGATCTTCGCTCCCTCGACGTAGACGCCGGGAGCATCCGGCTTGGCCACGGCGGTCACACCGTAACTGGCCAGCAGTTCGATCAGGCAGCGCTCCATGCGGCTGACCAGATCGCGCACGCCGAAACCAAGTCGGCGCACATCCAGCAGCAGGTACGCCACCAGTTGACCGGGGCCATGGTAGGTCACCTGACCGCCGCGGTCGACCTGCACCACCGGAATATCTCCCGGCAGCAACAGGTGCTCGGCCTTGCCGGCCTGACCCTGGGTGAACACCGGCGGGTGTTCAACCAGCCAGATTTCGTCCGGGGCCGTGGTGCCACGCTCGTTGGTAAAACGTTGCATGGCCTGCCAGACCGGCTCGTAAGCCATCTGGCCAAGCTCGCGAAAGCCCAGCGTGCCCGGCATCACAGCACCATGTGCACGAAACCGGTAGCCCGCAGTTCGCTGTTGATGTTGTACAGCTGATCCTGGTCGGTCGCGACGATGTGCAACTGGATGGTGGTGTACTTGCCGTTGCTGCTTTGACGCTCGTCGACACGCTCATCATTGATGCTGGCGTGTTTCTTGACGATGTCGATGATCTTGTCTTTGTTGCCGACGCCCGTATCGCTGATCACCTTAACCGGATAATCAACCTGGGGAAATTCGATCTTTGGCGCCTTTACTTCGGTATCGGTCATGGCGTAACGGCCTCGTAATCGTAAGCCCGGTAACGAACAAGGCCCCGCTCCGGACAGGAACGGGGCCATGCAGGTCAACTCAAATCAGTTGAACAAGCCGTAGAAGAATAGACGGATGCTATCCCACATGCGGCGGAAGATACCACCCTCCTCGACAGCGTCCAGAGCGATCAGGTCGGCGCTGTGCACCACCTTGTCGTCCAGTTTCACTTCGACTTTACCGATCACGTCGCCCTTGGCGATTGGCGCGGTCAGTTGCGGGTTCATGGTCATGCTGGCAGCAAGCTTCTTCAGCTGGCCTTTCGGCAGGGTCATGGTCAGGTCTTCAGCCAGGCCGGCCTTGACCTGGCTGGTGGTGCCTTTCCACACCGGAGCCTGAGCCAGTTCGGTGCCCTTCTGGTAGAAGGTCTGGGTTTCGAAGAAGCGGAAACCGTAGGTCAGCAGCTTCTGTGTCTCGGCGGCACGGGCCGCTTCGCTGTTGGTGCCGAACACCACGGCGATCAGGCGCATGCCGTCGCGTACGGCCGAGGACACCATGCAGTAGCCGGCTTCTTCGGTGTGGCCGGTTTTCAGACCGTCGACGGTCTTGTCGCGCCACAGCAGCAGGTTGCGGTTAGGCTGTTTGATGCCGTTCCAGAAGAACTCTTTCTGCGAGTAGATCGCGTAGTGAGCCGGGTCTTCGTGGATGATCGCGCGAGCCAGGATCGCCATGTCGTGAGCCGACGAATAGTGCTCAGGGTTCGGCAGACCGGTCGGGTTCATGAAGTGGGTATTGGTCATGCCCAGATCGGCGACGGTCTTGTTCATCAGGTCGGCGAAGGCGTCTTCGCTGCCGGCGATGTGTTCAGCCACCGCGACGCTGGCGTCGTTGCCGGACTGAATGATGATGCCGTGCAGCAGGTCGCTGACCGTGACCTGCGAGCCGACCTTGATGAACATCCGCGAACCGCCGGTGCGCCAGGCGTTTTCGCTGACGGTCACCGGGTCGTTTTCACCGATCTGGCCGCGACGGATTTCCAGCGTGGCAATGTACGCGGTCATCAGTTTGGTCAGGCTGGCCGGTGGCAGACGCTGGTCACCGTTGTTCTCCACCAGCACGTTGCCGCTGTTGGCATCCATGAGCACGTAGGATTTGGCGGCCAGTTGTGGTGGCGACGGCATCATCTCGGCCGCGAACGCGGCAGGCGAGAGGAGCAGCGGGACTAGCAGACACAGGCGTTTGGCAAAGGTGGTGATGTTCATCCGTCTCTCGAAATCGCTAATGGAAACTGCCCGAGGGCAGAATTTAATCAGATGTCTTTCAGGCTTTGCCCGAAACCTGCCTGCGCGACGATCATGCTGCGTTAAAAACAGATTCGGAGTGCTCATGTAGGTCCCCTACAATCCGCTTCCTCACCTGTTTTTGCCTTGCCTGATCGCCGCTCGGCGAGCTTTCGAGCAAACCCTGCGAGCATCGCGTGTTCAGTTGCTCACTCCAGTCACCCTTGCCGGGCTTTTGTTCTTCGACGAGCCAACAACCTGGTTCACCCCCCAATCGCTGGTGAACCGTCAATCAAGTCCTACGTTTACTCGGTGACCACACTTGGCGAACCCAGGTTGGCCAGGCGCACGCTGTTCTGTACCTGGGCAATTTCACCCGGCGAACCGATCGGTCCCAGGCGAACCCGGTGCAGGGTCTGCTGATTGCGCACGATCGAGCTGATGAACACCGGAGCGCTCACCATCCCGCTGAGCTTCGACCTCAGGAGTTCTGCAGCGTCCGGGTTGGCGAACGCGCCCACCTGCAGATACTGGCCAGACGCTGGTGCAGAAGCGTTTTTTTTTGCATCGAGCTGAACTGGCACGACGGCCGCGGCGTGCTGCTGCGGCGGCGGGGTCCATTGTTCGACGGTGCCCGCCGAAGCCGTGATCACCGGGGCGCTATTCTGCGCGACTTGCGGCTCGTTGAGCATCAAGGGCGCCGGACGGCCCTTCGCGGCCCACCACTGCTGCGGGTCGATGCCTTCGACCTTGACCCGCGCGGTGCCGATTTCGGCATAACCGAGCTTCTTGGCGGCGGCGTAGGACAGGTCGATGATCCGGTCCGAATAGAACGGCCCACGGTCATTGACCCGCAGGATCACGCTCCTGTTGTTGTCCAGGTTGGTCACCCGAACGTAACTCGGCAGCGGTAGTGTCTTGTGGGCGGCGCTCATGCCGTACAGATCGTAGACCTCGCCGTTGGCGGTGTTCTGACCATGGAACTTGGTCCCGTACCAGGACGCGGTGCCGGAGGCCACGTAAGTCTTGGATTCCTGCAACGGGAAGTAGGTTTTGCCCAGCACGGTGTAAGGGTTGGCCTTGTACGGTCCGGTGTGCAGGGTCGGCGTGGCGTCCGGGATGCGCGACACATCGACGTCCCACCACGGCGCGCCGTCCTTGTGGGCCCGGTTGATGTCCAGGCCCGGCTGCGAACGCACGGCGGTGGTCGGCTTCTGGCTCGGCGAACGGCTGGTCGAACAACTGGCGACCAACACCGCCAACGCAGCGAAGGCCACCAGTTTCAGGGGTTTATTGATAGGCAATGCCCGCATTACTTGACGCCCCGTGCTTGTACCAGCTGTTCAGACAGTTGATGTACGGCCATGGCGTACATCACGCTGCGGTTATAACGCGTGATCGCGTAGAAATTCTTCAGGCCCATCCAGTATTCCGGACCGTTGTCGCCTTCCAGGCGGAACGCGGTGACCGGCATGTCATCGCGCAGCGCATCATGACTCGACCAGCCCAGCGCTCGCAACTCCCCGACGGTTTTCGTCGGCTCGATGCCGGTGGTCAGGCCTTCATCCACCTGCTCGCCGCGCACATCCGCGCGACTGACCACCGGCTCGCCGGCGACCCAGCCGTGACGCTTGAAATAGCTGGCGACACTGCCGATCGCGTCATCCGGGTTGTTCCAGATATTGATGTGGCCGTCACCGTCGAAATCCACCGCGTAGGCGCGGAAACTGCTCGGCATGAACTGCGGCAAACCCATCGCCCCGGCGTAGGACCCCTTGAGGGTCAGCGGGTCGACCTGCTCTTCGCGTGCCAGCAGCAGGAACTCACGCAGCTCCTTGCGGAAAAATTCGGCACGGGGAGGATAGTCGAAACCCAGCGTGGACAAGGCATCGATCACCCGGTAATTGCCGGTATTACGTCCGAAAAAGGTCTCAACGCCGATGATCGACACAATTACCTGGGCCGGAACGCCGTATTCCTGCTCGGCGCGGGCCAGGGCGGCCTCGTGCTGACGCCAGAAGTCCACACCGCGGGCAATGCGCGCGTCGGTGATGAACATCGGCCGGTATTCTTTCCACTGTTTGACCCGTTCGGCGGGTTTGGAAATGGCGTCGAGAATCGCCTGCTTGCGTTGGGCTTCGCGGAACACGGCCATCAGCTGTTCGCCGGCGAAACCGTAGTCGCGGGTCATTTCACCGACGAATTCGGCCACCTGGGGCGAGCCTTCGTAATCGCCGGCCAACGCTTCCTGCGCGCTGCCAAGGATGCCTACCAGGCCGAGCCACGGTGCGTATCGTGTCGCCCAGTCACGCATTACTTGCATTGAACTCTTCACCTTATTCAAACCTGTGCGATCCACTTGCGATGGGTATGGATCGACATCAAAACCCCAAACGCTGACAGCAGCGTCACCAGCGAAGTTCCGCCGTAGCTAATGAACGGCAACGGCACCCCCACCACCGGCAACAGGCCACTGACCATACCGATGTTGACGAAAACGTAAACAAAAAACGTCATGGTCAAAGCGCCGGCCAGCAATTTGCCGAACAGCGTCTGCGCCTGGGCGGTAATCACCAGGCCACGACCGATCAGCAACAGATAGATCAGCAACAGTGCGCAGATACCCACCAGCCCGAACTCTTCACCGAGCACGGCGATGATGAAGTCGGTGTGGCTTTCCGGCAGGAAGTCCAGGTGCGACTGGGTGCCCAACAGCCAGCCCTTGCCGAATACACCGCCGGAACCGATGGCGGCTTTCGACTGGATGATGTTCCAGCCGGTGCCCAGCGGATCGCTTTCCGGGTCGAGGAACGTCAGGATCCGTTGCTTCTGGTAGTCGTGCATGATGAAGAACCACATCGCGACCGACACCGGAATCGCCGCCGCCAATACACTGAGAATCCAGCGCCAGCGCAACCCGCCCATGAAAAGTACGAAGGCGCCGCCGGCCAGAATCAGCAGCGAAGTGCCGAGGTCCGGCTGACGCACGATCAGGGCGAACGGCACACCGATCAGCAACAGGCTGATGCCGACATGCTTGAGCTGCGGCGGCAGCGTGCGCTTGGACAGGTACCAGGCGATCGTTGCCGGCATCAGGATCTTCATGAATTCCGAGGGCTGGAAGCGGATCACCCCGGGGATGTTGATCCATCGGGTCGCGCCCATGGCGTTGTGACCCATGATGTCCACCACCAGCAACAGCACCACCCCGATCACATAGCCGAGCGGCACCCAGCGTGCCATGAACCGCGGCTCGAACTGGGCAATGATGATCATCGACACCAGACCGATGCCGAACGACGTGGCCTGTTTGGCCAGCAGATCCCAGCTCTTGCCACTGGCCGAATACAGCACGAACAGGCTGCCGGCCGCCAGGATCAACAACAGCACCAGCAACGGGCCGTCGATATGCAAACGTTGCAACAGCGTCGCCCGGCGACGCATCACATCCTCGCTGGAGAGCATGCGATCGAAATTATTCATCACGGGCCGTAGCCTCCGCACTGATAGGGCTGGCGTATTCGGCTTTCAACCGTCCGTCCTGATCCAGCAGCCAGGCATCCATGACCTGCCGCACCACCGGTGCCGCGACGCCGGAACCGGACTCACCGTTCTCGACCATCACCGACACCACGATTTTCGGGTCATCCGCCGGCGCGAAACCGACGAACAGGGCGTGGTCGCGGTGGCGCTCCTGAACCTTGGAGCGGTCGTATTTCTCACCCTGCTTGATCGCCACGACCTGGGCCGTACCCGACTTGCCGGCGATCCGGTATTGCGCGCCGATCGAGGCCTTGCGCGCGGTGCCTCGGGCACCGTGCATTACCTGCTGCATGCCGTGGTTGACCTTGTTCCAGTCCGACGGGTCGCGCAGGATGATGTCCGGCATCGGATTTTCATCCTTCGGCTTCTCGCCTTCGATGGTCTTGGCCAGATGCGGGCGGTTCCATACGCCTTTGTTGGCCACCAGCGCCGTGGCCTGGGCCAGTTGCAGCGGGGTCGATTGCATGTAGCCCTGGCCGATCCCGAGAATCAGGGTTTCGCCGGGGAACCACGCCTGACGCCGGGTCGCGCGCTTCCACTCGCGGGACGGCATCAGGCCGGGGGATTCTTCGAACATGTCCAGCGAGACCTTCTGGCCGATCCCGAACTTGTTCATGTAGGCCGACAACCGGTCGATGCCCAGCTTGTGCGCCAGATCATAGAAGTAGGTGTCGTTGGACCGCATGATCGCCGTGTCGAGGTCGACGAAGCCGTCCCCGGTGCGGTTCCAGTTGCGGTACTTGTGGTCGTAGTTGGGCAGCATGTAATAACCGGGGTCGAACACCCGGCTCGACGCCGTCACCACGCCCGCGTCGAGACCGGCAATCGCCACTGCCGGTTTGATCGTCGAGCCCGGCGGGTAAAGACCGCGCAGCACGCGGTTGAACAGCGGCCGGTCAATCGAATCGCGCAGCTCGGCGTAAGCCTTGAAGCTGATGCCGGTGACGAACAGGTTCGGGTCGAAACTCGGTTGACTGACCATCGCCAGCACTTCGCCGGTTTTCGGATCGAGTGCCACCACCGCACCACGTCGACCGCCCAGCGCGGCCTCGGCGGCTTCCTGCAATTTGATGTCGAGGCTCAGGACAATGTCCTTGCCCGGCACCGGATCGGTACGCTTGAGCACACGCAGGACCCGGCCGCGGGCATTGGTCTCGACCTCTTCGTAGCCCACCTGACCGTGCAGCTCGGCTTCGTAGAAGCGCTCGATGCCGGTCTTGCCGATGTGGTGGGTGCCGCTGTAATTGACCGGATCGAGGGTCTTCAGCTCTTTCTCGTTGATCCGCCCCATATAACCCACCGAGTGCGCAAAATGCGCGCCCTGCGGGTAGTGACGCACCAGTTGCGCGACCACTTCGACGCCGGGCAGGCGGAACTGATTCACCGCGATCCGGGCAATCTGTTCTTCGGTCAGCTCGAACAGGATCGGCACCGGCTCGAACGGCCGGCGGCCCTGGCGCATGCGTTTCTCGAAAATCACCCGATCTTCCGGCGTCAGCTCCAGTACCTCGACGATCACGTCGAGCACCTGCTGCCAGTCGCCGGAACGCTCGCGGGTCATGCTCAGGCTGAAGCTCGGACGGTTGTCCGCCACCACCACGCCGTTGCGGTCGAAAATCAGGCCACGGGTCGGCGGGATCGGCTGAACGTGAACCCGATTGTTTTCCGACAGCGTCGAGTGATAGTCGTACTGAATCACCTGCAGGTAATACAGCCGCGCAATCAGCACGCAGATCAGCGCCACCACCGCAATTGCGCCGAACACGACGCGACCACGCACCAGACGGGCGTCTTTTTCGTGGTCCTTGATGCGGATCGGCTGAGACATGAGGGCGGATTACTTGTGGTAAGGGTGGCCGGACAGCACGGTCCAGGCACGATACAACTGCTCGCCGATGAGGATGCGCACCAGCGGGTGCGGCAGCGTCAGCGGCGACAACGACCAGCGCTGATCCGCGCGGGCACAGACTTCCGGCGCCAGCCCTTCCGGGCCACCGACCATGAAGTTGACCGTGCGCGAGTCCAGGCGCCAGCGATCGAGTTCGACCGCCAATTGCTCGGTGCTCCACGGTTTGCCATGAACTTCGAGGGTGACAATCCGCTCGTTCGGCCCGACCTTGGCCAGCATGGCTTCGCCTTCCTGACGGATGAAGCGGGCCACGTCGGCGTTCTTGCCACGGGTATTGAGCGGAATTTCCACCAGTTCCAGCGCCAGCTCGGACGGAAGACGCTTGGCATATTCATGCCAGCCTTCTTCCACCCACTTGGGCATGCGTGAACCGACGGCGATCAGGCGCAGTCGCACAGCAATCCCTTACAGCTGGTCTTTGTTGAGCTTGGTGAAATGCTCGTGGGTGTTTTCCGGGCTGTGGTGCTTGGCGTCCGCCGCACGGCTTTGCTCGGCACCGGCCCACAGGCGCTCCAGGTCGTAGAACTGACGGGCCGAGGCGGTCATCATGTGCACGATCACCAGATCCAGGTCCAGCAGCACCCAGTCGCTGTCGCCCTTGCCTTCTTCGCCCAGCGGCCTGGCGCCCTGCTTTTTGACCTCTTCGCGAACCTTGTCCAGCATCGCGTTGATCTGGCGGTTGGAAGTACCGGTGGCGATGATCATGTAGTCGGTGATGCTCTGCTTGTCGCGCACATCAATGATCTGGATGTCCTGGGCCTTGACGTCTTCCAGGGCTGCAACGGCCACCTTGACCAGCTCGTCGCCCTTAAGTGGTTCGTTAGTGTTGACCGGCTCTGGCAGCGGGGCGCTCTTGAATGTGCCTTTGCGCTTTACTTTGGTTTGGTCTTTGTCAGTCATATAAAACTCGTTTTGCTCATATATTCGGCGGCTTGGCGACACGTGGATTCGTATCAGTGAAGCACGCCTTGTTCAGTTCGACGCACGGTACAGACCGTGCGCATCGATGTAGGCCAGGACCGCGTCGGGCACCAGGAAACGTACCGACTTACCGCTGGCCAGCAGTTGACGGATCTGGGTGGCGGAAACCGCGAGCGGTGTCTGCCAGACGAATGCAATCTGTCCGCTCGGCCCCTTCAGGGCCAGCGGGTCGCTCACCGAACGCGCTGCCAGCAGGTTGCGCAAGGCATCCGGCGGTTCGCTGTCGGCGTCCGGGCGCTGTAGCACCAGGATGTGGCAATGCTGGAGCAACTCTTCCCAGCGGTGCCAAGTGGGCAGGCCGCAAAATGCGTCCCAGCCCAGAAGCAGAAAAACCTGGGTCTCGTCGGCCATTTCGGCGCGCAGCGACTCCAGGGTATCGATGGTCCAGGACGGTTTGTCCCGCTGCAATTCGCGGGCGTCCACCACCAGCGGCGGCACACCGGCTACCGCACATTCAACCATTGCCAGCCGGTCCTGCGCCGACACTTGCGGCGTATCGCGGTGCGGCGGCCGGGCGCTGGGCATCATGCGCAGCTCATCGAGCCCCAGCGCTTCGGCGACTTCCAGCGCGCCACGCAAATGGCCGACGTGCACCGGATCGAACGTCCCGCCCAGTACGCCAATGCGCCGGGGACGGGATTTCTTGCCGGTTTTCGGCGCTTTCAGATCGAGGTCGGACAAGTCAGACCGTCGCCTGGCCGCGCAACTGGCCATCACCGACCACGATGTACTTCTCGCAGGTCAGTCCTTCCAGGCCCACCGGGCCACGGGCGTGCAGCTTATCAGTAGAAATGCCGATCTCGGCACCCAATCCGTATTCGAATCCGTCGGCGAAGCAGGTCGGGGTGTTGATCATCACCGATGCCGAGTCGACTTCGGCCACGAACTGCCGGGTGTCGGCGAGGTTTTCGCTGACGATCGAGTCGGTATGGTGGGAGCCGAAATGGTTGATGTGTTCGATGGCCTGATCCAGGCCATCCACCACACGGATCGACAGAATTGGCGCCAGGTACTCGGTGCTCCAGTCTTCTTCGGTCGCCGCCACGGCTTCGATGATCGCCCGGGTACGCTCGCAACCGCGCAGTTCGACGCCCTTTTCGCGGAACTGCTTCGCCATCGGCGGCAGGAAATCCTTCGCAACACTTTGATCGACCAGCAAGGTCTCCATCGCACCGCAGATGCCATAGCGGTAGGTCTTGGCATTGAAGGCGATGCGCTGGGCTTTCGGCAGGTCGGCGTGTTCGCTGACATAGACGTGGCAGATACCGTCCAGGTGCTTGATCACCGGCACCCGGGCGTCGCGGCTGATGCGTTCGATCAGGCCACGGCCACCGCGCGGTACGATCACATCGACGTACTCCGGCATGGTGATCAGCGCGCCAACGGCAGCGCGGTCGGTGGTTTCCACCACTTGCACCACGGCGGCCGGCAGCTCGGCTTCGGCCAGACCGCGCTGGATGCAGGCGGCAATCGCGCGGTTGGAATGAATCGCCTCGGAACCGCCGCGCAGGATGGTCGCGTTGCCGGACTTCAGGCACAGGCTCGCAGCATCGATGGTCACGTTGGGACGGGATTCGTAGATGATCCCGATCACGCCCAGCGGCACGCGTATCTTGCCGACCTGAATGCCCGACGGACGGAAGCTCATGTCACGGATCGCCCCGACCGGATCCGGCAGCGCTGCAACCTGACGCAGGCCGACGATCATGCCGTCGATGCGCGCCGGGGTGAGTTCCAGACGCTCCAGCAGTGCCGGCTCCAGACCGTTGGCGCGACCGGCGGCCAGGTCCTGCTCATTGGCTGCCGCAAGCTCGGCGCGGGCGGCGTCCAGGGCATTGGCGGCAGCCAGCAAAGCGCGGTTTTTCTGCGCGGTGCTGGCACGGCCGATGACGCGGGAAGCTTCGCGGGCGGCGCGACCCAATCGGGTCATGTAGTCAAGAACGGACTCAGTCATGGTCTGCTGGGGTCTTGGCAAAGAGGAAAGCGGCAGATTATAGCTGTCGCGTCCCGGGACTAACAGCGGTGACGGGCGGATGGTCGAAATGGACGGCGATTTGCCGACGTTCAGCAGAGATTAAGCCGCGAATTGTTATCATCACGGCCTCCTCCGCCTGGATAAACCCTGTTTGCCATGTCCAACCTGACCGTTCGCGCCACCTCCGCGCGCCAGCCTGTCGGCCTTGCGGATGCCTTTTTCGACCGTGACGCCCAGACGCTGGCCCGTGATCTGCTCGGCAAAGTCATCCGCCACCGCGTTGGCGATTTGTGGCTGAGCGCCCGAATCATCGAAACCGAAGCGTATTACTGCGAGGAAAAAGGCAGCCATGCGTCCCTCGGCTACACGGAAAAGCGTAAGGCTTTGTTTCTGGATGGCGGCCACATCTATATGTACTACGCCCGTGGCGGCGACTCACTGAACTTCAGTGCGCAGGGTCCGGGCAATGCGGTGCTGATCAAATCGGCCTATCCGTGGGTCGACGAGATCAGCGGCCCGGCCAGTCTGGCGCAGATGCTGCTGAACAACCCCGATGCTCAGGGTCGCCCGCGCCCCTCCCAGAAACTGTGTGCCGGGCAGACGCTGCTGTGCAAGGCGCTGGGGCTGAAAGTGCCGGTGTGGGATGCCAAGCGCTTCGACCACGAAATCCTCCTGGTGGAAAACACCGGCCCTGCGCCCACTCATGTGATTCAGACCACCCGCCTGGGCATTCCCCATGGCCGTGACGAGCACTTGATGTATCGCTTCGTCGATGCTGCCTATGCCCAGTGGTGCACGCGGAACCCGCTGCGTCGGGGTCAGGTCGAAGGTCGCGATTATTTTCTGCTGTGATTGCACACCCCTGCGGCACGCCGGCCAGGGACATCAATGAAATGGAGTGGTTTGTATGGGCCCATGGCTCGATAGCGTGACCGGATGGCTGGCCGCCAACCCACAATGGCTGGCGGCCGCGGTGCTCATTGTGGCGTTTGTGGAATGTCTGGCGATTGCCGGACTGATCGTGCCCGGCACAGTGCTGCTGTTCGCCGTGGCAGTGCTGGCCGGCAGCGGTGCACTGTCTTTGAGCGAGACCCTGTTGCTGGGCTTTCTCGGCGGGATTCTCGGCGACGTGATTTCGTATTTCCTCGGCCGTCACTTCCACCAGAACATCCGGCGTCTGCCGGGCCTGCGCCATCACCCGGAATGGATGGCCGGCGCGGAAACCTATTTCCAGCGCTACGGCATCGCCAGCCTGTTGGTCGGGCGCTTCATCGGCCCGTTACGCCCGATGTTGCCGATGGTCGCCGGCATGTGCGACATGCCCTTCCCACGCTTCGCCGCCGTCAGTCTGCTGGCAGCAGCAGGCTGGAGCCTCGCGTACCTGTTGCCGGGCTGGGCCACCGGGGCGGCGATTCGCCTGCCCTTGCCGGAAGGTTTCTGGCTACAGGCCGGGATCGTCGCCGGCAGCATCGCCGTCATGGTCGGCCTGAGCGCCAACAGCAGCCTGCGCCGTCATCGCCGGGCGACGATCTGGATCAGCAGCATGAGCCTGCTGATCCTGATCGGCCTGTTCATCGGCTACCCGTATCTGAGCGCCCTCGATCAGGGCGTCATGACCCTGGTACAGGAACATCGCCGCCCGGCGCTGGATGAAGTGGCGGTGGTGTTCACCCTGATCGGTGAATTCCGCAACATGTTGCTGTTCAGCGCCCTGCTGACTGCGCTGCTGTTGCTGTGCCGTCAGTGGCGCCATGCCATTTTCGTGGGCGGCACCCTGCTCGTCACGGCCCTGGCCAACACCGGGACCAAACTGTTTTTCGCCCGGGTGCGCCCGGAAGTACTGACCGATCCGCTTACCAGCTACAGCATGCCCAGCGGCCATGCGTCCGGCTCGTTCGCGCTGTTCCTGGCCCTGGCCGTACTCGCCGGACGCGGGCAACCGCCAAGGCTGCGACTGACCTGGCTGCTGATCGGCTGCATTCCGGCACTGGCGATTGCCCTGTCGCGGGTGTATCTGGGCGCCCACTGGCCGACGGATGTGCTGGCCGGCGCCATGCTCGCAGCCTGCGTATGCGCCGCCGGGCTCTGGCTCAGTCAACGGCAAACGCCGCTCGGCGCCATGCCACAAAAAGTCTGGTGGCTGGTGCTGCCGGCGCTGGTCGCCCTGTTCGGTTTCTTCGTGCTGCGACACTTGCCGCATACATTGCTGCGCTATTCGTACTAGGCAGCAGAAGAAACTGGCGAAGGGTTGATCCTCAGGATGAACGACACGTTTTCGGCGTCGTACGCATTGTGGCCGGTGTCGTTCGGATTCTGATCGAGGAAGTACCGCAGACCTTGCTTCGTTGCATGTTGAAAAAGTCTTTTCTGTTTCTCGACACTGAACAACGCCACAGAAACAGGATTGGAAGGAAAGTCACCAAAGTCTTTCAACTTTCCCGCATAGGTCTCCACTTCGAAGTAACTGCCGACATCCTTGTCCACCACAAGATGCCGGTTTTTCTGGTCCAGGCGTACCCGCCAATCGAAATAACGACCGGCCGTCTTGACGTTGAGGGAGTAGCGCCCCCGAGATTCCGGTACAAACTCGAACAATAGCGGTTCGGCATCATCATGGTCCGCGAGCGTCACAATGCGTGATGCAACTTCATCACCCAGAGAAATTTCTGCTTCCAGTCGCTGCCCCGTGGTAATTCGCGAATACTTCAAACGACTTTCCATCACCTGATAATTAATAACCAGAGGAAGACCACCCGAAAAAAGATGCCCCGTAAACTTGATACTTTCCGAATCAGACATATAGCAACTCTCTCACCAAAAAAAGTAAATCAAATAACGTCAGCAAGTCATTTGACTGCGGCAGACATAGTGGCACTCAACACACTTTTGACACGTTTGCGCTTGCGCCGCTCAAGGATCATCGAATCCGCGTAATAACCTGCATTCCTGATGATGGTATCGGTGTTCTGATCAACACCAGCGTGCTTGAAAATATACTTTCCGGCGATATCGTCCCAGAAGGCCCACTCATCTTCGTAAATTGTCATTTCGCTCTCCTTTGCGATCTACCCGCCCTGGCGGAAAAATTAAAAACTAGATGAATAGCGACTGACAAACAACCTGCAGCCACTTTCAACACAATACAAAAAACAACAACACAATCCGCAAAACATTAACAACTGAACAGCACTGCACTTCATGTCAGATTCTTTCTGACATTTCACTGAAGAGCATTGATCTTGGCCAAACCTTTCATATCCAGCACAGAAACTATTCTTACAGCCCAACTTACAATTTCCGACATTACTGATACTTCTCTTTCATCTCCCGAAGCCTCACTCAAAACATCGGGAAAATCCCCCACCCTGCGAGACGTGGACCAGCTGTTCGGACCACTGCGTTTTGGTGAAATAACGGCCAGTCGCCAGACACTGGCGTCCTTGGGAGCGCAGATCAACGGCCACGCCATCAGCGCGGCCAACACCTACTTCCCCGCGCCTGACCAGTCCTTTACCGACGGACTGGCTTTTGACCCGTTACAGGTTGAGCAGCGAATCAGATCGGTCGACAGCCAGGAGCGCCAGCACGTACCGGAGCTGCTCTATGAAATCGTCACGCAGCGCTCACCCGACGCCCCACCGCTGATGCGCGAAATGCCAGCGGGCGATGCAGCAGATCCGATGAACCGGATCAATCGATTGCTGACCGCCACCCAGCGCCTGGACATCCGAAGAAGCCCGTTGACGGAAAACCTGCCGACCTGGATCGACAAAGGCAAAAGTCGCGGAATGACCGGCATGGGCGTCGGAATGCAGGCTTACGGGCTGTACAGCGCTTACATGGGTGCCCTTGAGGCAGTCAAAAAAGGAGAGATGGGTGAGTTTTGGCTCAATGTCGGCGGCGGCGTGTCAGAAATTCTCTCCCTTGGAGTCGAATACGCACTTGGCAAAAGCGGCGAAAAAATGATCCGCCTTGGCTATGAGACATTCGAGAAATTCGCCAAGACCTCCACAGGCAAGTGGCTCAGCCGCGGGGCGGGGCTGATCGCCAGCGCGATCACACTGCCCTTCGATATCTATACCGCCATCAAGTCGTTCAACGATGCCGCCAAGGCCAAAGGCAAGGAGGCACAGGATCTTTACGTCGCCGGCGGGTTGAGCGTGTTCAGTGGCGCGTTGTCGCTCGCTCTTGGCTGCGCAGCACTGATGGGCTTCCAGGCTGCCGGCCCGGTGGGAATCGCCGCAGCCGCATTGATGATTGTCGGCGCCAGAGTCTATGGCGCCGCCAGGATGGTCGACGACATCGACGACTACATCGAACTGACCGTGAACGAGCGCTGGCGCGCCGGCTGGTTCGCATTCACCGGCCAGCAGCAGGATCAGGCGATGATGGATCGCTACCTGATCGCCAAGACCACCAGCGACTACGCCAAAGCCCTGAAAACACGCAGTCTCAGCTGGCTCGACAATGAGTTGAAGGAGAGTGTCGATGCCATCGTCGATGGCCGCTACGAAGTCAAGCTGCAACCCACCCGCGTCTATCGCTACCAGTGGGACACCAGCAAGGGCGAAGCGCCCTACAAGATCGAGAACCTGCCGGTTACTCAGGAAATCGACGACACCTACGACGCAAGGAAAGGACTGCCGGTCGCTGACAATCTCATCACCAAGGGCGTCAGCCATCCTGACAAAGGTGTTTTCTGGAGTTTGGGCGGTGGTCACGACACGGTGCAGGGCGTGAAGGACAAGCCGAACTTTTTCAGTTACTCCACCGGCAGAAAAGCCCTGAGCGGCGGCGACAAGAATGACTCGTTTCTTTTTCAGTCGGCATCGGAAAATCTTTCAAGCGATCCGATCAGAGCCAGCGAATTGTCGGGTGGTGAGGGCATCGACCTGCTGTGGCTTCAAGGCAAGCACCGACACGAAGACCATGTAGCAGAGCCACCACGACACAAGGGCTATGACGTCGACCTGAAAAACGGCACGCTGTCCCTGCTGCCCATGAACCCGGCGCAAGAACCCGTACTGCACTCGACACTCAGCTCCATCGAAAAAGTCGAGACCCTTGCCGGCGCGATCAATCGCGTGACGGGCTCCGATCAGGCCGACACCATCGCTGCCAACGGCAATGATCACATCGAAGCCGGCGCCGGGGACGACCTTGTTTCCGTGCGCGGTCTGCGTGCGGTCGTCGATGGAGGCAGCGGCAACGACGTCTACTATCTGGACCCGAGCAGTCTCAAGGTATCCATACGCGAAGACGGCAAGGAACCGAGCAACGTTTATCTGGGCGTGACTCTTGAAGCCATCCAGCGCTGGTTCATCCGCGATGAAAGCATGGTCATCGAATCACTGCGCGCCGATGATTTCCGAACGCCCCTGCGTGAGCTGACATGCGAGGCGGTCTACCGGAACCTCGACGGCAAACGCGCGTTGCAAAATGACAAATGGGTGTTCATCACTCAGGACGGCTACCACCTGCAGCCGATCTGGCCAGAGATGATAGAGGAGTCGGGCGATCTGCCCCTGAGCGTCGTCATCCTCAGCGCCGGCACCGCCAAAGCCTCGCCGGTACAGGTCAACGATCGCCCTTATCGCCTTTCGGACAAACCGCTCTCGAACTACTTCGTCAGCCGCCAGAGCCGACACACCATTCTGATGGCGCCACAGAATGACAAACCCGCCCACAGTACGTTGTATGTCGACTACGACAGCACTGAAATCAACGAAGTCCGCGCCATCTATACGGTTACAAAAACGACGCACGGAGCCTTCACGTTTCTTTCCTATACAAACATGCACTTCGACCTCACGTTCAAACAGGGCGGCGGCATGCTTTCACTGCACGGAGCCGTCAGAGAAAGTCCCGGCCGCAAAACCGACAGAGGCGCCGGGATCATGGCCTCCGGCTGGCAACTGAACCATTCTCTGACGCTGGTCATGCGTGACAGCACGTCCTATCGGCTCGACTACCCCTACAACTCATACTTCAATGACGCCCGCCATCCTGGCTATACCAGCGTGCAAAGCCCGACCTCCTTGCGTGAACGAGCGGGCCGCTACATTTTCGTCAGGCCCTCGGTCGAAAAGCGCCAGCTGAAGACAACCGCGCAACGGGTCGAATTCAGGAATGCCGAGCACAACGCAACGTACTGGCTGGAGGGACGCTCCTCCACCTACGAGTTGTTGCCTGCCAGCCATACCTCCATTCGCCTGTCGACAGCGCAAGCGGATGCCCGCGTCACGGGGTCTTCCACCTGGCACATTCACACGCAACATCTTCAGGAACAGATCAACCGACGCGACCTTGTCATCAAGGACAATCTGCTGAAGATCGGCAGCATTCAGTTTCATCTGCCGGACAGCAACGATCCGACACTGCCAATTGAAACCATCGAGGTCATGATTTCTTCCGGCAACTGTTATCGCGTCAATGCCTTGTTCGAGCTGATTGGTCTGTATGCCGTCGACGCCCGGAGCTATCCGTCGATTGAAGCGATTGCCCGGGATATTCAGGATCATCACCAACGTGACGAACTTGAAACCATTCAGGTAAAGGTCCGCAACATTCGCCTGCTCGACACGTCTCCCGGCAAGATTATCTACAACCCCGAAACCCGCATCTGGAGTACAGAAGAAGCTCCATCGCGCTCGATTCCGATCGGGCATCTGATTATTGTCAAGGAATGACACCATGCGACCAAAATCACCCTCCTCGTCCACTCCGCCACGCGTCAACACGTCCTCGGACCCGGACACTCAAGCGCCCCGATTGCGAACGCCGGCACCAGAATTGCACCCGCCACATTCATCGTCCAACCCGGCCGTTTCACGAAACATCAACCCGGCAAACACGCCTTCAGGTCCGGCAATACCCGAACCACCCCGGATCGACATCTCGGATTTATCGGACCTTTCGCGAGCAACGGCGAGCGGACTGAGCAGTTACCTGTTGAAACCGGCAATGCTGCGTAACATGCAGCCTGCCAACGAAGAAGGCCTGCGCTACATCGTCGGCCGTAAATTCGTCGATGTGAAAGACAGCGGAACGGTGTATGTGGAGTTCGACACGGACCTGAACACTTACCGGGCCATGGATCTGTACAAAAAGCTTGCGCCCGGTCCGGCCCTCTACAGAAATGCCGGGGAATCGACCTGGAGCCCGTCCAGTCCGCTGGCGCGACCGCATGCGGCAGACACTGCCGGCGATCCGGGAGCAACGCGCAAACAATCTTCTCCCGAACCTCTGCCGGCACAGTGGAGGGCAGCCACCGCTGAATTGCTGAATGGACATTTCATGCGGCTGCATCCACAGATGACTCACGGAGAAAGAGTCATGCTGCTACGTACCTATAATCTTTCACCGCTGCAGCACGTAAGGTTGCGCGACGACCTGAATGCCAATCCGCTAAAGGTTCCCGCCTGGGCGGAAAGTCACAAGCTGCGATCTCTGGATAGCAATGACCCGACCCGCTTCGACGAACTCCATCGGGAAATCGAACCGCTGCTCCTGCCCTTGAGAAACGGCAAGCTCGCACTTTACGATCTGTACGATTTCGATGAAAGTGTCAGCCGCCAGTTTCTCGACGCATTCCTTGGCAAGCTGGGCTATTTACGCAACATCAATGACAGTCTGTATCGCACGGATATCCCTGCGCTGTTCCGGGCTGACGAGCGTACGCCCTTCGAGTTCTACAACGATGGCCGGATGCTGCCCCGTCTGAAGCACCCTCGTGGCGCAACGACGGAAAAACCGATCAGCGCCACGGTCAGCCTCAAGCTGGTCAAGGGATACGCCGGCCGGGGAACCGAATCTCCCGATCCGGAGTACCTGCGCTACAACAGTCAGAGAAACAAATACCCCGGCAAAAAACCTGGCGAGCCGGATGTGGAATCGGGTGAGTCGGACAACGAATGGTCCGACGTCTCGGATATGGATCTGGATGACGAGCGGAACTACGCAACAATCCGGCACAACCAGCAATTCGTCTTTGCCTATATCCTCGACACTCGGAGGATGGAAGTCGTACTGCGAGAAGAAAATCACTTCCTCAATGACGCAGCAACGAGGAAAGGCACCTGGTTTCCCGATGACGAACTTGAAGCACTGATATCGACTTCGAAGCGGGGTATCGATTCGCAGCGCCTGTGGCTGCTCGATTCAACGTTCACTCGGGCAGCGAAGGTCGATGACATTGGCGAGCAGGCAGAATTCGGCAACTCCATTGAAGAGCGCACCCACAGTGGGGCATTCAACCGGCATGAGTATGACGCCCTGATCGACAAGGTTGCCCGTGCAGGCAAACCGATATTGATACTGGATCAGGGCAAGGAGTGGTTCGCCAACGACATCGTCTGGCCCGAATAACCGGGCCGAGTCTCAAGCGAACAACTCGCCCTGCAACTCGTCGAGCAGCGCCTGGATCGCATCCAGTCGCTGCTGCGGGTTGTCGAGTTGCAGCAGGTCGATCTTGTCTTCCTCGGCGAAGGGCAGCAGATAGGCCAACTGATTGGCCAGCGACTGCTGCCCCGCCGCTTCGATGCCCATGTTCAGCGCCTCGACCATCGGGTGTTCGGCCAGGGCCTTGAGCAGCGCCACCAGATCGGCGTCTTCATCCTGCAACGGTTGCTCGGGCTCTTCGTCAAGCCACTCGACCTCGGCGACGATCAACTGATCGCGCTGGACTTCGGTGCGCTGCACGATGAAGCGCCGTCCGCCCTGCACCCGGATGCCCAGCAGTCCGTTGTCCTGCTGCTGGAAATCGGTAATTCGCGCTTCGCAGCCGACCATGGCGAAACCTTCCGGCGCGACGCCGACTTCGCTGCCTTCAAGGATGCACACCACACCGAACCCGCCGCCCTGTTTCATGCAGCGGCCGATCATGTCCAGATAGCGCGCCTCGAAAATCTGCAGATCCAGATTGCAGCCGGGAAACAGCACCGTGTTCAGCGGAAAAAGCGGCAGACTCATAGACATTTCCTTACACCACCATCGACACCGCCAACGGCAGAAACACCGCCGTGGCCACGCCCATCAGACTCATCGCCAGCGCCGCGAAGGCGCCGCACTCATCGCTTTCCTGCAACGCCACCGAGGTGCCGACCGCATGTGCCGTCATGCCCAGCGCCATGCCGCGTGCCTCGGGGCTGTGCACGCCCAGGCGAGTCAGCAGCGCCGGACCGAAGATCGCGCCGATGACCCCGGTGATCAACACAAATACCGCCGCCAGTGCCGCGACACCGCCGATCTGCTCAGCCACCAGCATGGCGATCGGCGAGGTCACCGATTTGGGTGCCATGGTCATCAGGATCATGTGATCGGCACCGAACCACCATCCCAGCGCCACGCCCATGCCCGTGGCGACCACGCCGCCTATCACCAGCGTAGTAAAAATCGGCCAGAACAATTGGCGGATGCGCCGCAGATTCAGATACAGCGGCACCGCCAGCGCGACGGTTGCCGGGCCCAGCAGAATACTGAGGATTTCCGTGCTCTTGCGGTACTCGGCGTAAGTCAGACCGCAACCAACCAGTACGCCAATCACCAACAGCATCGAGACCAGCACCGGTTGCAGAAAGATCCAGCGGGTTTTCTCGAACGCCGCCAGCACCAGTTGATAAGCGCCCAGGGTGATGCCGATGCCGAACAGCGGGTGGTGAATCACCGACGCCCAGGCACCTTGCCAGTCGAACAGCATCAGGATTCCTCCGAATGCGGCGCATGACGCTTGACCAGGCGCTGCATCAGCACGCCAGCAAAGGCCATCGACAGAATCAGCGAGACCACCAGCGCCCCGACGATGGCCCAGAAATCCGCGGCAATCGCCGTGGCATACACCATCACGCCCACCGCTGGCGGCACCAGCAGCAATGGCAGATAACGCAACAGACTGCCGGCGGCAAGATTCAGCGGTTCGCCGACCTCACCGCGCACGATCAGGAATACCAGCAACAGCAAAAGGCCGATGATCGGCCCCGGCAGCACCGGCAACAGCAAATGATTGAGAGCCGTGCCGAGCAATTGAAACAGCACCAGCCACGTCAGGCCGCGTAGCAACATCCGTCATCTCCGTCTTACTTTCCAACCTGCAAGTCGTCGGCATTATAAGCACGCCTGCGCTATGGATCGGCATTCGCCAAAAGCATGGTCGGTTGACCTGAGCAAATCGCCATGATGATCTACAGTGGTTCGCAGGGCGGTCAAATCCCCCACCTGAAAAACTATAAAACCGATGAACCCAAGGAGAGTCTCAATGCCCTATGTTCCAGTTGCAGAGCTCAAAGATTATGTCGGCAAGGAACTCGGACGTTCCGAATGGCTCACCATCGATCAGGAGCGCATCAACCTGTTCGCCGAAGCCACCGGGGATTACCAGTTCATCCATGTCGATCCGGTCAAAGCCGCGCAAACGCCATTTGGCAGCACCATTGCACACGGTTTTCTGTCGTTGTCGCTGATCCCCAAACTGATGGAAGACATACTGGTCCTGCCGCAAGGCGTGAAGATGGTGGTCAACTACGGTCTGGACAGCGTACGTTTCATCCAGCCGGTCAAGGTCAACTCGAAGGTCCGGCTCAAGGTCGACCTCGGTGAAGTGACCGAGAAAAAACCTGGCCAGTGGCTGCTCAAGGCCACCGCCACCCTGGAGATCGAAGGCTCGGACAAACCGGCCTACATCGCCGAACCGCTGTCGCTCTGCTTCGTTTAAGCGCCTGGATGCGAAGCGGCTCACGCTGTTTCGCATCCGCTCCTCCCCGCCGGCTGTATAAGGTCACATAGCTGCGGCATACTCGGTCGCCTAATTGCCCGGATCCCGCTATGCGCTCATTCGCTCCTCTTGCTCCCCTTGCCTTGACCCTGTTGCTGGCCGCGTGTGGCGACGGCGAATCACTCTTGCCGCCGGATGCGCGTCTGCCCGACGGCGGCCGCTATCGCGGTGAACTGGTCGATGGCTTGCTGCAAGGTCAGGGCCGGATCGACTACCCCAACGGCAGCTGGTACGCCGGGGCGTTCGACAAGGGGCAATGGCACGGCCAGGGCGAATGGCACGGCAGCAATGGCGAGGTCTATCGCGGCAACTTCCAGCAAGGGCTGTTCGACGGCCAGGGCACGCTGACCACCACGGCCGGCAGCTACACCGGTGGTTTCAAGCTGGGCCGGCGCGACGGCGAAGGCACCCTCAAAGAAAATGCGATGACCTATCGCGGCGAATTCAAGGCCGACCAGTATTCCGGGCTCGGCCGTCTCGAGCTGGATGACGGCAGCTCCTATCAGGGCCAGTTCGCCCACGGCAAACCCAATGGCGAAGGCCAGCGCGGCGATGCCAGCGGCAATCAGTTCACCGGCCACTTCGTCAACGGCCAGCTCGAAGGCAACGGTACATTCAACAGTGCCGACGGCGACATCTATGTCGGCGGCTTCAAAAACAATCAACTGCACGGCAAGGGCCGCTACGAAAACGCCGATGGAGATGTCTGGCTCGGGCAGTTCAAGGAAGGCGCGCTGACCGGCAAGGGCGAACTGATCGGCGCCGACGGCAGCCACTACATCGGCTATTTCAATGACTGGCGCTTCAGCGGTCAGGGCCGGCTGAACCTGGCCGATGGCAGTTTCTACGTCGGCGGATTCGACAGCGACAGCTATTCGGGACGCGGCACCCTGGTGCTCACCGATGGCAGCGTGCTCAGCGGCACCTGGATCAACGGCCAGCGCGTGCGCGATGCCGACGGCAAGTTGCTGCCCGACACCCTCGAACTCGGCCTGCTGGCCCAGGGTCGCCTGCTCGACGAGGCGCTGGCCAATGTGCCGGCCTCGACCCCGGCAGTGGAGCTGTACACCCTGACCCTCGGCGGCGACGGCAAACAAAGTGTGTTCCTGCGCGAATCCGATTACGTGGCCAACATGCTCACCAGCCGTTTCGGCGCGTTTGGCCAGATTCGCCTGGTCAACCATCGCGACCACCTCGGCGACCGGCCCATGGCCACCCGCGAAAACCTGCGCCGCGCAGCCCAGACCCTGGCCGAACGCAGCGGCCCGGAAGATCTGGTCTTCATCTACCTGAGCAGCCACGGCACCGCCGAACACGAACTGGTGCTCGATCAGCCGCGCATGGAACTGGCCGACCTGCCCGCCGATGAACTTGCCGCCGTGCTGGCGCCGCTGAAGAACCGCGACAAGATCATCGTCATTTCCTCGTGCTATTCCGGGGGCTTCATTCCGGCGCTGAAGGATGAGCGCACGCTGATCATGACCGCCGCGCGCGCCGACCGCGTGTCGTTCGGTTGCTCCGAGGAGGCCAACTTCACCTACTTCGGCGACGCCCTGTTCGCCCAGGCCCTGAACCAGACCGACGACCTGGAGCAAGCCTTCAAACTGGCCAAGGCCACCGTCGCCGAGCGCGAACTGGCGGACAACTTCGAGGCCTCTGAACCGCAGATCTGGGCACCGAAAACCGTGCTGGCACACTGGCAACTGCTGCGCAAACAGCAAGCGAGAAAAGCCTTGCAAAGTGCTGCGTTGAACGACGGAGCAACAAAGAGCAACTAAGCTGAACAGTATCAAGGGAGAGACACTATGTACTTGACGCCTCAGCATGTCCTGCTTGCCGGAGCCACCGGACTGACCGGTGAACATCTGCTCGACCGTCTGCTCAACGAACCGACGATCAGCCGCGTCCTTGCCCCCTCACGCCGGCCGCTGGCTGAACATCCGCATCTGGAAAATCCGGTCGGCGATCCACAGACCTTCCTGCCGCAACTGTCCGGTCGGGTCGATATCGCCTATTGCTGCCTCGGCACCACCATCAAACAGGCCGGCTCCGAAGAGGCGTTCCGCGCCGTGGATCTGGACATGGTGGTGGCATTCGCCAAGCGCGCCCGGGAAATGGGTGCACGCCACCTGATCGTGATCAGTGCCCTGGGGGCCGATCGCCGGTCCTCGGTGTTCTACAACCGGGTCAAAGGCGAGATGGAATACGCATTGCGCGCGCAGGACTGGCCGCAACTGACCATTTGCCGACCTTCCCTGCTGCTCGGCGAACGCAGCGAGCCGCGCCTGGGCGAGCAGCTTGCCGCGCCGTTCTCCAAATTGATTCCCGGCAAATACCGCGGCATCGAAGCCTGCCAACTGGCCCGTGCCATGTGGCGCCTGGCACTGGAAGAGCAGGACGGAGTACGTATCGTCGAATCGGATGAGCTGCGCAAACTCGGCAAGTGAGTTCGCGCATGAAGCAGTTCAACGCAGATCCAGACCATCATCTTTCAATGAAGTCAGAGGATCCGGTGTTGAACTGCTCTCTGAAATGAGCCGAATCGATTCGACAACCGCGCCCTATCTATCTACCACACGCCCCTCCCCCCTTCATGGATAACGTGCCCTCTGGCACACCTGCATCCGTCATGTCGTCATCGGACGGCCCCCGACAGCAGGTAATCAATGAAAGGACGCCTGATGGCACCCAAAAAGACCACACCGAAAGGCACCCGCGCCCCCGGCACTCCAGCCGATACATCGATCCCCCTGTCGATTCCGCGACTTGAGCGTCCAGGCCAGATCCGGCCTGCGGGGCCGGACGCCAATCCCTCCGGGCAACAGCATTCGACACAGCTGACCTCAAGCGAATCATTGCCCGGGTTACTGATCCAGGACCTGGCTCCCGCAGTCCGGGAGAGTACGTCCTCCGATAGCCTTCGCCCGGCCGAAAACATTCTTGAGTACGCGCTGCCACCACAGGAGCGAACGCTTTTGCCTGCCGTCATGACACAAGGATTGCGTATCTACCGGGGGCGTATTTACGCCGAGGTTCAATACACCTCGACCGGTACCGTGATGGTGGGCTGGGACGACGGCGCCGGAACCTATCGAGCCATGCGACCAAAGGAAGCACACCCCTCCGGCCCGGCCCTGCATTTCGACGCACAAAGCAATACCTGGCGAGTTGGCGAGCCACCCGAAACCGGCGTTCTGATCGAATCTGCGGCCCATCGACCGGCAGTCAGCTCGCAGGACACGTCACAACAGGCTCTTGCGCCCCTCACACAATCAAACACGCCACCGGTTTACATCGACACCCGGCATTACGTGTGGGACAGCGCCACGACTCACCACCACGGCTACGTGGTCATGCACCGGAAAATGCGGCTGGACGATTCCGTCGGACCTCGGTCGCACCACGCCTTCCGGGACGATAACGGATCGTTTGTCAGTGTTGAGCGGCCTGCTTATCCCATCGATCAGCCAGCCCGATTGCTGTCCGCCTGGACGGACCGCGACATCTGGAATCTCTACGGACTGCAAGGCACCGATATCACCCGCTTTCGCACCGAAGCCCACAGCACCGGCAAGAAGCCTCAGTGGGCCAGAGTCCGGCCAGACCGGATGGAAAACGTTTATCTGTTTGACGAGCTTCGTCGCTGGCTGGGCCCGGACATGGATCGCGATATGTTCAACCGGCTTCTGGAGCATCAGAAACGCACACCCGCCGAGTGGGTGAAACACCTTGAATCGGTCTCCCTGCACCGCGCTCCAGCTGACCAGCAATCCCCGTTGCCGCAACGGTCGACAACCCAAACACACGTCCAGGAATCGCCTTTGCCACGCCAGCCAGACCCTGACATTTCCGAGACGAGGGACACTCCTGCGACGACGTACGGTGATCAGCGCCACTACACCTGGGATCTCGACAAGTCGAACTTTCACGGTTATGTCGAGATGCAGCGCAAACCTGGCCTGGATGACAGTCACGGACCGCTCACTCAACTGGCGTTTCGTGAAGGTGCCGGACTGATCGTCGTCAAAGCCACCGATTATTCGATCCATCAAGAGACCGTCCTGCGCCCCTTCTGGCGGGACGTCGACATCTGGAATCTTTACAGGATCGAAGGGCCCGACATCGTGCGCTTTCGTCGGGACGTTGCGCTTCATCAGAAACCGCCTGACTGGGTCAAACAACGCAAATACCCTTCCCGGCGCGAAAAACTGATCGACTACCTGAGGCTGTGGACCAATCCTGACTCACCGCTCAAATCACGAGAGCAGGTTCTCGCCCGGTTCCAGCCCTACAACCTCTCCGTCCAGCAACTGGCGAAATTGTGCAAGGAGCTGTCGCCAACCGGACAGTTCAAGAATCTGATCAATGATGAGCTGCCCGGGTGGGTCAGGACTCATCAAGAACGCACCCGCCGGGTAACCAACGAAAAACTCTTCGATCCGTTTCTGCCGGAAATCCATGCAGAAATCATCCGACTGAGAAATCAGGGAGAAGGCACCAGCCTCTTGAAGGCCAGCCTGACCGATCCCTTCTTTCAAGGGCTGTTGCGCATCAGCGGCTTTAAACGCAACAAGCACAACTACCTGTACAGGACCGATACGCCCGCCATGTTCAAAGTGGATAACCGGACACCTTTCGAAATAGCCCGGCCCGCGGCCATGGTCCCACAGGCAATATCGGCAAGGGGTGCCACAAGCGAGATACCTGTCAGTGCAATGTTCAGCCTGAAGACCGCCATGGGCTTTGCGAATGAAACCATGGGAATAGCAGGCAAGGGAGCGCACCAGCCAGTCAACGGTACCTCGACGCCCCCTGCTCAGCGCATCCAGTTTTGCTACCTGCTCGATACCCGCAATGTCGAGGTCGTAGCGGGGCAAGACAATCGCGTCTACAACCCGACGCGACTCGAACGAAGCCCTGCGGACGGCACAACGTGGTTCCCGAGCATGAAGATGGAGGGTCATGTTTCGATGTCGTCGATCGGCTTCACGTCGAGGCGCGTCTGGCTGGTCAACTCAAGCATGACTCGCGCGGCGACAGTGGAAGACATCCATCTGCAGGCGCTGACACGCGCCACTGGATCGGATCAGAACGCCGTTGACGCCATCGAGGCACGCACACGGGCAGGGGAATTGAACCGGAATGAATATGACGAGTTGATCGATGACGTGGCGACAGCCGGAAAACGCATTATTGAGTTGCCGGCAGGACAGGACGTTTTCTCCAACCACATCGTCTTTCCGTCCGAAACGATCACGCTGTAGGACGTTTCAAAGGCTCGACCCTGCGTGGTCGAGCCTTTGATTCTTACAGTCCGCCAGTCGCCTGAAACCCTACACCAATCACCGTCAGCAGCGACAACGGCAACAGCAGCGTATCGAGCAGTGCGCTGGCCGGCAGATCCACTCCGGGATAGCTCGGGGCCTCCGCGCCGAACCGGTCCATCGCACAACAGCCACCGTTCAGGGCGTACAGGTCCAGCCGCGTGCCGGAATACACCACCGGCGCGCCGGGCTTGGCGGCATCCAGCGTGCGCACCGTGGCGCAGCCGGTGAGTTGCAGCGCCAGCGCGATCGCCAGCAGCTTATTCATCGCTGCTCAGGTGGTGTTCGCCCCAGCGCGGCAGCATGTCCTGGGGAATGCCCAGCAGATTGAGAATCCGCGCCACCACGAAATCGATCAGGTCATCGATGGTCTGCGGCTGGTGATAGAAGCCCGGCGAGGCTGGCAGGATGGTTACACCCATGTTCGACAGCTTGAGCATGTGCTCCAGGTGAATGCTCGAATACGGCGCTTCGCGCGGCACCAGAATCAACTGGCGACGCTCCTTCAAGGTGACGTCCGCCGCCCGTTCGATCAAGTTGTTGCAGGCGCCGGTGGCGATGGCCGACAAGGTGCCGGTCGAACACGGCACCACCACCATCGCCGCCGGAGCGCCGGAGCCCGAGGCCACCGGCGACATCCAGTCTTCCTTGCCGTAGACCCGAATCTGTCCGGCGGCCGCGCCGGTGTATTCAGTGAGGAACGCCTGCATCATTTGCGGCTTGGCCGGCAGCGACACATCCGTCTCGGTGGCCATCACCAGTTGCGCGGCCTTGGAGATCAGGAAGTGCACCTCGCGATCCTCGCGCACCAGACAGTCCAGCAGGCGCAAACCGTACTGGGCGCCGGACGCGCCGGTCATCGCCAGCGTGATGCGTTCCGGGCCGCCGTCACGGGAAAAAGTGCTCATTTCAGCGCCTCGGCGAGTTTGCCATGCAGGCCGCCGAAGCCGCCGTTGCTCATGATCACCACATGGGTGCCGGGCTGGGCCTGGCTCTTCACGCGCTCGATGATGCCTTCCAGCGAGTCGCTGACAATCGACGGCACCGTGCACAGCGCGGCGGTGCCGGCCAGATCCCAGCCGAGGTTGGCCGGGGCGTACCAGATCACCTGATCGGCATCGACCACGCTGTCCGGCAGACCGTCACGGTGGGCGCCGAGCTTCATCGAGTTGGAGCGCGGCTCGATGATCGCGATCAGCGGCGCATCGCCGATACGTTTGCGCAGGCCATCAAGGGTGGTGGCAATCGCGGTCGGGTGGTGGGCGAAGTCATCGTAGATGGTGATTCCCCGTACTTCCGCGACTTTCTCCATCCGGCGCTTCACGCTCTTGAACGCGCTCAACCCGGCGATGCCCATCGACGGCACAACGCCGACGTGACGCGCCGCCGCCAGAGTGGCCAATGCGTTGGCGACGTTGTGCTGGCCGGTCAATTCCCACTCGACCACGCCTTGGGGCACGCCTTCGAACATCACTTCGAACGCCGAGCCGTCGTCTTTCAGTAACTTGACCTGCCACTGACCGCCAGCACCGGTGGTTTGCACCGGGGTCCAGCAGCCCATCTCGATCACACGCTGCAGGGCCGGTTCGGTGGTCGGGTGAATCACCAGGCCTTCGCTGGGGATGGTTCGCACCAAATGGTGGAACTGCCGCTCGATGGCTGGCAAGTCAGGGAAAATGTCGGCGTGATCGAACTCAAGGTTGTTGAGGATCGCCGTGCGCGGACGGTAGTGGACGAACTTCGAACGCTTGTCGAAGAACGCGCTGTCGTATTCGTCGGCCTCGATCACGAAGAACGGCGTGCCGCCCAGACGCGCCGACACCGAGAAATTCTGCGGCACGCCGCCGATCAGGAAGCCCGGGCTCATGCCGGCATGTTCCAGCACCCAGGCGAGCATGCTGCTGGTGGTGGTCTTGCCGTGTGTACCGGCAACCGCCAGCACCCAGCGCCCTTGCAGCACATGGTCGGCCAGCCATTGCGGGCCGGAGACGTACGGCAGGCCTTTGTTCAGCACATATTCCACTGCCGGGTTGCCGCGGGACATGGCGTTACCGATCACCACCAGATCCGGTGCCGGATCGAGCTGCGCCGGGTCGTAACCCTGGGTCAGCTCAATGCCCTGGGCTTCGAGCTGAGTGCTCATCGGCGGATAGACGTTGGCATCGGAGCCGGTCACGTGATGGCCCAGCTCTTTGGCCAGAACCGCCATCGAGCCCATGAAAGTCCCGCAGATACCCAGAATATGAATGTGCATAGTCGACCTCGTAAAACATGGCCGCAGGTTAGCGCAGGGAGGGGGAAATGGCACTCTTTAGCTGATCACCCGACCTTGATCGTTCCCACGCTCCGCGTGGGAATGCAGCGCAGGACGCTCTGCGTCCAAAAGCGGACGCGGAGCGTCCGGGGAGGCATTCCCACGCAGAGCGTGGGAACGATCAGCACGAAGATTCAGGCGGTTCGGGCAATCCCGTGCTTGCGCAGCTTTCTATAAAGCGTATTGCGACTGACGCCCAACTGCTGCGCCGTGTGGGTCATGTGCCAGCGGGTGTGCTCCAAGGCATTGAGCAAGGCCATCCGCTCGGCATCTTCCAGCGGATGCTCGGACGACGACTCATCGACCTTGACCAGGAGCGGCTGCACCTGCCGGAACATCGCGGGCAGATCATCGAGCCCGATCCGACCTTCATCGCACAACGCCGCCAGCGTGCGCAGCACATTGCGCATCTGCCGCACATTGCCCGGCCAGTTGAACCCGAGTAATGCCTGCCGCGCCGGCGCTTCGATCAGGATCGTTTCCCCGCCTGCCTCTTCGGCCAGCAGGAAATCCAGCAACTGCGACTTGTCACTGCGCTCGCGCAACGGCGGCAACGCGACTTCCAGCCCGTTGAGCCGGTAGTAAAGGTCTTCACGGAAACTGCCGTCGCCAACCCGCTCCAGCAGATTGCGGTGAGTGGCGCTGATGATCCGCACGTTGACCGCTTCCGGCTCGCCGCCGATCGGCACCACTTGCCGGTCTTCGAGCACTCGCAGCAGTCGGGTCTGCAAGGCCAGCGGCATGTCGCCGATTTCATCGAGGAACAGCGTGCCGCCATCGGCCTGCTGTAACTTGCCGCGCATGCCGTCCTTGCGCGCGCCGGTGAAACTGCCCCCGCGATACCCAAACAGTTCGCTCTCGATCAGGCTTTCGGGAATCGCCGCGCAGTTGAGGGCGACGAACGCTTTGCCGGCGCGCTGACTGGCGTTATGCACAGCCTTGGCGAACGCCTCTTTGCCGGAACCGGTTTCGCCGTTGATCAGCAGTGGCACGTCGCGTTCGAACACTCGCAGCGACTTGCGGAAATCTGCCTGCAACGCCGCATCACCGAGGCAAATACCTGCAAGGCGCGGCGCCTGGACAAGCGCGGGAGCCGGCGCGACCGGCAACGGCCGACGGGTTTCGCCGCGCAGCACCGCAAACAGATGCCGACCGTCACGGGTGCGCAACGGCCAACTGGCGCTGGCATTGGCACTGGCGCGCCCGAGCAATTCATCCAGCGAACAATCGAAAAACGCCTCCACCGGTTTGCCGAGCAGGCCGCCGCGAATATGCCCGAGCAGGTTCAATGCACTCTGATTGACTGCGCTGATCCGCCCTTCCCCGTCAAACGCCAGCAAACCTTCGCTGAACAGCCCGACGGATTCGGCCTGGAGATGGAAACGCAGCAACCATTGGTTATCGAAGCAGCGCAGGAAATAGCAGCTCTCGATCATCTTCGCCGACAGATTGACCAGTGCCATGGTGTGGAACTGGCTCTGGCGCGAGACGTCGTGTCGCGCCGAGGAAACGTCGAGCACCGCCAGCAGTTCGCCATGCGGGTCGAACACCGGGCTCGCCGAGCAGGTCAGGCCGGTGTGGCGGCCGCGAAAGTGTTCGTCTTGATGAATGGTCAGGGCCTGGCGCTCCACCAGGCAGGTGCCGATGCCGTTGGTGCCTTCGCAGGCCTCGCTCCAGTCGGAGCCCAGCCACAGGCCGGCGCGTTCAAAGATCTTGCGTTCGGCGGGGGCGGTGACGCAGTTGAGGATCACCCCGCGCGCGTCGGTCAGCAGTACCGCGTGGCCGGCGCCGGAGAGCTGTTGATGCAGGCTGCTCATTTCATTGCCGGCGATCTGCAACACCTGTTGCAACCGTTCGCGGCTTTCAAGGACACGACCGTGTTCGAGCACGGTCGGCGCCATGGTCAGGGCCGGGTCGAGGTGATAGTCCTCAAGACAACGCAGCCACGAGCGGGCAATCGACGGGTCGGCACCGGGACCATGCAGGTGCGGTTTGCCCTGGGTGACGGTGAGAACCTGTTGGGCATGGCGACTCAAATGGTTGTCGTGCATTTCTTATTATTCTCCCCGAGGCTCATCGGCCCATGCGTGAAGTGGTGCCCAGCATCCTCCAGCCAACCGGTCTTTGCAATGCTGGCAAGACTGCCCGGTCACGGGTTGTGCCAGAAGCGGTACAAACTGTCACCCAAGCTGTACCGATAGCGTCACAGACGCTTGCCACTTGTCCGACGGGAATCGCGCAAGGCCTTGATTTGCCTGACCTGCACGGCAGTGGCCCGACCTTTGCTCTACGCTTATAGCAAGCGCTCATGCGCGTCTCTCTGATAAATACAACAGCCAAGGAGAACATCATGCGTTACGCTCACCCCGGTACTGACGGCGCCAAAGTCTCGTTCAAGAGCAAGTACGGTAACTACATCGGCGGCGAGTTCGTCGCGCCTGTCAAAGGTCAGTACTTCACCAACACCTCGCCTGTGAATGGCCAACCGATTGCCGAATTCCCGCGTTCCACGGCCGAAGACATCGAAAAAGCTCTTGACGCCGCCCATGCCGCTGCCGATGCCTGGGGCTCGACTTCCGCCCAGGCACGTTCGCTGATCCTGCTGAAAATCGCCGACCGCATCGAGCAGAACCTCGAAACCCTGGCGATCACCGAAACCTGGGATAACGGCAAAGCCATCCGCGAAACCCTCAACGCCGACATCCCGCTGGCGGCCGACCATTTCCGCTATTTCGCCGGGTGCCTGCGCGCCCAGGAAGGCAGCGCCGCCGAGATCGATGGCAACACCGTGGCCTATCACATCCATGAACCACTGGGCGTGGTCGGCCAGATCATCCCGTGGAACTTCCCGATTCTGATGGCCGCGTGGAAACTCGCCCCGGCCCTCGCCGCCGGCAACTGCGTGGTACTCAAGCCTGCCGAGCAAACCCCGCTGGGCATCAGCGTGCTGCTGGAGCTGATCGGCGACCTGCTGCCGCCGGGCGTGCTGAACGTGGTGCAAGGGTTCGGCAAAGAAGCCGGCGAAGCCCTGGCCACCAGCAAGCGCATCGCCAAGATCGCCTTCACCGGCTCGACGCCGGTCGGCTCGCACATCATGAAATGCGCTGCCGAGAACATCATTCCGTCGACCGTTGAGCTGGGCGGCAAATCGCCGAACATCTTCTTCGAAGACATCATGCAGGCCGAGCCAAGCTTCATCGAAAAAGCCGCTGAAGGTCTGGTACTGGCGTTCTTCAACCAGGGCGAAGTCTGCACCTGCCCGTCCCGCGCACTGGTTCAGGAGTCGATCTATCCGCAGTTCATGGAAGCGGTGATGAAAAAGGTCAGCCAGATCAAACGGGGTGACCCACTCGACACCGACACCATGGTCGGCGCCCAGGCGTCCGAGCAGCAATTCGACAAGATCCTTTCGTACCTGGAAATCGCCAAGGGCGAAGGGGCCGAACTGCTGACCGGCGGCAAAGTGGAAAAACTCGAAGGCAACCTGGCCTCCGGTTATTACATCCAGCCAACCCTGCTCAAGGGCACCAACAAAATGCGTGTGTTCCAGGAAGAAATCTTCGGCCCGGTGGTGAGCATCACCACCTTCAAGGACGAAGCCGAAGCCCTGGCAATTGCCAACGACACCGAGTTCGGCCTGGGTGCCGGCCTCTGGACCCGCGACATCAACCGCGCCTATCGCGTGGGCCGCGCCATCAAGGCCGGTCGCGTGTGGACCAACTGCTACCACCTGTACCCGGCGCATGCCGCGTTCGGCGGGTACAAGAAGTCCGGCGTCGGCCGTGAAACCCACAAGATGATGCTCGACCATTACCAACAGACCAAAAACCTGCTGGTGAGCTACGACATCAACCCGCTGGGCTTCTTCTAAAACCTCGGGGCAATACAGGGAGTCCTGTGTTGCCCTTTAACTGGCCATCGCTGGCAAGCCAGCTCCCACAGGTTTTGGTGCTGCTGGGGCTTGCGCAGATCCTCGTGGGAGCCGGCTTGCCGGCGATAGCGTCCTGACTGACACACCACACATGGCCTGGCCGCTCTGGCACGGGCCTTGCGTACCTGTCATTCAGGATTTGCATGAACACTGCCGCTGCGTGAACAGCATCCACCCACTCAACCGCTGCACCTGAAAGTCCAACAGATCGAACAATAAAAAAGACAGAGAGGACTTATGACTTCCACCACACAGCTCAAACCCACACTCGGCACCCTGCACCTCTGGGGCATTGCCGTCGGCCTGGTGATTTCCGGCGAATACTTCGGCTGGAGTTATGGCTGGGGCACGGCGGGAACCCTGGGTTTCCTGGTCACGGCCCTGATGGTCGCGACCATGTACACCTGTTTCATCTTCAGCTTCACCGAACTGACCACCGCGATTCCCCATGCAGGCGGGCCGTTTGCCTACAGCCGCCGGGCATTCGGCGAGAAAGGCGGATTGATCGCCGGGATCGCCACCCTGATCGAATTCGTGTTCGCCCCGCCGGCCATCGCCATGGCCATCGGCGCGTATCTGAATGTGCAATATCCGGGGCTCGACCCCAAACTCGCGGCAGTCGGTGCGTATTTCGTGTTCATGACGTTGAACATTCTCGGCGTCAGCATCGCTGCGACTTTCGAGCTGGTGGTTACCGTGCTCGCCGTCGCCGAACTGCTGGTGTTCATGGGCGTGGTGGCACCGGGCTTCAGCTTCAGCAACTTCGTGCTGAATGGCTGGTCTGGCGCCAATGAGTTCACGATGGGCTCGATTCCCGGCATTTTCGCGGCGATCCCCTTCGCAATCTGGTTCTTCCTAGCCATCGAAGGCGCGGCCATGGCGGCCGAGGAAGCCAAGGACCCGAAACGCACGATTCCACGGGCCTACGTCAGCGGCATCCTGACCCTGGTGTTCCTGGCCATCGGCGTGATGGTGATGGCCGGCGGCGTCGGCGACTGGCGCCAGTTGTCGAACATCAACGACCCGCTGCCGCAGGCGATGAAAGCGGTAGTCGGCAACAATTCGACCTGGATGCACATGCTGGTGTGGATCGGTCTGTTCGGGCTGGTGGCGAGTTTCCACGGGATCATCCTCGGCTACTCGCGGCAGTTCTTCGCCCTGGCCCGGGCCGGTTACCTGCCGAAAGGCCTGGCGAAACTCTCGCGTTTCCAGACCCCGCACCGGGCGATCCTGGCCGGCGGCGTGGTCGGCATCGCGGCGATCTACAGCGACGGACTGGTCAATCTGCAAGGCATGACCCTGACGGCGGCGATGATCACCATGTCGGTGTTCGGCGCCATCGTGATGTACATCATCAGCATGCTCAGCCTGTTCAAACTGCGCAAAACCGAGCCGAATCTGGAGCGCACCTTCCGCGCGCCGGGCTATCCGGTGGTGCCGGCCATCGCGCTGTTCCTGGCGCTGGTGTGCCTGGTGGCCATGGCCTGGTTCAACACGCTGATCGGCTGTGTATTCCTCGGTTTCATGGCCGCCGGTTACCTGTATTTCCAGCTGACCGCCAAACAACGCTCCGAAGCACCGGCAGACGCTATGCTCGAAAGTGTCTGAACGTTATCCGGATTGCACCGGCACCGGGCCTCAGGCTCGGTGCCTGCACTAAAAGCATTCATTCAGGAGGAACGCGCCCAATGGCCGCATTTGCCCATACCGTCGGCGCCCAGACCTACCGCTTCGACAACCTCAAGGACGTGATGGCCAAGGCCAGTCCGGCACGTTCCGGGGATTTCCTGGCCGGCGTCGCCGCGCTCAACGATGGCGAGCGAGTGGCCGCGCAAATGGCGCTGGCCGACATTCCGCTCACGCATTTCCTGCAGGAAGCGCTGATTCCCTACGAAGCCGATGAAGTCACCCGGCTGATCATCGACAGCCATGACAAACAGGCCTTCGCGGTTGTCAGCCATCTAACGGTTGGCGGCTTTCGCGACTGGCTGTTGAGCGAGGCGGCCGACGAGTCCAGCCTGCGTGCTCTGGCCCCCGGCCTGACACCGGAAATGGTCGCCGCCGTGTCGAAGATCATGCGCGTGCAGGATCTGGTACTGGTGGCGCAGAAGATCCGCGTCGTCACCAAATTTCGCGGAACCCTCGGCCTGCGTGGAAGGTTATCCACAAGGCTGCAACCCAATCACCCGACCGATGAACCGTCCGGCATCGCGGCGAGCATTCTCGACGGGCTGCTGTACGGCAACGGCGACGCCATGATCGGCATCAACCCGGCCACCGACAGCATCGCCTCGATCTGCGCGATGCTGGAAATGCTCGACGCGATCATCCAGCGCTACGACATTCCGACCCAGGCCTGTGTGCTGACCCACGTCACCACTTCTATAGAAGCGATCAACCGTGGCGTGCCGCTGGATCTGGTGTTTCAGTCGATTGCCGGCACCGAAGCGGCCAACGCCAGTTTCGGTATCAACCTGAACATTTTGCGAGAAGGTTATGAAGCGGGCCTGAGCCTCAATCGAGGCACCCTCGGGCAGAACCTGATGTATTTCGAGACCGGTCAGGGCAGCGCGTTGTCGGCCAACGCCCACCACGGCGTCGATCAGCAGACCTGCGAGACAAGGGCCTACGCCGTGGCGCGCCATTTCAAGCCGTTCCTGGTGAACACCGTTGTAGGATTCATCGGCCCGGAATACCTCTACAACGGCAAACAGATCATCCGCGCCGGCCTCGAAGACCACTTCTGCGGCAAGTTGCTCGGCGTGCCGATGGGCTGCGATATCTGCTACACCAACCACGCCGAAGCCGACCAGGACGACATGGACACCCTGCTGACCCTGCTGGGCGTGGCCGGGATCAACTTCATCATGGGCATTCCCGGCTCCGACGACATCATGCTCAACTACCAGACCACCTCGTTCCACGACGCGCTCTACGCGCGTCAGACCCTGGGCCTGAAGCCGGCACCGGAGTTCGAGCAGTGGCTGGCGAACATGGGCATCTTCACCCAGGCGGACGGCAAGGTCCGCTTCGGCAACAACCTGCCGCCGGCTTTCCGCCAGGCCTTGGCGCAACTGGGATGAGTCAGATGGAAAAACCGCCCGTCGATCCGCAAAACCCGTGGCTGGAGCTGCGTCGTCTGACCCCGGCGCGCATCGCCCTCGGTCGCACCGGCACCAGCCTGCCGACCCGCGCACAACTGGATTTCCAATACGCCCACGCGCAGGCCCGGGACGCAGTGCATTTGCCGTTCGATCACGCCGGGCTCAGCGCCCAACTGGCTGAACGCCGGCGCGAAAGTCTGCTGCTGCACAGCGCGGCGGTGGATCGCAACAGCTACCTGCAACGCCCGGATCTGGGGCGCAAATTGAGCGATCAATCCGCCCAGACCCTGCGCGACTACGCCCAGACGCATCCGGGCGGTGTAGATCTGGTAATCGTTGTGGCGGACGGTCTCTCGGCGCTGGCGGTGCATCGGCATACCCTGCCGTTCCTGACCCGACTGGAGGAACAGATGAGCGCCGACCAATGGTCGACCGCGCCGGTGGTGCTGGTGGAACAAGGGCGGGTGGCGATTGGCGATGAAATCGGCCAATTGCTGGGCGCCAAAATGGTCGTGATGCTGATCGGAGAGCGTCCGGGCCTCAGTTCGCCGGACAGCCTGGGTTTATATTTCACCTACAATCCAAAGGTCGGTCTCACGGATGCTTACCGCAATTGCATCTCCAACGTGCGGCTGGAAGGGCTCAGCTACGGTATGGCGGCGCATCGCCTGCTGTACCTGATGCGCGAAGCCTGTCGGCGACAGCTGTCGGGCGTCAATCTGAAGGACGAGGCGCAGGTTCAGACGCTGGAATCGGAAGCCGGTGCAGACATGAAGAGTAATTTCCTGCTCGATCCGCCCCCAGCCTGAACCGTTTCCGCATTGCCTTTCTGCGCAGGTTTGAGGCAGGATCGATTCACGGCCGCCCGGGTTTCCCATCGCCGTCAGAGCACGTGAAGACAGCCACTTGAAGGACGAGACCTACCATGCGGATTATCCAAGCGACCCTCGAACACCTGGATTTGCTGACCCCGTTGTTCGTTAAGTACCGCGAGTTTTACGGCTCCCTGCCCTATCCGGACTCGTCCCGGGCGTTTCTCGAAAAGCGCCTGCGACGCAAGGAATCGGTGATCTACCTGGCGCTGGCCGATGACGACGACAAGAAGCTCATGGGCTTCTGCCAGCTCTATCCGAGCTTTTCCTCCCTGTCGCTCAAGCGCGTGTGGATCCTCAACGACATCTACGTCGCCGAAGACGCCCGCCGCCAACTGGTGGCCGACAACCTGATCCGCACCGCAAAGAAAATGGCCAAGGAAACCCAGGCTGTGCGCATGCGCGTCTCCACCAGTGCCGACAACGAAGTCGCGCAGAAAACCTACGAATCCATCGGGTTCAAGGAAGACACCGAGTTCAAGAACTACGTGCTGCCGATCAGCGACGAGCTCTGATCGCCGGGCGTACGGCGGGGAGGAAGCGAACGCCCTCCCCGAAATAAATTCCAACCCGACATTTGTTCACACCGACATCCCCCGCTACAAAACCAACACGCTTTTCACCCCTCAGCCCGTATAATCCCGATCTTTCCGGCTTGTAAGAAAAACTACACCCGCTTGTAGGCTTACACGAAGTCATCCGCACAGGCCTGCCGAGTCAGGCCATCACCACAGGTGCCTCCATGGATTTCAACCCGCTCGACCTTATCCTGCATCTCGACGTTTACCTCGACCTGCTGGTGAATAATTACGGGCCATGGATCTACGCCATCCTGTTTCTGGTGATCTTCTGCGAGACCGGTCTGGTGGTGATGCCATTCCTGCCGGGTGATTCCCTGTTGTTCATCGCCGGTGCCGTGGCTGCGGGTGGTGGCATGGACCCGGTGTTGCTGGCGGGGCTGCTGATGCTCGCGGCGATCCTGGGCGACAGCACCAACTACGTGATCGGACGAACGGCGGGCGAAAAACTGTTCAGCAATCCGAACTCGAAGATCTTCCGCCGCGATTACCTGCAACAGACCCACGATTTCTACGACAAGCACGGCGGCAAAACCGTGACCCTGGCGCGCTTCCTGCCGATCATCCGCACCTTTGCACCGTTCGTTGCCGGTGTCGCGAAAATGCCTTACCCGCGTTTCTTCGGTTTCAGCGTGTTCGGCACCGTCCTGTGGGTCGGCGGTCTGGTCACGCTCGGTTACTTCTTCGGCAACGTGCCGTTCATCAAGAAGAACCTGTCGCTGCTGGTGGTCGGCATCATCCTGCTGTCGCTGGTACCGATGATCATCGGCGTGATTCGCAGCCGTTTCGGCGGCGCCAAAGCCCAATCGCACTAAGCCGATGTGGTCGCTGAGCGCCTGGCGCCGCCGGCGCATTCTGGCCAAGCACCCGATTGCCGACGATATGTGGCAGCGGGTGCGTCATCACCTGAGCTTTCTCGATGGCATCACTGCCGCGCAAGACCAGTGGCTGCGCGAAGCCAGCGTGCTGTTCCTCGAAGACAAACACCTGACCGCCCTGCCCGGCGTCGAACTGCATCAGGAACAGCGCCTGCTGCTCGCCGCCCAGGCCCAATTGCCGCTTTTGCATCTCGGCGATCTGAACTGGTATCAGGGTTTCCACGAAATCGTCCTCTACCCCGACGACTTCCTCAGCCCCCAACGCCATCGCGATGCCAGCGGCGTCGAGCATGAATGGGACGGCGAACACAGCGGCGAAGCGTGGCAACAAGGGCCAATCATCCTCGCCTGGCCCGGCGTGATGGCCAGTGGTGGCTGGGAAGGCTATAACCTGGTGATCCACGAACTCGCACACAAACTCGACATGCTCAACGGCGACGCCAACGGCCTGCCACCGCTGCACGCCGATATGCGGGTCAGCGACTGGGCCGAGGTGATGCAGACGGCATACGACGACCTCAATCGCCAGCTCGACCGCAACCCCGATGCCGAAACCGCCATCGACCCGTATGCCGCCGAGAACCCGGCCGAATTCTTCGCCGTCACCAGCGAGTACTTCTTCAGCGCTCCGGATCTGCTGCACGAGGCTTATCCACAGGTGTATGCGCAGTTGCGCCTTTTCTACCGCCAGGATCCGTTGGCCCGCCTGAAGCAACTTCAAGCCACCGACCCGGTCTATCAGGCTCACGAGTAAAGGTCTGCACGACTTCCGGTACGTGGCGTCCACGGCAGAATATGCCTATAATCGCCGCCACTTTTTGGTCAATCCGGCCAAGTGTTTTTGGTCAACTAACGGGGGCAACGCCCAATGAGCTACAGCAAGATTCCGGCTGGCAAAGACCTGCCGAACGACATCTACGTCGCGATCGAGATCCCGGCCAACCACGCGCCGATCAAATACGAAATCGACAAAGACAGCGATTGCCTGTTCGTTGACCGTTTCATGGCCACCCCGATGTTCTACCCGGCCAACTACGGTTACATCCCAAACACCCTGGCTGACGACGGTGATCCCCTGGACGTCCTGGTCGTAACCCCTTACCCGGTTGCTCCAGGTTCGGTAATCCGCGCCCGTCCGGTCGGCATCCTGAACATGACCGACGACGGCGGCGGCGATGCCAAAGTCATCGCAGTTCCGCACGACAAGCTGTCCCAGCTGTACGTGGACGTCAAGGAATACACCGACCTGCCAGCCCTGCTGATCCAGCAGATCGAGCACTTCTTCGCGAACTACAAAGATCTCGAAAAAGGCAAATGGGTGAAAATCGAAGGCTGGGACGGTGCAGACGCCGCCCGCGCCGCGATCACCAAGTCGGTTGCTGCCTACAAAGGCTAAGCCTCGCGACCTGCGACACGCTTGAAGAAAACCCCGGTTGATCCGGGGTTTTTTGTGCCTGGCCGCCCAGTGCTTAAACAGCTTGTTTATAGCGGCCTACAGAAAAGTTTTAGTGTGTGTAATTTCCCACAATGACGTCTTACATCCCGTCGCAAAATTTGCCCTGATTTTGAACGCAAGGTTTATTCAAACCGCTCTAGGCCGGCCGTAGACTCGCGTTTATGAGAAAGAACACTAGCGGTCCAAGATTCAAGGCACTCCTGGAAGCTGCGAACATCACCACCACGGGATTCGCAAAGTTCTGGGGCACGGAAGCCCAAAACGTTCATAACTGGTACACCCGGGGCGTACCCGCGTACCGCCTGGAAGAGGTCGCACGCCTGCTGTCCGTCAACAGCCAATGGCTGAAGACCGGCGAAGGCCCGAAAGAGGCCCCGCACCTGCATACGGACTCGGGCGACATTCTCGATGCCCATGCCATTCGCGGCGTCTACACGGTGCTCGAAACCAACGACATCGAATTGCCGCTCTACAAGGAAGCCCCCACTGCCCCTGGCTCCGACAAGACCCACGTCATCAAAGACCCGGACCAAACCATCCGCCTGCCCCGCAGCCACCTCGAAGCCCTGGAAATCCGCCACTCCGACGCCATCTGCACCCACATGATCGGCAACAGCATGGCCGAGAAAATCGAAGACGGCTCCACCCTCGCCATCGACCGCGGCCTCACCCAGGTGGTGGACGGCGAAATCTACGCCATCGAGCACGACGGCATGCTGCGCATCAAATACCTGCACCGCATGCCCGGCAACGCCCTGCGCCTGCGCAGCCACAACAGCGCCGAATACCCGGACGAAATCTTCCGCGCCGCGCAGATCGAGGAGCAGAGGATTCATGTATTGGGGTGGGTGTTCTGGTGGTCGACGCTGGGCAAGCGGCGACCGGTGGTGCCGTTTCTCTGACCCTCTGTCACTCCCGGCCCTTGGCTAGCCTGCAAAGAGGCCCGGCTACACGGTACAAATCCCCGCGTCCTGCCGCAGAAATCGCTCTAATCCGCACTTGAGACTGGGAATCCCCAACAAAACTCAGTATCCTGCGCCCCACATTCGCGCATCGACCCGCCAAGCGGCCCAGATGACGCCTGACGCGGCAGACCACTGTCTGACCAAGTCCCACAGCCGGACGCAAGATCCGGATGTACGTTTTGAAGGCTGGCGCGGTTTACCAAAAATAAACCAAGCCAGTCCCCGAGAAGCCGGCCACAAGCCGGCTTTTTAATGCCTGAAATTTGACGACATGAAGAGATCAACTGTTCGCCAACTCGTCCATCGAGATACGAGCCGCGCTTTGATACTGGGTCAGTGGCATATTGATCAGTGCAACGTTATGCGCAGGGAAAAAATTAAACTCACCACTGTGCTGATCTCTCAAAACTATGCGTTCTGGGCTTTGGCAATCAACATCAAGGCTGAGTGAAAATAGGTCGTCTGCCTCCGCACAAAGTGATATCTCCGGCCCAGACTTGAGATAAACAAACGTGTATTCCAAGAGCTTGGAAGCTTCTTCCTCCCCTATTTCGGTCTCTTCAATCTGATCAAGTGCAAACTTTTGCAACGTTTCCGAATAATCATTTTTGAAGGCATGTTCATCGTCGGAGGTTCTGGTGATGCCGGCATCGACGGCATTATCTCGCTCGATAAATTGGGGCTGGAGAAGGTTTACGTTCAGGCCAAGCGTTGGCAGAACACGGTTGGCCGACCTGAGTTACAGGCGTTCTATGGCGCGCTCGCCGGACAAAAAGCCAAACGTGGTGTGTTTATTACCACTTCTGGCTTTACGGCTAACGCTGTCGACTTCGCCAAATCGGTGGATGGAATTGTGTTGGTCGACGGTATGCGGCTGGTGCACCTGATGCTGGATCATGAGGTAGGTGTGACATCTCGCTTGTTGCGATTGCCGACGCTGGATCGCGATTATTTTGATGAGGAGTGAGCGCAGGAGTTGTGCTGTTTGACGTTGACCAGCCCATTTCCTTATGGGGCTTGTGGTTAAAAGTGATGGCACACTAGAATCACATCAACTGTTCTACCAACCCCCACGGATCGAGGGTTACATCAGCACGGGGCGAGGCCGGGACTGAATCCAGTTTAGGTTGATGCGCAGGTCAAGGAGACCACAATGTCGGAAGTCAACATCAAGGATCAATTCTTCGTATACCACCTCACCTCCGTTGAAAACCTGAATGGGATTTTCAAGGACGGCCTAAAGCCCCGCGCAGACCTTGAAGGTTTTACCGACGTAGCGGACAGCGAAATTATCAAGAAGCGCAAAGCTTATAACCTTGATCGCTTTGTACCTTTCCATTGGTTTGCTGCGAACCCGTTTGATGGGCGAGTGCAGCTTGATCGGCCAAAAGATAAATTTGTCCTGATTTCGGTCTTTCGGACATTTGCCAAGCAGAATGGCTGGAAAGTCATCCCTCGGCACCCGCTCGCTGATGACGACATCCAGGTGCTGGAATACAACGAAGGTTTTGAAGCGATCAATTGGGAGTTAATGAACACCCGGGCCTACCAGAATTCCGAATGCAAAAACGTCTGCATGGCCGAATGCCTTTCTCCGAGAGTCGTAAATCCCAAAACCTTTTCGAGGATTTATGTTCCGAACGAGGAGGTTAAAACACTTTGTGAGGCTAAAATGCGCGTGGCCAAACTCGTGACCCCTATCAGCGTGAACCCCGGAATGTTCCTATAAATGAACTACACCAGCCTGAATCCAGAGAAAGCTCTGATTTGGCGTATCGTCCATCGCGATAACCTGCCCTGGATTCTGGACAACGGTCTGCATTGCGCGAACTCGGAAGTACAGTCAGCTCAGTACGTGAACATCGGCAACGTCGACTTGATCGACAAGCGCCGTTCCCGTCAGGTGCCTATCGCACCCGAGGGCGTCCTGGCCGACTACGTGCCCTTCTATTTCACGCCCTTCTCGGTGATGATGCAGAACATCCACTCCGGCTGGAGTGTGCAGCAACGCAGCAATGACGAAATCGTAATTCTCGTCTCAAGCCTTTATCGCGTTAAAGAGCTCGGCCTGCCGTTTGTCTTCACAAACGCACATGCCTATCCGAGTTGGACAGACTATTACAGCGATCTGGCGAATCTCGACCAGATCGATTGGTCTATCCTTCAACGGCGCGACTTTAAACGCGATCCTGATGACCCTCGGAAAATGGAGCGTTATCAGGCTGAAGCGCTGATCCACCATCACCTGCCGATTACGGGACTACTGGGCATCATGTGCCACACCGATGCAATGAAAGAACGCATAGAACAAGACGTCGCCGCCAGAGGCCTGACGTTGCCAGTCCATGCGCGTCCCAAATGGTATTTCCAATGATCAGATTCACCCAAGGCAACCTGCTGGAAGCCAAGACCGAAGCCCTCGTCAACACGGTGAATACCGTTGGCGTGATGGGCAAAGGCATCGCATTGATGTTCAAAGAACGCTTTGCACAGAACTACCGCGTATATGCAGCGGCGTGCAAGGCCGGGGAAGTAGAAACCGGCAAGATGCACGTGACCGCCACCAATGAGCTTGATGGGCCTCGCTGGATCGTCAACTTCCCGACCAAACGTCACTGGCGTTCACCTTCGCAGATGGCCTGGATAACAGAAGGCTTGCATGACCTGCGTCGTTTTCTGATTGAGAACGATGTGAAGTCCGTCGCGGTTCCCCCACTAGGTGCTGGTAATGGTGGATTGAAGTGGCCTGAAGTCCGCGAACAAATCGTTGAGGTTTTGGGTGATCTGGATGCCGACGTACTGGTGTTCGAGCCTACCAATCAATATCTGAATGTCGCCAAGCGCAGCGGTGTGGAGAAACTCACACCGGCTCGTGCCCTAATCGCCGAGCTGGTTCGACGCTATTGGGTGTTGGGCATGGAGTGCAGCCTGCTGGAAATCCAGAAACTGGCCTGGTTTCTTGAGCGCGCGATCGAGAAGCTGCCGGACACCGAGAACCCGCTCAACCTCAAGTTTGTCGCACATAAATACGGCCCGTACGCTAATCGTCTGGAACATCTGCTCGACAACCTTGATGGCAGTTATCTGCACTGTGACAAGCGAATCAGTGACGCCGGAATAAACGATGTGATTTGGTTTGATCAGGAACGCAAAGCCTTTTTGCAGACTTATCTCAAGACTGAGGCCAAGGAATACTCTCAAGCCTTGGAACGCACGGCTCAGCTCATTGACGGTTTTGAATCGCCATTTGGCATGGAGTTACTTGCGACCGTTGACTGGCTGCTGAGCCGGGAGGGAGTATCGGCGACCGTTCCGGCAGTGCGCGAAGCATTGAAGCACTGGGACGGTGGCGCCGGTGCTGCGGCGCGCAAGAGCAAACTGTTCGATGATCAGTCTCTTGATATTGCGCTCAAGCGTCTGACCACCAGCAGCTTCCGACCTGAATTAGCGACCTGAGTGATTGAATGGAATTGGGCAGCAACCTGCTGCCCAATTACCCTCACGGATAACTAAACGCCTTCACCAACGTCAACTCCCCCACCGCCCGCATCGGCACCAGGAACGTCTCCATCTTCTCGCTGGGTGTCCCTTCCTCGGTAATCACCGTCACCTGCGCCGTAGTCAGCGGCTGTACCGCCTCTTCCTCACCTTCATCATCCCCGCGATACCCACCGCCAAAATAATTCACATACACCAGATACTGCCCCTTGATCGGCGCCGGCATGGCGAAGATTTCCGGGCCGTAACCGGTGGTCACGTCGACGTCCAGGGCCGCGCCGTTGGGGGCGACGCGATCGCCGTACCAGATGTGTGCGCCGTCGGGTGTGATCAGGTGCAGATCGAGGTCGGTGCCGTCACTGTCCCACGCCAGCAACACCCGAAGTTTCGCCGGAGTGGCGCCGCCGCTGGTGTTGAGGAATTGCGTACGATGCCGTTGCTGACCGTCGGGGCTGCGGACTTCAACGCTGTTGCTGCCGTTGGGGAAGGAGAACGGGCGATCAAAGCGGCCGCTGTCGTCGATTTTCAGGGGCATGCTGACGCCGTTGACGATCAGGCGGCCGGGCTCTTTGTTTTTCGGGGTGGCCTTGATTTCGCCGCTGATGCGCGCGGTGTTGGCCTGGCCGAGGGGGGTGTTCACCGAGGAGGCCGGGTAGTTGACCGTCTGGCGAAAGCTTTCGCCCTCGCCTTCAGGCGCGCCGCTGCGCCAGCCGCCGACCGGGGTGTCGAGTTTGACGCCGTCAGCGGCGATCACCGGCGAAACAGCGGCGAACGCGCAAAGCAACAGCAAGACCTGTGGATAACGGTGTGTCATGGTCTATTCCAGCAAAAGGTGACGGGCGAGCCCTTCGATATAGGTTTCATCCTGGCCGTTGGGGTGTGCTTCAAAGGCCAGGTGCAAGTATTCGTGAGTCAGGTCGAGACGATCCTGTAACGACAGCACGCCGCGCACGTAGATGCGCTGGCGTTCGCGGTCGACGAAGGGGCGGCCGAAGGCGAGTTTGCAGACGGCGAATGTGCTGACTTCGCTGTAGCCGGTTTCGCTTTCCAGCTTCGGACGCCAGCCGCGCCGTTGCTTTTGCAGCCAGTCCTGCGCGGCGGGCAGCGCTTCGCAGGACGCCACCGGGTTGTCCCAACGGCTGAGGCTCGCGCGCGGATAAGCATGCAGCAGGATCGCGTCGTAACGCTGGCCGGCATTGGCTTGTTCGACGGCCTGCTGCCAGGCGAGTTTGTCGGGGCCGGGTTGATCGGAGTGATAGGTGACGGTGCTGCCGGCCAGCACCAGATCCGCCGTCCATGCGGCGATGTTGCGTGATTCGGCGGAGGCTGGACGTGGTGCGACACGTTGGCGGGTGCTGCTGTCGTCGATGCTCAGACATTCGCCATTGCGCGTGGCGTTTTGCAGCAGATACGTGCGAATCGCCACGGCCAACGCTTTGGCCGCTTCGGCAGGTTCCGGTTTGGCTTCGCGCTCCAACACCCGGGCGACGTACTCTTCGCGTTCCAGCCGCGCCACAAGCTTGTCGTTGAGCAGAAACAGTTCGCCTTCACTGTGGATATCCAGCGCATTGCCGTTGGCGAATTCGACGCGGTAATCACCCTGCAACGGGCCGGAGCCAGCAACGCGTTCACCTGCCAGAACCCGCGAAACCGGATAACGCGAGAACAGTCCGACCTCAACGCAACTTCCCGCTTCCGCCGGCCATGACGCGGGCAAAACCGTCGCCAACGCCGAACCGTAATGCCGCAGAACCATCTGACTGGTGCCCCGGCCACCGGCCCAGATCGGCGATCCATCTGCCGTCCAGCCAGCGAAACCGCCCTGACGTGATTGCGGATCCTGATCGCCGAGCCAGCTCCAGGTCTTCACCCGCAAACGTCCGCCAAGCTCACCGACAACATTGCCGTCCGCCGCGTTCAAGACGACATCAAGAAGCACGCGGCGCATCTGATCCTGAGCCGGCAACCAGGATAAAACCTTCAACAAGTCAGCCACGGACACCCGAGTAGCCGGTTGCACCGATGGCAAATCCAGCAACCACGACGGCGCCGGTCGCGTCTGCCAATAGGCTCTCCAATCGCCAGCGGTTATGCCCAACCGCGCCGGCTCGAAATACAGCCCGCAGGATTTCACCAGCGCCTGATCACGCTCAATCTTCCCGCCCGCCGTGCAGCAATAGACTTCTTCCTTCGACTGCCCACGACACTCATAAGCCGGCTCGCGAGCACCGGTATCCACCAGCCACGCGTAAACGAACACCTTCCACAAACTGCCCAGCGGCGTGTCCAGCGATGAAGGCAACGCCTCGCGAGCAGTCAGTTGCGTGGTATTCAGCGACAGCAGCTCGCCCTTGTAGGCCACGCGCAACGGCTCATCCTGCGCCGTCGCCAGCGCAGGAATCACACACATCAGCAGCCACAGCAGCGGCCGGGTCATGTCAGTTGACCGTGACTTGACCGAGGGCCGCTTTCGCTTCCTGGGCCCGGTGCTGTGGCGCGTAGACCTGAGTGAAACGCACCGGCGGCAGATTGAACTGGCCTTTCTGCGAGAAACGCACCAGATGCCGCAGACGCAATTCACCGCTCAGCGCATCCACCGGCACCGCGTAGACCAGTTGGCCCGGTTCGAAACGTGCTTTCTCCAGCGCAGTCGGCTCGGTGCCGTCCTTGCCCTGCAACTTGATGCCCCACGTGGTGCGCTCGACATCGGCGCCCGGCGGCAACGGCACTTCGAGCATGCCGTAGCGCAGCGGTTTCGGTGCCTTGCTGGTGAGGATCACTTCGTCCAGATACAGACTGTCACTCGACAGCGGCTTGCTGCCGACGGGCTCCAGTTTGAAGGTGAACGCTTCGTCACCCGGCACCAGGCGCGACAGGCGACGAGTGATGGTCACCGCCATCGGATCGACCGCCGGTTGCTGGGTCTGGAAGCTCAACGCGGCACGCAATGGACGCTCCTGAGTGCCCGCCACCGTCAACACGCTCGGCACCGCCGCAGCGCCCTGCCACGTCCAGTACATCTCACCGGTCGCGCCATGGTTTTTCTTCCAGCCTTCGCCCGGCGCCAGCGCGATGGTCGGCGACGCCTGGGCGATGCTGCGTTGCAGCCAGGTCAGCGCCAGCGCACGTTCGAGGGTCGATTGCTGCGGAAGCAGGCGTTGCAACAACGCTGTCGCGCGAGCCTGATCGAACGGTTGCAGGGACAGGTTTAGCGCTTCGGCAAACGGCTGCGAACTGACGGCCAAACGCTGTTGCGCAGCGCCCAGCTGACGGTTGAACGCGTCCGGCAAAGCGACTTTCGACTGGGTGGCCAGCGATGCGGTCAAGGCCCGCGCCGCCGCCAGACCGAGTGCCGAATCCGGATCGCCCATCACCAGACTGTCTTCGCCGTCGTCCATCAGGGTTTCGGCATTGCCTTCCCCGGCCCTGGCCAGATCCTCCATCAAGCCGCTGAGCAGCGTGTTGACCGGCAAGTGCATCTGCTTGGCGAACGACAGGATCAGCGCCCGTTGCAGCAATGGCGTGTTCGGCGCCTGCTTGGCGTAAACCTCCAGCACCCGCTGCCAGTGTTCCGGCGGCAAGGTCAGCTCCAGCACCTGACTGGCGTTCCAGTCGGCGTAATAGGCGTAAGCGGTGAGGAACGCATCCGGCTCGCCGTCGAAGCCCCACCAGGTAAAGCTCGCCGACGGCCCGGCCATTTGCACCAGGCGCAGACGACTGTTCTGCATGATCAGGCGCAAGCGGTCGCGGATCTGCGGGCTCGACGCCAGCGACGGATAAGCGATGCTCAGCGGCAGCAAACGGCTGGCGGTCTGTTCGACGCCGCCGTACGGATAGCTGAGCAGATCATCGAGGGCAGAGCGGAACAGCGCCTGCGGGCTGTCATCCAGACGCAGGCGAATGTCGGTCGCGTCTGCCGGCAGGCTCAACGGTGTGTCGCCGCTGGCCACGTCAAGGCTCTGGGTCTGCGTCACTTGCCAGCCTTCGCCGGTCGCCGTCAGGCGCACAGCAAGGGCATCGGCGGTTTTGCCGTCCTGCACCAGCTCGGCGGTCCACTCGCCGGTGGCCAATGCGAAGGCCGGCAGCGGCAGGTAGTTGATGCCGTTGTTGAGGGTCACCGGCAGGCGCTGTTCGGCGCTGGCGTAGTGCGTTACCAACTCAGCCTTGACCGGTTTCTCGGCCTGACTGAAGGCGAACACGCCAAGCTGCGGCTGATCGCCCTTGCGGAATTTGCTCGGCCCGCTCCACTTCAGGTACAGCGGCTTTTCCGAGCGGACGAACTGCTTCTTCTGTCCGACCTGACCGTCATCGGCAATCGCCCGCGCGGTGATGCGCCAGCGGGTCAGCGAGTCCGGCATCTTGAAAGTGAAGCGCGTCTTGCCGTCGGCGTCGGTCAGCAATTCCGGCTGCCATGCAGCGGTGTCGACGTCTTCGCGGCGCGGCCGCTCCAGCACTTTCACCCCACGTTCGCTGCGGTTGGCTTTGCCCGGTGCACCGGGGCTGCCCGGCAATGCCACGTCGTAGCTGATGAACGACAGGCTGGCGCTGGTGCGCACGTTGTTGCGGCGCGGGTGGTAGAAGAACTGGTCGATGGTCGGCGCGACCTCAGGTTGCAGCGCGTAGACCATTTCATCGACCACGCTGACCGTCAGGTGCGCCGGCACAGCCTTGCCGGCGAATTGCGTGGTCAGGTCGACCGTCACGGTATCGCCCGGTTGATAAGTCTCTTTGTCAGTCTTGATCGCCACGTCGATCTGCGGGGCGACGACCTTGATCCCGGCGTTCTGGAAGCTGTACTGACCGCCCTTGGTGTAGAGCACCGAGAATGTCAGGTTCGGCGCGAAGTTGTTCTTCACCGGGATGCGCGCGCGGTATTGGGTGTCGCTGAGCTTTTCCAGTTTCAGCCAGTCGCCGCCCTTGGCCAGCAGCGCGGTAGCTTCGACCTTGTCACGCTCCAGCGACAGCAGCGCATCGCTGACTGGCTCCGGGAAGGTGATCAGCGCCAGTGCTTCGTCGCCGGCCTTGTACTCGGGCTTGTCGAGGACGATCTCCACGGTGCCCGGCACAGCCTTGACGCCGTCACCGGTGACCGAATGACCGGTCGCGCCAAGCACTCGACCGTGCTGATCTTTCAGCGACAGGTTGTAGGTGCCCGGACGATCAAACGTCACGCTGAAGCCTTTGTCTTTCGCCGCCAGTTTGCCTTCGCCCGTGCTCTGGTCTTCCAGACGTACCCAGCGGTAGCTGCTCGGCACCACGGCCTGCGCCTGTTCGCTGCCACCCTCGTTGGCGTAGCTGAACGCGACCTTGTCACCGACCGCACTGAAACGCTGTGGCGCAGTCAGACGGAAGCTCGCGGCGCCCCGGTCGATGAGGATTTCCTTGGTGGTCTTGACCCGGTACGCCGCGCCATCGCTGGCAAACACGGTGAGCATGTAGCGGCTCGGCTTGTCGGCGGCCGGCAGGTCAAGGGTCGCATTGCCCTTGCTGTCGGTGGTCAGTTCGGTGCTGGTCAGCTCCACCGGGAATTGCCCGAGGTATTGCAGCTCGTTGTCGACCATCGACAGTTGCTGGGCGCGCAGGCTCAGGGTCAGCTTGGCGTTGGCCACCGGTTTGCCATCCGGGTACAGCAGCACCAGGCTGCCCTTCACCGGTTCGCCCGTGCGGTAGTCCTGCCTGGCCAGATTCAGCGAAATTTCAAAGTGCGGCTTGATGTACTCCGCCACCCGGAACGCGCTGCTGTAGGCCTGATCCTTGTAGTTGAAACGCAGCTCGTAACCACCGGCCACGGCGTTGTCCGGCAACTGGAAGCGGCCCTGAGTGCCGGCCTTCGAATCGAGCTTCAGATCGAGACGCTGCAACTCGGTGCCCGTCGCATCAAGCACGCTGACATTGACGTCCGCCGCCCCCGGCAATACCGAATCCCGGGCGTTCTTGAATTCGCGGCCAACGATTTTCAGCGACACCCAATCACCCGGGCGATACAGCGGCCGGTCGGTGAAGGCGTAGAGTTTGGTGTCGTAGATTTCGCTGTCGTAATAGAAGTTTTCCGAGACGAATACGCCGCCCTCTTCGTCCTCGCCGATGACGAACGAACGCTCCGGGCTGACGTGTTTCAGGCGCAGCAAACCGTCGTTGTCGGTAGCGCCGCTGCTCATCACGCCGAGGCCGTCGGTCCACAGCACATTGACCTTCGGCACCGAGCTGCCTTCGTGTTTGCGCGCGGCCCACACCAGCAATTCATCACCGGCAATCTTGCTCACCGCCACGGTGTTGGAAACGAAAACCATGGTGGTCGCGCGGTACTTGCCGATCAGCGCTTCGACCAGATACAGGCCCGGTTTCAGATTGCCCAGCGGTATGTAGACGTTGCCCGGCGCAACGCTGACGAACTCGCTGGAAGACCCGGCCAGACTCACGCCTGTCGGCGGCTGGATCGGCTTGGCCTGCCACAGCGGATAGCGGAACTGGCTGACCACCGGCAGGCCCGGAATCAGGGCGAACTGCGGCTGCGCGTCGTACGGCGTTGGCGCAGCGATGGCGTTGCCCATCTTCAGCTCCGGCACCTCTTCGGTGACTTGCTGACGCGACTCGTAGGAGAACGCACGCTGCATCACCCGACGGGATTTGCGGTACCAGTTGTCCCACAGGTACGCGAGGGTGTTCGACAGGCCTTCGCCCTTGAACTGGCCGTCGCTGACCACGCGGTGCAGGTTTTTCTGGCGCTTGAGGAAGTCCAGCGGCTTGTCGATCTTGTACACCCGAATGTCGGCGCCGCCGTACGGTTCCATACGGAAACGGCGGTAATCACGGCCCGGTGCTTCGAGGCGCACCACCGCCTGCTCGTCGGCGGCGAAACTGCTGTCGGCCAGCAGGAAAAAGCTTTCACCGGAGACCGGCGTGTAGCCGCTTGGCTCCACGGAGTCTTCGGCATTCACCGCCGAAAACGGCAGGGCCAAGAGCAACAGAAAAGGCAGTAAACGCAGCATGCGGGCACCGGTCATTGGGAGAGAAAGTTCAGTCGATAGACGCCGATGAAGTTGGGGTTGGCTGCGTCGGGTATCCATCGGGTGTCCTTCCATGTCATGAGTTGCTGCAGGCTTGCCGAACGCATGCCGTTGTCGGTTGGGGTGGTCGTGCCGGTGTGATAGGCGATGTAGCGGCCCATCCAGATCATCAGGTGCTGGTCGTCGCCCTGATCGAAAAACATCAGATCGCCGGGCCGTGCCTGGGACACGTCGCGGCCGATCAGATGGCTGTTGAACTGAATCAGTTTGATTGCGTTGACGTAGGGCCCGACCTTGCCGCCGCCCTGCTGCCATTGCTGGGCGAGCTGGCGCTGATCGGCGCTCAGATCCAGCTCCGGCGGCAGGTAGCGGTTGGACACGCCATTGCTGCGCAGCCATTTGTCATCATGGACTTTCAGCGCTTCGTTGGCGGCAAACCGCACCAGCCCGGCGCAGTCCTGCTGATACCAGCGCGGGCTCGGGCCTTTGCTCAACTGCTCCTGAGCGATGCGCACGAACCAGGCGCGAAAAACCTGGGACTGCGCAGGATCGAGTGCCGGCGTTTCGACCGCTCGGGCACCCGCGCTCAGTAACAGCGCGAGCAAGCCGAGGCTGCGGATCAATGTCGTCACAGCGCTTTCCACTCCAGCGGCAACCATTGCCAGTGACCGTCAGGTTCGCTGCCCTCGGGCAGAGTCAGGGCGTATTTGCCCATGCCGCCGAGGGTGCGCAGTTTCGGGATCAGGTAGGTTTGCGCAGCGTTGTAGAACACCGGCTCCATGTCCTGCGGCAGGCTGTCGAGGGTTTCCTGCTGGATCAGCTGTGCCATTGAATCCGGGCCGAAATAGATTGGCATCAGCACGTCTTTCGGCAGCACATCGGCCATCGGCGGGAAGCGCTTGTCGAGGGTGCCGATGGCCTTGTCGACCAGTTTGTCGTCGAGGGAAAACAGCAGTGTCGAACCGTGGCGCGCCAGGCTGACTTTCATGAAGGCACGGCCGGTGATTGCATCCGGGTTCTCGGCATCCCTGGCCGCGTACGGGCCAAAGTTGGAGCTGACCTGACGCTGCCAGAGGTGGCTCTGGCCTTCCTGCCTTTCGACCACCGGGAACGCATGCTCGTCGACCTTGCTTTCGTAGGCGCCGACCATCGAATCGAACAATGTGCCGATATCCGCGTCGAGCTTGCCGTTGTCTTCGTCGTTCAGACTGGCCACCAGCAACGGCGTGTACAACCGCGAATCGGCGTACCAGCACAGGCCCGCCGCGCCGGCAACATGTTCGGTGAGTTTCTGCGCCACTGCCTCTTCGGCACCGAGCTTCACCAGCAACGGTTTCTGCGGCTCGGCAGCGACCGGCAAGGTCACGCAGGCACTGGCGCCCAGCGGCATGGCTTGCCAGACCGGTTTGAAATCGAAGTCCGGCTGGTTGTCCAGTTCATCCATGGCCAGAAAGCTGTGCCAGCCCTTGTCGTCCATGTCGAAACGCAGACCGGCGAAATTCGGAATGAAACGCTGGTACCCCATGGCCAGGACGCTGGAATTGACCGACAGACGCTGCCTGGTTTCAGGCGTCTTGACCGGCAGCCCGAACGCCTCGGGAAACAGTTTTTCACCGTTGAGCAGCGCCGCGAGGGCTTGCGGCGAGACATGGCCGGACTCTTCGGAAGCGCCGTTTTCCGGATCGTAGAACTTGGCCGGGTTCGACAGCACCACCAGTTTGTCGCCACGGGAGCCGAACAGCAGGGATTTGCCGGCGTTGTAGGTCAGTTGATACAGCGGCACTTCGTCGCCGCCGACTTTCAGGGTGCTGAACACGCTCAGTTGCGAATCATCCAGCGCGACTTTCGCCAGCGGCTCCAGCACTTTGGCCAGCCCGCCGCGATCCATCACCAGCAGGAAATCCTTCAAACGACCATCGGCGCCGCGCCACAGCGCCACGTCCGCCGGTTGATCGAAGAGTTGCTCGATCAGGCTGTCTTGCAGCTTCAGGTCATGCTCGTAGATGATCCGCCGCAGACTGCCGATCAAGCCGAGACGATCGGCGTGGGTTTCGTAATAGAAGACGAAATCCTCGGTGAGCGTGGCTTTGAGGAACGGCACCGTCAGCAAATCCTTGGGCAACTGGCTCAGGGAGCGGGTTTCCAGCAGCGCGTCCGGGCGGCTCAGGCCGAGCTTGTCGCTGGCCAATTCCGCTGGCGGCGCCTTGGGTTTGTGCATCAGCCAGCCGAGCCCGCCCGCCACGCCGGCCACCAGGCACAGCCCGACCGCCAGCAACGGCCAGCGCCGGGAAGGTTTGGCGGCGGGCGTATCGGTGGCCGGGGTCTCAGTGTTTTCGCTCATCTTCTCGCTCATGTTCCCAAAGCTCGGCAGTTCATCCGTGGTGCGGGATGCTTAATAGTTGAAAGTCTTGACCAGCAGCAGATCACCGATAGCCCGCAGGGGCACGATGAACGTTTCGCGTTTTTCGTCGACGGTGTTTTCGTTGAGTACCAGCGTGATTTGCGAGGTGATGACCTCGTTCTGGTTGCTGGCCTCCTCGAAGTTATAGCCGCCGTTACCGAAGTTGCCCCAATAGTTGACGTAAACCAGATAGGTGCCGTGCAGCGGCGCGGTCATGGTGAACATTTCCGGGCCGGGGCCGTCGACGCCGTCCGGATCGAGGCCACCGCCGTTGCTCATCGCCGGACGCGCCCAGAAGGCGTGCTGGCCGTCAGGCGTAATGACGTGCAGGTCGAGTTCGGCTTTAGGATCGTCCCAACCCAGTACCACGCGGATCCGCGCCGGCGCGCGCAAATTGTTGGCTTCGTAGAATTGAACGCGCTTGAGCGACTGGCCGTCAGCGCTGATCACCTCGACGCTGTTGGAACCGGCGCCGAACGCATACGGCCGGGCGAAACGGCCCTGGTCGTCGGTGTACAGATTCAGTGGATTGCCGTTCACCGCCAGGCTGTGGGGCGGACGCAGATGCCCGATGGCCTTGAGCTGGCCCTCGATCATCGTGCGATTGCGCTGGATGCCGCGATCGATGGGCGGCGTCGGATAGGCGACCTGCGGGTTTTCCGTGCGATCGAGCAGCCCGTGATAACGCCAGCCACCCACCGGCTCCGACAGCTCCGCACTCGGCGCCGCCAGCAGCGCGGGCGCGCAGGCCAACCCGATCAGCAGCAAAAGAAGTGAACGCATGTGATGCCTCCTGCCATGCCTGAACGAAACCTTGCACCCGATCCTCGGTACTTCACAGCGCTGAAAACTGCGTTTCGTCTGAAAGACCCGTGACTGTCGGGTCGTAGAAGGCGCGAAGGTTAGCGATTCGGCAGTTTTTTAACAATCGGATACATCTTGAAATGCGGCGGGAATCACGCCCTCGGGTGGACGATGAGCCGAATAGGCGTCATATTCGGCTCACCAAATGAGCCGAATAGCGTTTCTATTCGGCTCACGCACTCAGGAACGGCATTTCATGGCAACTCACTGGATCTGGCAACAGCCCGATTGGCCCGACTTCAACTGGCAGGCAGAGCGTCTCACTGCGCTGTTGCGCGAATGCGTTCAGGCGCAGGGACAATTGATGGGTATGGCGGGATCAGTGGGCAATTCCCTGAGTGCTCAGACTGAGCTGGACGCGTTGCTGCAAAACATCGTGACCTCTTCGGCCATCGAGGGGGAACAGTTGAATGTTGAATCCGTGCGTTCTTCACTGGCACGACGCCTGGGGCTGGAATCGCCTGATGGCCACAACGTCAGCAAGCGCAGCGAGGGACTGGCACAGCTGATGCTCGATGCCACTCAGCGCTTTGCCGAACCTCTGACGCTGGAACGATTGCTGGAATGGCATTCGTGGCTGTTTCCAGAACCGGAGAGTGGCTTCCTTTCGCGTGCAATCAATGTCGGCGCATTACGCGGCGATGAGCCGATGCAGGTGGTTTCCGGACGAATCGAGCGTCCGACCGTGCACTTCGAGGCGCCACCGCGACAAGCCCTTGAGCGGCAACTCGACAGTTTTCTCAAGTGGTTCGACGCCAGTCGGCAACAGGCAGGCCTCGATCCATTCTTGCGAGCTGGCATCGCACATTTCTGGTTCGTCACCTTGCATCCATTCGACGACGGCAATGGACGCCTGACTCGCACCCTTACCGATCTCGCACTGGCTCAGGGCGAAGCGCAGGCGATTCGTTTTTATGCGATGTCCGCCAGCATCCTCGATGATCGTGCGGGCTATTACCGGATTCTCGAATCGAGCCAGAAAGCCACGATGGACATTACCGACTGGCTCACATGGTTCCTGCAAACCTTGCTGCGCAGTCTGCAACAAGCCATCGCGCGGATTGAAAGTGTGTTGGGAAAATCACGCTTCTGGCAGGCGCACCGGGAATCCGGGCTGTCGGCGGAGCAGATCAAAGTGCTCAATCGTTTGCTCGACGGTGGTGAGCGCGGTTTCGAGCACGGTATCAGTGCAGCGCAATACCAGAGTGTGGCCAAGGTCTCCAAAGCCACGGCCACTCGACATTTGGCGGAACTGCTGGAAAAGGGCTGCCTGCAACGTCTTCCGGGCGGCGGACGCAGCACTCGGTATCAGATTCAATATCCGGACGAATCGACCGACTGACACCCTTGTCCGTCGGCCCGCTCATTTGCCCATACCCCCCCTATCTGCTAGTGTCGCGCCGGTTTAACGTCAACCGGAATTAGCCGCCATGGCCCGCAAAAAAGCTGCACTGGATTTCGAACAGTCCCTCGCCGACCTGCAAACGCTGGTGGAGCGTCTGGAGAACGGTGAATTGTCGCTGGAAGACTCGCTGACCGCCTTCGAGCAGGGCATCGGCCTGACCCGTGACTGCCAGGCGGCGCTGGCCCAGGCCGAGCAGAAGGTCCAGGTATTGCTGGAGCGCGATGGCGAACTCGCCGAGGAACCCTTCGACGCGGATCAGCCAGAATGATTGCAGCGTATTCGGCTACCAGCCAGGCGCGGGTCAACGCGGCGCTGGAAACCCTGTTCAATGCCCCGTTGCCAGAACTGGCGCGCCTCTATGAAGCCATGCGCTACAGCGTGATGAACGGCGGCAAACGCGTGCGCCCGCTGCTGGCCTACGCGGCATGCGAAGCCCTTGGCGGCAAGGCCGAACAGGCCAACGGCGCGGCGAGTGCGGTTGAGCTGATCCATGCGTATTCGCTGGTACACGATGATTTGCCAGCGATGGACGACGACGATCTGCGTCGCGGCCAGCCGACCACTCACAAGAAATTCGACGAAGCCTGCGCGATCCTTGCCGGTGACGGCCTGCAGAGTCTGGCCTTCAGCGCCCTGCTCGACCCGCGCCTGAGCGACCTGAGCGCAGACATCCGCCTGCAACAGGTCACAGCGCTGGCGCACGCGGCAGGCCCGGCCGGCATGGTCGGCGGTCAGGCCATCGATCTCGGTTCGGTCGGCCTCAAGCTCGACCAGAAAGCTTTGGAACAAATGCACCGGCACAAGACCGGCGCGCTGATCGAGGTCAGCGTCAAACTTGGCGCGCTGGCCAGCGGCCGTGCCGAGAAGGATGAACTGAAGTCGCTGCAGACTTATGCACAGGCCATCGGTCTGGCGTTCCAGGTCCAGGACGACATCCTCGACGTCGAAAGCGATACCGAAACCCTCGGCAAACGCCAGGGTGCCGACATCGCCCGCGACAAGCCGACCTACCCGGCCCTGCTCGGTCTCGACGCCGCCAAGGCTTACGCGCTGGAACTGCGCGATCAGGCCCTGCACGCACTGCGACCGTTTGACGCGGCTGCCGAGCCGTTGCGCGATCTGGCCCGGTATATCGTCGATCGGCGTAACTGAAGGCTAATCAGCCAAAAAAGACCAACGCGTGGGCAGGGGGCGATGCATCAGGTAAACTGCCGCATCTTTTATACCTATAACGATTCGCCTGATGCCCACGACGTTTCATGAGATTCCCCGCAAGCGCCCGACCACGCCCCTGCTCGACCGCGCGAACACGCCGGACGGCCTGCGCCGGTTAGGCGAAGCCGAGCTGGAAACCCTGGCTGATGAGTTGCGCCTGGAATTGCTCTACACGGTCGGCCAGACCGGTGGGCATTTCGGTGCCGGCCTGGGCGTGATCGAGCTGACCATCGCGTTGCATTACGTCTTCGACACCCCGGACGATCGTCTGGTGTGGGACGTTGGTCATCAGGCTTATCCGCACAAGATCCTCACCGGTCGTCGCGAGCGCATGGAAACCCTGCGCCAGAAGGACGGCATCGCGGCCTTCCCGCGCCGCTCCGAGAGCGAGTACGACACCTTTGGCGTCGGTCACTCCAGCACCTCGATCAGCGCCGCGCTGGGCATGGCCATCGCCGCCCGCCTGCAGAACATTGATCGCAAGGCGATTGCCGTGATCGGCGACGGCGCATTGACCGCAGGCATGGCGTTCGAGGCGCTGAACCATGCGCCAGAAGTCGACGCCAACATGCTGGTGATCCTCAACGACAACGACATGTCGATCTCGCGCAACGTCGGCGGTCTGTCGAACTATCTGGCGAAGATCCTTTCCAGCCGCACTTACGCGAGCATGCGTGAAGGCAGCAAAAAAGTGCTGTCGCGCCTGCCCGGGGCCTGGGAAATCGCCCGTCGCACCGAAGAATACGCAAAAGGCATGCTGGTTCCCGGCACCCTGTTCGAAGAACTGGGCTGGAACTACATCGGCCCGATCGATGGCCACGACCTGCCGACCCTGATCGCCACCCTGCGCAACATGCGCGATCTGAAAGGCCCGCAGTTCCTGCACATCGTCACCAAGAAGGGCAAAGGCTTCGCCCCGGCTGAAGTCGATCCGATCGGTTACCACGCCATCACCAAACTCGAGCCGCTGGACGCCCCGGCCGCTGCGCCGAAGAAGGCCAGCGGGCCGAAGTATTCCGGCGTGTTCGGTGAATGGCTGTGCGACATGGCTGCTGCCGACCCGCGTCTGGTAGGCATCACCCCGGCGATGAAGGAAGGTTCGGATCTGGTGGCGTTCAGCGAACGCTTCCCGCTGCGCTACTTCGACGTGGCGATTGCCGAGCAACACGCCGTGACTCTCGCGGCCGGCATGGCCTGCGAAGGCGCGAAACCGGTGGTGGCGATCTACTCGACGTTCCTGCAACGCGGTTACGACCAATTGGTGCATGACGTCGCGGTGCAGAACCTCGACGTGCTGTTCGCCATCGACCGCGCGGGCCTGGTGGGCGAAGACGGCCCGACCCACGCCGGCAGTTTCGACCTGTCTTACCTGCGTTGCATCCCGGGCATGGTCATCATGACCCCGAGCGATGAAAACGAGCTGCGCAAAATGCTCACCACCGGCCACCTGTACAACGGCCCGGCGGCGGTGCGTTACCCGCGCGGTACCGGACCGAACGCGACCATCGAGAAAGACCTCGAACCGATCGAGATCGGCAAGGGTGTGGTGCGTCGCCGGGGCAGCAAAGTCGCCCTGCTGGTGTTCGGCGTGCAGATGGCCGAAGCCCTGAAGGTTGGCGAGACGCTGGACGCGACCGTGGTCGACATGCGCTTTGTCAAACCGATGGACGAAGCGCTGGTGCGCGAAATCGCCAACAGCCACGACCTGCTGGTGACCATCGAAGAGAACGCGATCATGGGCGGCGCCGGTGGCGCGGTCAGCGAATTCCTCGCCCGCGAGAACATCCTCAAGTCGGTGCTGCACCTGGGCTTGCCGGACGTTTACGTCGAGCACGCCAAGCCGGCGCAGATGCTGGCCGAGTGCGGGCTTGACGAGGCGGGGATCGAAGCGGCGGTGCGTGAGCGTCTGGAGCTGCTTAACCGCTAATCGCCAGATCTGTGAACAACCCTGTGGGAGCGAGCTTGCTCGCGAAGACGGACAGTCAGTCGACTCATTCTTGACTGACATACCGCATTCGCGAGCAAGCTCGCTCCCACAGTGGTTTGTGCAGCTTTCAAAATTCAATTCGCTTTATGTACCAACGGACTCCGATGAACCTCTCGCGCCTCGCCCTGCCCCTCCTGCTGCTGCCAACCGCCAACGCCCTGGCCGACACCTTCGAACGCGATCAGGCTCTGAAGCTGCCGGACGTGCTGATCAGCGCCAACCGCCAGGTCGAGGCGCGCAACGACAGCAGCGCCGCCAACACCGTGTTCACCCGCGAAGACATCGAGCGCCTGCAACCGAGCAGCGTCACCGATCTGCTGCAACGGGTACCGGGCGTACAAGTCGCGCAAACCGGCGGGCGCGGCAGCCTGCCGGGAATCTACATTCGTGGCACGCAATCGGCGCAGAGCCTGGTGCTGGTCGACGGCCAGCGCATTGGCAACGCCACCTCCGGCGACAGCAACCTGCAACACCTCAACATCGAACAGATCGAGCGTGTCGAGGTACTGCGCGGATCGCGCTCGGTCATTTACGGCAGCGACGCGATCGGCGGGGTGATCCAGATCTTCACCCGGCGCGGCGGCGAACAGGGCCTGCAGCCGCGGATGCATGTCGGCTTCGGCAGCAATCAGACCTGGGAGCGCAGCGTCGGCCTCTCCGGCGGTGATGAGAAAACCCGCTTCAACCTCGGCGCCAGCCTCGATGAAACCGCCGGCCTCGACCGCACCCACGATTCGTATCCCAGCGACAGCGATCACGATGCCTACCGCAATAAATCCATCAGCCTGAGCCTCAGCCATGCGCTGACCGATGACATCGAAGTCGGCGCCAACCTGCTGGATAACCGTGGCAAAAGCGAATTCGACAACCCGTTCGGGCGCTTCGACCCGGTGACCTTCGACTCCCTCCAGCAGCAGCCCTACAGCGATTTCGCCGTCAGCAGTTTCAGCAGCTACATCGACGCGCGGATCAATGAGCGCTGGAAGTCGCGCCTGGAGCTTGGCCACAGCGAAAACCGCGAGAAGTCTTTCGACAAGCTCAGCGACGAGCGCTCGGTGTTCAACACCTACCGCGACTCGGTGACCTGGCAGAACGACCTGACCCTCGATGCGCGCAACAGCCTGATACTCGGCGGCGACTGGTACGAAGACCGGATCAACAGCAGCACCGCGTTCGACGAAGACAGCCGCTGGAACCGCGCCGCGTTCATCCAGCATCGCTTCCAGGCTGACAGCTTCTCCACCGAACTGGGCCTGCGCCGTGACGACAACCAGCAGTTCGGCGGCCAGAACAGCTGGAGCGGCACGCTGACCTTGCCGGTCAACCCGGACAACGATCTGCTGCTCAGCTACAGCGAAGGCTTCCGCGCACCGACCTTCAACGATCTGTACTACCCGGACTTCAGCAATCCCGACCTGAAACCGGAAACCTCGAAAAGCTACGAATTGCAATGGCGCAGCCAGTTGAGCGACAGCACTCGCCTCGAAGCATCGCTGTATCGGACCGATCTGGAAGACGCGATCATCTTCGGCAGTAACTCACGCCCGGAAAACGTCGCCTCGGCGCGGATCAACGGCTTCGAAGCAGCGCTGAAACAGCAGCTGTTCGGCTGGCAGAGCAATCTGGGCGTGGCGATCATCGATCCCCGCGACCGCGACACCGGCCACACATTGGCGCGGCGTGCCCGCCGCACCTTGAGCTGGGATCTGGATCGACAATTCGACCGCCTCGGCCTAGGGGCCAGTTGGCAGGCTGTCAGCAGCAGTTATGACGACCTCAACAATCAACAACCGCTTGGCGGATACGCGCTGCTCGGGCTGCGCAGCAGCTGGGCGCTGAACCGTGAGATCAAGCTGGATTTCAAGGTCGATAACCTGCTGGACAAGGGTTACAGCCGGGCGCTGTACAGCCATGACGGCAGTCAGTATGGCTATCGCGAGGAAGGTCGGGCGTTCATGTTCGGCGTGACCTGGACGCCGCAGCTCTGATCCGGGATTTTCGCTGCCTTGACGGGCCTCATCGTCGGATCGCCGCCCGGAGCAAGCTCGCTCCCACAGGTTCAGCCCGATACTTGTGGGAGCGAGCTTGCTCGCGAATGCAGGCGCTGCGGTCTCAGCGGTCTGGCGCGATCAGTTGGCAAAGCTTGGCGGTCGCTTCGATCATCTGCCCGCTCGGACGCTCCAGACCTTTGTCGGTGACCAACAGCAGCTGCCTGTGCTTCACCGCCGCCACCTGCGGCCAGGCATTCCACGCATTCAGTTGTGGCTGATCGCCGGCCAGAATCACCTCGGGATCACGCTGTAAAACGGCTTCGATGCTCACCTGCGGCGCCGGCAGCGTCAGGTCGGCGAACACATTGCGTGCGCCGCACACTTCAAGCGCATCGCTGATGATCTGCCCGCCGCCGACGGTGTACAGCGGCTTGTCCCAGACCTGATAGAACACCCGCAGAGGCACTTCCCGCCGGTAGCGCTGGCGCAGCCTGTCGAGGTTTTGCCGCAACTCGCGGGCCCGTTCGACCCCGCGCTCAGGACGACCGAGCTGTGTCGCGATGGCTTCGATCTGCGCGGTCAACTGCTCGAAACTGTGGGGTTCGGCAACGAAAGTCGGGATATTCAGGCGCTTGAGCTGATCGCGCTGGGCCGGGCCGACACTGCCGGGCCACAACAGCAACAAGTCAGGCTTGAGGCTGAGCAGCCGTTCCATGTCGAGCTGGCCGTAACGGCCCACCGAAGGCACGTCCTTGATCGCGGATGGCCGCTCACCGGCATCCAGCACCCCGACCAGCAGGTCGGCCGAATCCAGTTCAACCACGATTTCCGACAGGGAGGGCGCAAGGCTGACCACCCGCAGGGCGGCCAGCGTTTCACCGCTGACGGCCAGCAGCAGAACCGCCAGCCAGAGACGCCGCATCAAGCGAGTTGACGCGGGATACGGTAGAGGTAGAACAGCACCGCCGTCGACAGCGCCAGCAACATCAGCGGTACCGCTTCAAGGCCGACGAACACCGCCAGCGCGCCAATCCAGGCCGGCAGCGCCGCGACCACAAATGCACGGCGAAGGCAGGCTGCCAAGGCAATCCAGGCAGCGGGTTCTTCAGGGGTATCGAGGGCTTTTTGCGTGGCGATCAGCGCATGTTTGTAGCGCCCGAAAAACTTCAGGCTGACAAACATCGAGGCCACGCCAGCGATAAAGAATGGCATCGCCAGGACCGGCAGAATCGCCTCGCCCTGGCCAAACACTCCGTTGATCACGAACAGCGGCACCAGCGCCAGCGCCAGGTATTTCCACCAGGCGATCGCCAGACGGCGCCGCACTTGTCCGCGGGTCACGCCCGGTCTACCTCGCCCTGATGCTCGTTGCCCATCATGTGGTCGAGCTTGCTGGCCTTGGTCGCCAGATAGAGTTTGTTGTGCGGGTTATGACCGGTGTGCAGCGGAACGCGCTCGGCGACGACGATGCCCATGTCGGTCAAGGCTTTGACCTTGCGCGGGTTGTTGGTCATCAGGCGCAGGGACTTGACGCCCAGATGCTCGAGCATCGGCAGGCACATGGCGTAATCACGCTGGTCGGCGGCAAAGCCCAGGCGCTCGTTGGCTTCAACGGTATCGGCGCCGCCGTCCTGCAATTCGTAGGCACGGATCTTGTTCAAAAGACCGATGCCGCGCCCTTCCTGACGCAGATACAGCAACACGCCACGACCTTCGCGAGCGATGGCCTTGAGGGCGCCTTCGAGTTGCGAACCGCAGTCGCAACGCTGGCTGAACAAGGCATCACCGGTCAGGCATTCGGAGTGCAGACGGCCGAGTACCGGGGCACCGTCGGCAATCTCACCCAGGCTCAGCACAACGTGCTCGCGGCCGGTGGCTTCATCGAGAAAACCGTGCATGGTGAATTGCGCAAAAGGAGTGGGCAGCTTGGAAGCGGCGACAAAAACGACAGGCACCGGTGTGCTCCTGATCTGAAAAGTCCGAGATTCGCTGGGCGGCATTGTAACAGCACGTTCCTACAGGCGCTTAGGCTGAATTATCGGCCATAACGATCAAAAAGTTTGATTACAGGCCCTTCGTTATCGCCCTTACTCGAACGGATACGGCTGCTTCCAGCGCTCGAAGATCGGCTTCAGCTCGCCGCTTTTAACCAGTTGCTCGATGCGCTGGTCGTAGATCGACATCAACGCCCGGGCTTGCGGGGTGTCGGCGAAACCGAGGTACAGCGGCAGTTCCGCCAGATGTGAATAACGGTATTGCGAAGGATCGGCGGCGTTTCTGACTACCGCTTCGATTTCCGTCAGCGCATCGATGTAGTAATCCGCCCGCCCCTGCTTGAGCATCGACAGGATCCCGGTGCGGCGCTCGATCTGGTTGAAGCGTTTGACGTTCGGCAGGTAGGTTTCGTAGCGATAGCCGCGTACCCAGGCCAGTCGGTATTTGCCCAGCGTCGCCTGGGTTGGCGACGGATTGCTGGCCAGGCCGAGCGCGTAGATGTGGTCGGAATCGAAATTCCATTTCGGGTACAAGACCTGCTCGGCTTCACCGCGGTAGGAACCGACCAGTGCGTCGACTTCCTTCAATTGCACCAGCCCGACCGAACGGGTGTAGGGCACGGTGCGGATGTCCAGGGTTACGCCGGCCGGCTCGAAGACTTTGCGCAACACATCCCAGCCCAGCCCATGGCCATCGGCGGCGGTGTAGTCCTCCCAATCTTCACTGGCCAGATGAATGACCGACGGCGGTGCGTCCTGTGCCTGGGCCATGGCGCCAAGCAAGGTCAAAACCACTATCGCCAACCAGCGTCGAGTCATCCCTGCGTCCCTCATCCACGCCTGGAAATCAGGCGAAAAGCCACACCAGGCCCTGCATCGCCAGCCACGCGAACACGCCGGCCAGCACATCGTCGAGCATGATGCCGACGCCGCCGTGAACGTGCCGGTCGATCCAGCGGATCGGCCACGGCTTGAGAATGTCGAAGAAGCGGAACACCAGGAACCCGGCGAGCAACCAGTACCAGCCTTCCGGCACCAGCCACAGGGTAATCCACATCCCGACCATTTCGTCCCAGACGATGCCTTCGTGGTCGTGCACCCGCAGATCGTCAGCCACTTTGCCGCACAGCCAGAAGCCGAACAGCATGGTGATTCCGAGCATCAGCCAGTAACCCCAGTCGGGCAGCATCTGCCACAACGGGATAAAGGGTAGCGCAACTAACGAGCCCCAGGTGCCCGGCGCCTTGGGCAAGGTGCCCGAGCCGAAGCCGAACGCGAGGAAATGCCAGGGATTGCGCCAGACCGACGGCGGAACGAATTCGGCCGGAACCTGTTTCGGGTGATCTGTCACGGTGACTCCTGAAAATGTTGATAGCCCCGGATTTGCGGGGTGATGTCGTGCCCGTCGCGGTCCAGCAGCACCACGCCCTGGCCCTGCGTCACGCGGCCGATCACATGGATCGGCCAGCCATCGGCCAGCAGCGCCGGCAACTCGACGGGCGGCAAGGTGAAGGCCAGCACATAATCGTCGCCACCGCTCAACGCCGCGCGTTCGGCGCCGCGCTGACCGAGAAATGCCACCAGCGCATCCGACAATGGAACACGCTCACGCTCGACTTCGAGGCGCACCTGCGAAGCCAGTGCGATGTGACCGCAATCGGCGAGCAGGCCATCGGAGATGTCCAGCGCCGAGGTGGCCTTGCCACGCAGGGCCTGGCCGAGGGCGAGTTGCGGTTGCGGCGACCAGTAATGATCGAGCAGCGGTTGGGCAATATGGGGTTCGGCGTCTCGCTGCCCCAGCACCAGCGGCAAGGCCCCGGCGGCATTGCCCAGTTCGCCGCCGACACACAGCAGATCGCCCGGCTGCGCGCCGCTGCGGGTCAGCGCTTTGCCGGCCGGGACGCGGCCGAACACCGTCACGGTCAGGCTCAACGGCCCGCGCGTCGTGTCGCCGCCGACCAGCGCCACGCCGCAGCCCTGCGCCATGCGGTTCAAACCGCGGGCATAGGCTTGCAGCCAATCGGCGGTCACCGTCGGCAAGGTCAGGGCAAGGGTAAAGGCAACGGGCGTGGCGCCCATGGCAGCAAGGTCGCTGACCGCCACGGCCAGCGAGCGCTGACCGAGCAGAAACGGATCGCAGGGATCGGCGAAATGCACGCCGGCCACCAGCGTATCGGTGGAAACCGCCAGCTGTTCCCCGGAGTGAACTGCCAGCAAGGCGCAGTCATCGCCGATCCCCAGTGCAACGCCTTCGCCGCCCTGCGCACAAGGCGCGGCGGCGAAGAAATTGCGGATCAGCTCAAACTCGCCCATGGCTGAGAAGAAGTATTCAAGCGCCGATCAGCGCTTGAACGCCTTCACTTCAGCTTCACGCAGGCGCGGAGCCAGCTTGTCGAGCACGCCGTTGACGAACTTGTGGCCGTCGGTCGAACCGAACACCTTGGCCAGTTCGATACCTTCGTTGATCACAACACGGTACGGCACGTCAACGCGCTTGAGCAGTTCCCAGGTGGACAGGCGCAGAACCGCCAGTTCAACCGGGTCCAGCTCTTCGATCGCCAGGTCCAGGCAAGGCGTGAGCGCGTTGTCGATTTCGGTCTTGAACTGCGGAACCCCGTGCAGGATTTCGCGGAAGTAGGCACCGTCGACATCGGTGAAATCGTTATCGACCCGGAACTGCGCTTCGATCTCGTTCAACGACTGCCGAGCCATATGCCATTGATACAGGGCCTGGGTCGCGAGCTGACGGGCTTCGCGGCGCTTGGCGCTTTTCGATGGCTTGCCGGCATCCGCAGGTTTCGGATCGCGCGGGTTGAAACGATCGCTTTCGTCGCTAATCACTTGGCCTCCAACTGCGCCAGCAGGCTGACCATTTCCAGAGCGGACAGGGCAGCTTCAGCACCTTTGTTGCCGGCCTTGGTGCCGGAACGTTCGATGGCTTGCTCGATGGAATCAACGGTCAGGACGCCGAAAGCGACCGGTACGCCGAATTCCATGGACACCTGGGCCAGGCCCTTGGTGCACTCGCCAGCCACGTATTCGAAGTGCGGAGTGCCGCCACGAATGACCGCGCCCAGGGCAATGATTGCTGCGAACTCGCCTTTCTGGGCGACTTTCTGCGCAACCAGCGGGATTTCGAAGGCGCCAGGTGCGCGGATGATGGTGATGTCGCTTTCGCTCACGCCGTGGCGAACCAGGGCATCAACTGCACCGCTGACCAGGCTTTCAACCACGAAGCTGTTGAAGCGGCCCACTACCAAAGCGTAGCGGCCTTTAGGGGCGATGAAGGTACCTTCGATGGTCTTCAGGGTCATTCGTCAGATCTCTTAAAGAGCCGGGACGCGTCTGTTTCGCGTCCCTCAGTGATTTATTTGCCGCGAATACAGGGCCGGAAACAACCGGTCATTATTCGGAGGGCACGTATTCTACAACTTCCAGATCGAAACCGGATATCGCATTGAACTTCATCGGCGCAGACATCAGGCGCATTTTGCGCACGCCGAGGTCACGCAGGATCTGCGAACCGGCACCGACGATGCTGTAGGTGGTCGGTTTTTTCACCGCCGCCTGATCGCCGGTTTCACGGATGTGCGCCAGCAACACGTCGCCATCCAGCGGGTGACCCAGCAACAACACCACACCGCTGCCGGCCTCGGCAACCGCAGCCATGGCGGCGCGCAGGCTCCAGCGGCCCGGTTGCTTGACCATCAACAGGTCGCGCAGCGGGTCCATGTTGTGCACGCGAACCAGGGTCGGTTCTTCGGCGCAAACGGTGCCCAGGGTCAGTGCCATGTGCACGTCGCCTTCCACGGAATCACGATAGGTCACCAGGTTGAATTGGCCCAGTTCGCTGTCCAGCGGCTGCTCGGCAATCCGCTGAACGGTACGTTCGTGGATCATCCGATAGTGAATCAGGTCGGCGATGGTACCGATCTTGATGTCGTGCTCAGCAGCAAAGGCTTCCAGCTCGGCGCGACGGGACATGGTGCCGTCGTCATTCATCACTTCGCAGATCACGCCGCTTGGCTCGAAACCGGCCATGCGTGCCAGGTCGCAGGCCGCTTCAGTGTGACCGGCTCGGGCCAGGGTGCCACCGGCCTGGGCCATCAGCGGGAAGATGTGGCCCGGGCTGACGATATCTTCAGCCTTGGCGTCTTTCGCAGCCGCCGCTTGCACGGTGCGCGCGCGGTCAGCGGCGGAGATACCGGTGGTCACGCCTTCGGCCGCTTCGATCGAGACGGTGAACTTGGTGCCGAAACCGGAACCGTTGCGTGGCGCCATCAGCGGCAGCTTCAGGGTTTCGCAGCGCTCGCGGCTCATCGGCATGCAGATCAGGCCACGGGCGTACTTGGCCATGAAGTTGATGTGCTCGGCCTTGCAGCACTCGGCGGCCATGATCAGGTCGCCTTCGTTCTCGCGGTCTTCGTCATCCATGAGGATGACCATCTTGCCTTGGCGGATGTCTTCAACCAGTTCTTCGATGCTATTGAGCGCCACAAGGCACCCCCTTCAGTCAGGATTTGAGGTAGCCGTTGGCGGCCAGAAAGCTTTCAGTGATGCCGCCAGACGTTGGCTCTGCAGCCTTGTCGCCCAACAGCAGACGCTCGAGATAACGCGCCAGCAAGTCGACTTCCAGGTTCACCCGGCGACCTGGCTTGTAGGACGCCATGATGGTTTCGCTCAGGGTGTGCGGGATGATCGTCAGCAGGAATTCGGCGCCATCGACCGCGTTCACGGTCAGGCTGGTGCCGTCGACGGTGATCGAGCCTTTGTGGGCGATGTACCTGGCCAGCTCTCTCGGCGCGCGGATGCGAAATTCCACGGCGCGGGCATTGTCGCTGCGCGAGACCACTTCGCCGACACCGTCGACGTGACCGCTGACCAGATGGCCGCCGAGACGGGTGGTCGGGGTCAGGGCTTTCTCCAGGTTGACCGGGCTGCCGCTTTTCAGGTCATTCATGGCAGTGCAGTCGAGGGTTTCGCGACTGACGTCGGCAGCGAAGCCGTTGCCCGGCAGTTCCACGGCGGTCAGGCACACGCCGTTGACCGCGATGCTGTCGCCGAGTTTGACGTCGCTCAGGTCGAGCTTGCCGGTTTCGACATGCACCCGCACATCACCGCCCTTTGGGGTCAATGCGCGGATACTGCCGATGGATTCGATGATGCCGGTAAACATGGGGTTCTCCTTGAGAACGAAGCCAGCGCTAACGCGATGGCCGGGAATTATACGCTCGCTGATCAGACAGGGATTGCAGTGACTCGCCAGTCATCGCCAACCGCGCGAATTTCAGTGATTTTCAGCTCCGGCGCATCCTTCATATAAGCGAGTGGCCAGTCCAGAAGCGGACGCGCCGTGGAGCCGAGGAACTTGCCGGCGATGAAGATCACGAACTCATCGACCAGACCGAGCTGGGCAAATGCGCCTGCCAGTCGCGGTCCGGCCTCGACCAGGACTTCGTTGACACCTCGGTTGGCCAGCTCGATCAGCAACTGATGCAGATCGACCTGACCATCATCGCCCGGCACGATCAGGCATTCCGGGCCGTTGGCGTACTGTTCTTCGATGGCCACGCAGGTGGCGACCAGCGCCGGGCCGGCCTTGAAGAACGGCGCATCCAGCGGCACTCGCAGACGCCCGTCGATCAGCACCCGCAGCGGCGGACGGCTCAGGGCCAGCGCGGTTTGTTCGGCATCCAGCCCCAGCTCGTCGCCGCGCACCGTCAGGCGTGCGCCATCGGCCAGCACCGTGTCGGCACCGGTTAGTACCACGCTGGCCTGGGCGCGCAAACGCTGCACTGCAGAACGCGCGGCCGGGCCGGTGATCCATTGGCTCTCGCCGCTTTCCATCGCCGTGCGGCCGTCGAGGCTCATGGCCAACTTGACCCGCACAAACGGCAAGCCGTGTTCCATGCGTTTCAGAAAACCTTGATTGAGCTTGCGCGCTTCTATTTCCAGTACGCCGCTTTCGGTGGCGATACCGGCATCGGCCAGACGCTGCAGACCGCGTCCGGCGACTTGTGGATTCGGATCACGCATTGCCGCGACCACCCGGCCCACACCGGCGTTCACCAGCGCATCGGCGCACGGCGGCGTGCGGCCGTGGTGGCTGCAAGGTTCGAGGGTGACGTAAGCGGTCGCGCCCCGGGCCTGCTCACCGGCGGCGCGCAGGGCGTGGACTTCGGCGTGCGGTTCGCCGACGCGTTCATGCCAGCCTTCGCCGACAATCTGCCCGTCGCGCACGATCACGCAGCCGACCCGTGGATTGGGATGAGTCGTGTAATGCCCCTTGCGCGCCAGTTCCAGGGCCCGGGCCATGAAGCGGGCGTCGAGGATGGCCTGCTCGGCGGCGGTGGTCATTCTTTCACCGGTTCACGGGCAAGGCGGTCGATCTCTTCGCGGAATTCGTTGAGGTCCTGGAAGCGGCGGTACACGGATGCGAAACGGATGTAGGCGACTTCATCGAGCTTTTTCAGCTCGGCCATCACCAGTTCGCCGACCACGAGGGATTTGACCTCGCGCTCACCGGTGGCGCGCAGCTTGTGTTTGATATGGACCAGCGAGGATTCGAGGCGCTCGACGCTCACCGGACGTTTCTCCAGGGCGCGTTGCATGCCGGCGCGGAGTTTTTCTTCGTCGAACGGTTGGCGGCTGCCGTCGGTTTTGATCAGGCGCGGCAACACCAGTTCGGCCGTCTCGAACGTCGTGAAACGTTCGCCGCAGGCCAGGCATTCACGCCGGCGGCGCACCTGTTCGCCCTCGGCGACCAGACGCGAGTCGATGACCTTGGTGTCGTTGGCACCGCAGAAGGGACAGTGCATGGTGGCTGGCAACAAAAAAAGGGAGGGCCATGGTAGCGCATCCCGGTGGCAAGACAAGCCATAGGCTTTGCGGTATACAGACTGCCATGATCGTTTGATCCATGGATTTCATTTTGCTGGAGCCGCCAATGTCCCTACGACCGCTCGTTTTGCTCAGTGTTTTCAGCCTGCTGGTGGCCTGTGGCAGCGATGCGCCCAAGCCTCAGCCGCCAACGCCGGGCCCGGCGCCGCAACAGGCGCAGAAAAAAGCCCGGGAAGCCGCCGACCTCGGCCCGCTGCCCGCGTATCAACGGGAACTGAGCGGCACCCTGCAAGGCGTGCCGGCCGGCGCCGAAGTCGAACTGGCGCTGCTGGTGATCGACGCCAAGGATCGCCCGCAACAATTGCTCGCCAGTTCCAGTCTGATCGGCAACAACCAGATTCTGCCGTTCCACCTGCGCTTCAACCCCGACGCTTTCCCGGTCGGCGCGCGGGTTGAATTGCGCGGCCGCGCCAGCCAGTCCGGCCAGTTGATCCTGCACCTGCCGTCGCAGACCATCACTCAGCCGACCACCCAGGCCCTGGGCCAACTGCAATTTGTCAAAGCACCATGAATGCACCGCAAGACCTGCAACAGTCGCTGGGCCAATTGCTCGGCGACGCGCGACTGAAAGCCTGTGCGTTGCCGGACACCGATTTGCGGCTGTGGCTGATTGACGGCGACAACATGGCGCGCGAATTCAGTCAGGAAGAAACCCAACGCATCCTGCATGAACCGCCGTACTGGAGTTTCTGCTGGGCCAGTGGTCTGGCAGTGGCGCGGTATCTGGCGGCGTTTCCCGAGTGGGTTCGCGGCAAGCGGGTGCTGGATTTCGGCGCTGGTTCCGGGATCGCCGGGATCGCGGCGGTGAAGGCCGGCGCACTGGAAGTCGTGGCCTGCGACCTGGATCCGCTGGCGATTGCCGCCTGTCGGGCGAATGCCGAACTCAATGATGTGCAGATGAGTTATTCCACGGATTTCTTCGCCGAAGCGGATCGCTTCGATCTGATCCTGGTGGCCGACGTTCTGTATGACAGGGAAAACCTGCCGCTGCTCGACGCCTTCCTGAGCCGTGGCCGCGAAGCGCTGGTGGCGGATTCGCGGGTTCGCGATTTCCGGCATCCGCTGTACCGGCGCATCGAAATGCTCGAAGCCATGACCCTGCCGGATCTGGCCGAGCCCGAAGAGTTTCGCCATGTCAGCCTCTACCATGCGGCCCGCGCCTGACCGTATAGTTGCCCCATTCACGCTTTCACGAGAGACCCCATGAGTCAGCAAACGCCGTACATCTTCGACGCCACGACGGCCGACTTCGACCAGTCGGTGATCGAGGCCTCCTTTCAAAAACCGGTGCTGGTGGATTTCTGGGCCGAATGGTGTGCGCCATGCAAGGCGCTGATGCCGATGTTGCAAGGCATCGCCGAGAGCTATCAGGGCGAGTTGCTGCTGGCCAAGGTCAATTGCGATATCGAGCAGGACATCGTCGCCCGTTTCGGCATCCGCAGCCTGCCGACCGTGGTGCTGTTCAAGGACGGCCAACCGGTGGACGGCTTTGCCGGTGCGCAACCGGAATCCGCGGTGCGCGCCCTGCTTGAACCGCATGTGCAGATGCCGGCACCGTCCGCCGCCGATCCGTTCGAACAGGCTCAGGCACTGTTTGACGAAGGCCGTTACGCCGACGCGGAAGCGACACTGGTGACGCTGCTGGGCGAAGACAACACCAACGCCAAGGCGCTGATTCTCTACGCTCGCTGCCTGACTGAACGCGGTGAACTGGGTGAGGCGCAAACCGTGCTCGACGCGGTCAAGAGCGACGAACACAAGGCTGCACTGGCCGGTGCCAAGGCGCAGATCAAGTTCCTCGGCCTGGCCCGTGACCTGCCGGATGCCGCCGACCTGAAAAGCCGTCTGGCGCAGAACCCGCAGGACGATGAAGCGGTGTATCAACTGGCGATCCAGCAACTGGCCCGTCAGCAATACGAAGCGGCGCTGGACGCACTGCTCAAGCTGTTCATCCGCAACCGCAACTACAGCGAAGGTCTGCCGCACAAGACCTTGCTGCAAGTCTTCGAGCTGTTGGGCAACGATCACCCGCTGGTGACCGCTTACCGGCGCAAGGTGTTTGCCGCGCTGTACTAAGCGCTTATTCGATCCAGCTGTAGAGCGGCGTATCACCGCCGCTCAGCACTTTCACATCGGCCGAATGACGCAGGCGCACCAGCAAGCGCTTGCCCGCCGCTGCGCTGCCGGTCAGTCCTTCGAGCTGATCCAGCAACTCCGGCCCGCTGAGTTGCCCGGCCTTGCGCAGCAAATCCCTGGCGACCTGCCACAACGCGTCATCCTGATTCACCGGTTTCGCCGCAGGCGCTGCAGCAGCTTGCGGCTGGGCGGCCTGCACCGGCATACCCAACTGCGCACCGAGCCGCGCCCAGTCGCTTTCATCCAGTTCCAGGGTCAAATCCACCGGCAACGCACCGACGGTTCCGCGTATCCGCACCATAACTTCGCTCCCGCACATTTCTGACCTGCATGCTCCCATGGGACTTGTATAACGCCAAGCGGGCGGGCAAACTCTGCGCACTTTCGTTATAAGATTACATAACAAACTCTTCACTTTACTTCCCGGAGACCGCCATGCGTCGTCTGCTGCTCGCTTTGCCGTTTGCCCTGTTGCCGCTGGCCATCGCCCATGCCGCCGATGAGCATGATCACGACCATGAGCACGGCAGCCTCGGTGCCCACGAACATGGCGTCGGTCGTCTGAACGCCGCCCTCGACGGCCAGACCCTGGAGCTGGAGCTGGAAAGCCCGGCGATGAACCTCGTGGGTTTTGAACACGTCGCCACCAGCGATGCCGACAAGGCCAAAGTCGCCGCCGCTCGTGCGCAGCTGGAAAAACCGCTGGCGCTGTTCAGTCTGCCGGCCGCCGCCGGTTGCAAAGTCACCAGCCAGGAACTGGAAAGCCCGCTGTTCGGCGACAAGCCGGATGCCGACGACCACGACGACGAAGAAGAAGCCGGCAAGGATGGTCACGAGCATCATCATGACCACAGTGAAATCCACGCCCACTACCAGTTCAGCTGTGCAGCGCCGGGTGCGTTGAAAACCCTCGATCTGGCAAACCTTTTCAATACCTTCCCGGCCACCCAGAAAATTCAGGTACAACTGATCGGCCCGAGCGGCCAGCAAGGCACGGAAGTGACGGCCAAGGCCGCCGCCCTGAAGTTCTGACACGAAACGGCGCCATGACCCAAGCACTCATCGAACTGTCTGACCTGGGCTTCAACTGGCCCGGTCACCCGCCGCTGCTGGACATCCCGGCGTTTCGCCTGGAAGCCGGCGAAACCCTGTTCCTCAAGGGCCCCAGCGGCAGCGGCAAGACCACCCTGCTCGGCCTGCTCGGCGGGGTGCAGAAACCCGGTCGCGGCAGCATTCGGCTGCTCGGCCAGGAGCTGACCGAACTGGGTGCCGGCGCCCGCGATCGTTTTCGCGTCGATCACACCGGCTACATTTTCCAGCAGTTCAACCTGCTGCCGTTTCTCTCGGTGCGCGAGAACGTCGAGCTGCCGTGCCACTTCTCAAGGCTGCGTGCCGAGCGTGCGAAGCAGCGCCACGGCAGCGTCGATCAGGCTGCCGCCACTCTGCTCGCCCACTTGGGCCTGAAGGACGAAAGCATCCTGAGTCGCCGCGCCGATTCGCTGTCGATCGGTCAGCAACAGCGGGTCGCCGCGGCCCGAGCGTTGATCGGTCAGCCGGAACTGGTGATCGCCGACGAACCGACCTCGGCGCTGGATTACGACGCCCGGGAAAACTTCATTCGCCTGCTGTTCGCCGAGTGCCGCGAAGCTGGATCAAGTCTGTTGTTCGTCAGCCACGACCAGAGCCTGGCGCCGCTGTTCGACCGTCATCTGTCCCTGGCCGAACTCAATCGCGCCGCCACGTCTGCCGAGGTCTGAGATGTATCTGTTCCGTCTGGCCATGGCCAGCCTCGCCAACCGGCGTTTCACCGCTCTGCTCACTGCTTTCGCCATCGCGCTTTCCGTCTGCCTGCTGCTGGCCGTCGAGCGGGTGCGCACCGAAGCCAAGGCCAGTTTCGCCAGCACCATCAGCGGCACCGACCTGATCGTCGGCGCCCGCTCGGGGTCGGTGAACTTGCTGCTGTACTCGGTATTTCGCATCGGCAACGCCACCAACAACATCCGCTGGGACAGCTTCGAACACTTCGCCAGCAACCCGAAGGTGAAGTGGGCGATCCCGATGTCCCTCGGCGATTCCCATCGTGGCTACCGGGTGATGGGCACCACCCAAGCCTATTTCGAGCATTACCAGTACGGTCGTCAGCAACACCTGGAACTGGCCGACGGCCGCGCCTTCGCCACCGATCCGTTCGAAGTGGTGCTCGGTGCCGAAGTGGCCGAGGCCCTGCATTACAAGCTCGGCGACAAGCTGGTGCTGGCCCACGGCGTGGCGGCGATCAGCCTGGTCAAGCACGACGACAAGCCGTTCACCGTGGTCGGGATTCTCAAGCGCACCGGCACCCCGGTGGATCGCACGTTGCACATCAGCCTCGGCGGCATGGAGGCGATTCATATCGACTGGCACAACGGCGTGCCGGCCCGTGGTAACGGTCGGATCAGCGCCGATCAGGCACGCAACATGGACCTGACGCCGCAAGCAATCACCGCGTTCATGCTCGGCCTCAACAGCAAGATCTCCACCTTCGCGCTGCAACGGGAAATCAACGAATTCCGTGGCGAGCCGATGCTGGCGATCCTGCCGGGCGTGGCCTTGCAGGAATTGTGGAGCCTGATGAGCACCGCCGAAAAAGCGTTGTTCGTGGTCTCGCTGTTCGTGGTGCTGACCGGGTTGATCGGCATGCTCACGGCGATTCTCACCAGCCTCAACGAACGTCGCCGCGAAATGGCGATTCTGCGCTCGGTGGGCGCGCGACCGTGGCATATCGCGAGCCTTTTGGTGCTGGAAGCGTTCGCTCTGGCGCTGACCGGGGTGATCGCCGGGCTGGCGTTGCTGTACCTCGGCATCGCCGCCGCTCAGGGTTATGTGCAGGCCAATTACGGCTTGTATCTGCCGCTGGCCTGGCCAAGCGAGTATGAATGGACGCTGCTCGGTGGCATTCTGGCTGCCGCGCTGCTGATGGGCAGCGTGCCGGCCTGGCGCGCGTATCGCCAATCCTTGGCCGATGGCCTGTCGATCCGTTTATGAGGATGTTCACCATGCCCCGCGCCGCCCTTGCGCTGCTGATGCTGGTTGCCCTGCCCGTCTGGGCGGCGGCACCGAAAGACCTGACCTGGTCGGAGATGATCCCGCCGGACGCGGCGCCTGAAGTGCCGAACATGACGCCGCTGCATGACCTGTCGAAGATGGGCGATGCGCTGTCGGCCGAGTCCGCACCAGCGGCGAAACAGGACATGCCCAACGCCCCGGTAGTGCAAAGCCTCGACGGCCAGAACATTCGCCTGCCGGGCTACATCGTACCGCTGGAAGTCAGCGAAGAAGGGCGCACCACGGACTTCCTGCTGGTGCCGTATTTCGGCGCCTGCATCCACGTGCCGCCACCGCCGTCGAACCAGATCGTGCACGTGAAAAGCGAACTCGGCGTGAAGCTCGATGAGCTGTATCAGCCGTACTGGGTCGAAGGGCCGTTGCAGGTCAAACCGTCCACCAGCGAACTGGCTGACGCCGGGTATCAGATGGAAGCTGACAAGATTTACGTGTACGAACTGCCGGAGTAAATCCGGTCATTCTGTACTGTTTGGCCCATTGTCTTCGCGAGCAAGCTCGCTCCCACAGTTGACCGAGCTCTAATGTGGGAGCGAGCTTGCTCGCGAAGGGGTCGGCAAAGGTTCCACAAAAAAAACGCCCATCACTGTTTCATTGAGCTGAGTCAAAAGACCGTATCAGACGGATTCGTACCATAGGACATCAAACATTTTTAACGTCCTTTGGGAGCTTCCATGAACAAGTCCTTGCTCAGCGCCTCGCTGTTTGCCCTCGCGCTCGCAGCCCCGCTCGCCCACGCCCACGAAGCCGGCGACATCATCGTTCGCGCCGGTGCGATCACCGTCAACCCGAAGGCCGACAGCTCCAGCGTCAAGGTCGATCAGGGTCCGCTGAGCGGCGCCAACCTGGGCGGCAAGGCGACCATGAGCAGCGACACCCAACTGGGTCTGAACTTCGCCTACATGCTGACCAACAACATCGGTATCGAGCTGTTGGCCGCCTCGCCCTTCGAGCATGACGTGAAGATCAAGGGCACCGCCCTGCCGGCCGCCAATGGCAAGCTCGGCACCCTGAAACACCTGCCGCCGACCCTGAGCGTGGTCTACTACCCGCTGGATGCGAAGTCGGCCTTCCAGCCGTACATCGGCGGCGGCATCAACTACACCTGGATCTACGACGAGCACGTCGGTAGCGAAGCCCAGTCCAACGGCTTCAGCAACTTCAAGGCGAAAAACTCCTGGGGCCTGGCCTGGCAGGTCGGCGCCGACTACATGCTGACTGACAACATCATGCTCAACGCCCAGGTGCGCTACATCGACATCGACACCCGCGCCACCGTCGAGAACAACGCCGTGGCTCCGGGCACCCGTGCACGGGTGAATGTGGACGTTGATCCCTTCATCTACATGGTTGGTCTAGGCTACAAGTTCTGAAGAACGTTCACGTGGTGGTGAATGAGGCTTGGTGGCGGGCAGCTCAGAACTGACGGCGATGTTACGCCATCGACCGGGGAGCAAGCTCCCTCGCTACAGGAAACAGGTTTGAAACCCGAATTCCGGCCGTGAAAAAGGCGCCTGTCAAAAGGCGCCTTTTTCATGTCTGCAAGAAGCTCAGCGGCCGAGCAGACGGGCCAGGCCGACGTTCATCGGCGTTGGTGTCGGGCAGTTGAATCGCTCAAGCAACCGGCGGTTGTTCGCCCGCGAATGGCGGATGTCACCGGAGCGCGCCGGGCCGTAGCTGACAGACGGCAACTCGCCGACCACCGCTTCGAGCGCGGCCAGCATCTGCTTGAGATTGGTCGCCTGATTCCAGCCGACGTTCACCGCACCGACATCCACTTGCGGCTTTTCGATTGCCTGCACCAGCACATCGACCAGGTCTTCGACGTACATGAAATCCCGGGTCTGCTCGCCATCGCCGAATACGGTGATCGGCAGGCCTTTCTGCGCGCGCTCGCTGAAAATGCTGATCACCCCGGAGTACGGCGAGGACGGATCCTGGCGCGGACCGAAGATGTTGAAGAAGCGGAAGATTGCCGGTTCCAGACCGTGCTGACGGCGGTAGAAATCGAAGTACTGCTCGCCGGCCAGTTTGTCCGACGCGTAAGGCGTCAACGGCGCCTTGGGCGTGTCTTCGTCAATCGACTCGCCTTCGCCATTGTTGCCGTATACCGCTGCGCTGGAAGCGTACAACACGCGCTTCACACCGGCCTCGCGCATGGCTTCGCAGACGTTCAGCGTGCCGATGAAATTGCTCTGATGAGTCTTCACCGGATCATCCACCGACGCCTGCACCGATGCCACGGCGGCCAGGTGCGCGACTGCGCTGCAACCTTCCATCGCCCTGGCGACCAGCGCCGCATCGGCGACGTCGCCGACGATCAGCTCGACCTTGGGATTGTCCAGCGGCAGATTGCTGCGCTTGCCGGTCGACAGATCATCGAGGATCCGCACCGAATGGCCCTTGGCAAGCAGCGCGTCAGTCAGGTGCGAGCCGATGAAACCGGCACCGCCGGTGATTAAAACAGGGCCTTCAGCCATGACGATAAAACCTATCCAGTAAGCCCGGGAGCGCGGCACGCCAGGCGCGCGGCTTGATCCCGAAGGTGTGCAGAATTTTCTTGCAGGCGAGCACCGCGTGTTGCGGCTCTTCGGCAGCGTCCGGCCGCGCGGCGTGGGCCTGGGCGGTCGGGGATTCGATGGCCAGCGGGTGCAGGCTGCGCGCTTCGGTGAGAATCGCCTGGCCCAGCGCCAGCGGTGTGGTCGCCTCGTGGCCGGCGTAGTGGTAAGTGCCCCACAGCGGCGCGGCGCAATCGAGTTGTTTGAGCACCGAGATGATCACTCGGGCCGCATCGTCGACCGGGGTCGGATTGCCACGACGGTCATCGGCCAGCAGCAATTCTTCCGGCTGTTCGGCCCGGGCCAGGAAGCGCCCGAGGATGCCTTCCGGGCTGTCGTCGAGCAGCCAGCCGAAGCGCAGCAGCACGTGTTGCGGGCAAGTGGCCCGTACGCTTTGCTCGATTCGCCACAACGCCTGACCGCGCAGGCCCAACGGCACCGGCTCGTCCTTTTCGCTGTAGGCGGTGGCGCGGGAACCGTCGAACACCCGATAGCTGGAAGGCTGCACCAGCACAATGTTGTGGTGCTGGCACAGTTCGGCCAGTCGCTCGATGGCGCGTTCCTGCCCGGCCAGACGGGTTTCGCTGACGGTCTCGGCCTGGAACCAGTCGAAATAGTAGGCAAGGTTGATCAATGCATCGGGACGGGTGTCGTCGAGCAATTGGGTCAGGCTCGCGGCATCCCAGCCGTCTTCGGGCGGGCGGGGGGCGAGGAAACCGATGTCTTCCTCTGCACCGAGGCGAATCAGCGCCTGCCCAAGGGCATTTCCGCCGCCCAGTAACATAAGGCGCATTCGCATAGAGTCAGCAGGCCCAGTCTGATTGGAACGATGGCTTTGGCGACGATGCCTGTGGCAGCGTCGTCGATAATTGCCGGAATCGTTGCATTTTGCGGGTTTAGTGCGCAACCGTCACCCGTAAAGTGTAGATCCCGAGCGGTACTTGCAACTTCGCCCGCCCACCCGCATAACTGAAACCATGAATTTGCCCCTTCCCACGGACGCGGCGCTGGCAGGCTTTCACCCCGCCGTCAGCGCCTGGTTCAGCAGCACCTTCCCGACGGTGACGGCCGCCCAGGCCCGCGCATGGCCGTTGATCCGCCAGCGCCGCTCGACACTGATCGCCGCGCCCACAGGCTCCGGCAAGACCCTCACCGCGTTCCTCGCCGTGCTCGACGATCTGGTCCACCGTGGCCTGGAAACCCCGGACGGTCTGCCGGACGAAACCCTGGTGGTTTACGTTTCGCCGCTCAAGGCGCTGTCCAACGACATCCGCATCAACCTGCAGAACCCGCTGGCCGGAATTACCGAGCAGTTGCGCCAAATGGATCTGCCGCCGCTGGAAATCACCACCGCCGTGCGCACCGGCGACACCCCGCAGAAAGAGCGCGCCGCCATGCGCAAGAGCGCGCCGCACATTCTGGTGACCACCCCGGAATCGCTCTACGTGCTGCTGGGTTCGGATTCGGGGCGAAAGATGCTCGGCACCACGCGCACGGTGATCGTCGATGAAATCCATGCCATCGCTGCCGGTAAACGAGGCAGCCACCTGGCCTTGAGCCTCGAACGCTTGCAGGCCCTGTGCGCTGAACCGCTGACCCGCATCGGCCTGTCGGCCACGCAAAAACCGATCGATGCGGTGGCGCGGTTTCTGGTCGGTCATGAGCGCCCCTGCGAAATCATCGACATCGGCCACGCCCGCCCACGGGACCTGGGCATCGAAGTGCCGCCGGTGCCGTTGTCGGCAGTGATGGCCAATGATGTCTGGGAACGGGTCTACGACCGCCTCGCCACGCTGGCCCGCGAACACCGCACCACGCTGATTTTCGTCAACACCCGGCGCCTGGCCGAACGCCTGAGCCGGCACCTCAGCGAACGCCTCGGCAAACACGCGGTGGCCGCGCACCACGGCAGTCTGGCCAAGGAGTTTCGCCTCGATGCGGAACAGCGGCTCAAGCGCGGCGAGCTGCAAGTGCTGATCGCCACCGCGTCGCTGGAACTGGGGATCGACATCGGCGAAGTCGACCTTGTCTGTCAGATCGCCTCACCGCGTTCGATTGCCGGTTTTCTGCAGCGAGTCGGCCGCTCCGGACACCAGGTCGGCGGCACGCCCAAGGGCCGTCTGTTTGCCACCACCCGTGACGACCTGATCGAATGCGCCGCGCTGCTCGACTGCGTGCGCCGGGGTGAACTCGATACGCTGCACATCCCCGAAGCGCCGCTGGATGTGCTGGCGCAGCAGATCATCGCCGAGGTCAGTTGCCAGGAATGGGCCGAGGACGATTTGCTTGCGCTGTTGCGACGGGCCGAGCCCTACGCCCGCCTCGACGAAAAACATTATCAGGCGCTGCTGGCGATGCTCGCCGAGGGCTACAACGGCCGTCAGGGCATGCGCAGCGCCTACCTGCACCACGACGCCGTCAGCCGAACCCTGCGCGGACGACGCGGCGCCCGGCTGACCGCCGTCACCAGCGGCGGCACCATCCCCGACAACGCCGACTACAGCGTATTGCTCGAACCCCAGAGCCTGAACATCGGCAGCGTCAACGAAGACTTCGCCGTGGAGAGCATCGCCGGCGACGTGTTCCAGCTCGGCAACGCCTCCTATCGCATCCTGCGGGTGGAAACCGGCAAGGTACGGGTCGAGGACGCCCAGGGTCAGCCTCCGACCATTCCGTTCTGGCTCGGCGAGGCGCCGGGGCGCAGCGACGAATTGTCGGCGGCCGTGGCGCGCCTGCACGCGCAGCTCGATCAATTGCTCAGCGCCAGCCCCGGCAATCTGCAACCGGCCCTCGACTGGCTGACCGACACTCTCGGCCTGAACCTGGCCAGCGCCGAACAGCTGGTCGATTACCTGGCCCGTGCCCGCCTCGCCCTCGGCGCCTTACCGTCGCGAGACACGCTGCTGATGGAACGGTTTTTCGACGAGTCCGGCGGCACCCAACTGATCATCCATTCGCCGTTCGGCAGCCGTATCAATCGCGCCTGGGGCCTGGCCTTGCGCAAGCGCTTCTGCCGCACCTTCAACTTCGAATTGCAGGCCGCCGCCAGCGAAGACGCGATCGTGCTGTCGCTATCCACCAGCCACAGTTTCGAACTCGACGAGGTCTGGCGTTACCTGCACAGCAACAGCGCCGAGCACATCCTGATTCAGGCGGTACTGGATGCGCCGCTGTTCGGTGTGCGCTGGCGCTGGAATGCCGGGGTGGCGCTGGCCCTGCCGCGCTACACGGGCGGGCGCAAAGTCGCGCCGCAATTGCAGCGGATGAAAAGCGAAGACCTGATCGCCAGTGTGTTTCCCGATCAGATCGCCTGCCTGGAAAACCTCGCCGGCGAACGGGAAATCCCCGCGCATCCGCTGGTGGAACAGACCCTCGACGATTGCCTGCATGAAGCGATGGACAGTGAAGGCTGGCTCGAACTCCTGCGGCGCATGGAGCGCGGCGAAGTGCGTTTGATCGCCCGCGACCTGCCGGCGCCCTCGCCGCTGGCGGCGGAAATCCTCAGCGCCCGGCCCTACACCTTTCTCGACGATGCGCCGCTGGAAGAACGTCGCACCCAGGCCGTGCTCAACCGCCGCTGGAGCGATCCGCAATCCACCGATGACCTCGGCGCACTGGACGCCGATGCGATCGAAGCCGTGCGCGAAGAGGCGTGGCCGACGCCAGACAGCGCCGATGAAATGCACGAAACATTGATGAGCCTGGCCTGCATCAGCGACCGCGAAGTCGAGGCCAATCCGCCGTGGCGCGGTTGGCTGAATGCTCTGGCCGATACCGGGCGAGCCTGCCAGTTGCAGATCAATCCCAAGCATTCACTGTGGCTGGCGAGAGAACGCCTGACGTGTCTGCAAGCGCTTTATCCACAGGCGCAATCGGCACTCCCCGCATTACCCGGTTTCGACAAAGCATGGACGGCCGATGACGCACTGGTCGAAGTGATCCGCGCGCGGCTCGGCGCATTCGGTCCTTTACCACTGGCGGCGATTGCCGGGCCGCTGGCCTTGATGCCGGCCTCTGTTCATCAAGCCCTCGCTCAACTGGAGCACGAAGGTTATGTGCTGCGGGGCCATTTCACGCCGGGATCGACCGTTGAGGAGTGGTGCGAACGACACCTGCTGGCACGCATTCACCGCTACACGGTCAAGCGTCTGCGCCGGGAAATCGAGCCGGTGGCGTTGCAGGATTTCATGCGGTTTCTGTTCGACTGGCAGCATTTATCCGCGTCCACTCGGGGTCAGGGCAGCACCGTGTTGCCGGCGATTGTCGGTCAGTTCGAAGGCTATCCGGCTGCCGCATCGGCGTGGGATAGCGACATCCTTCCGGCGCGGCTCAAAGACTATTCACCGAGCTGGCTGGATCTGTGCCGCAGCGGCAAACTGGTATGGACGCGCCTCAGCGCCCGGCAAAACATCAGCGGCACGGCATTGCGCAGCACACCGATCGTGTTGCTGCCGCGCAGTCAGGTCGGCTTGTGGAGTGCACTGGCCGAACAGACGCCGCTCAGCGAACTGTCGCCCAAGACCCGAAAGGTTTTCGACGCGCTGAGCCAGCACGGCGCGCTGTTCTTCGATGAGCTGATTCATGAAGCGCACCTGCTGCGCACCGAACTGGAAATCGCCTTGCAGGAACTGGTCGGCGCCGGTCTGGTGAATGCCGACAGTTTTGCCGGGTTGCGGGCACTGATCACCCCGGCGAGCAAGCGCCAGCAGCGCAGCAGTCGACGCGGGCGTGGGGCGTTTGTCGGTGGCATGGACGATGCAGGGCGCTGGGCGCTACTGCGTCGCGGGCTGGTTGTGGAAAACCGTCAAACAGCGTCGCCCGAAACCCTCGAGCACGTCGCCATGACCTTGTTGCGGCGCTATGGCGTGGTGTTCTGGCGCCTGCTGGAGCGCGAGGCCGACTGGTTGCCGAGCTGGCGCGAACTGCTGCGTACATTCCATCGACTGGAAGCACGCGGCGAGATTCGTGGCGGGCGATTTGTCAGCGGGCTGGCGGGCGAGCAATTCGCCCTGCCCGAGGCGATTCCCCTGCTGCGCGAAGTCCGCCGTCGCCCACATGACGGCAGCCTGGTCGCGGTGTGCGGCGTCGACCCGCTGAACCTCGCCGGCACCTTGCTGCCCGGGGCGAAAGTACCGGCGCTGGCGAGCAATCGGCTGGTGTATCGCGACGGGTTGCCGGTCGCTACCGAGGTCGCGGGCAAGCAGCAGTTCTGGGTGGAGCTGGACTTCGCCGCCATGAACGAAATCCGCAACAAGCTGACCCGTCACTGAGTGCGGGCCTGCTCCGGCAACACCACCGATGACTGCGCCGCAGCCACCTCTTCCTCCTGGCGCTTGGGCAACAAAACCTGCTGTGGATAAGTCTGCGCGAAATGCACCCAAGGGCTGTTATCCACAAGCTTTTTCAAACGCTGGTTGAACGCGCGGCTCACCGCGTATTGCCCGCCCGACACCGTGCGGAATTGCGCGGTCAGCACCACGCCGTTCAGGTCCATTTTGTCCACGCCGAACACATCCAGCGGCCCTTGCAGGTTGTACTTGAGGAACGGGTCTTCGCGGATCGAATCCCCCGCCTCGCGGATCAGCTCGATGGCCTTGTCGACATCGGTGTCATAGGTGAACTGCACCGAGAAAAACGCGAACGCAAACTGCCGCGATTGATTGGTCACCGCCTTGATCTGACCGAACGGCACCGAATGCACGAAGCCCTTGCCGTCGCGCAGGCGCAGGGTGCGAATGGTCAGGCCTTCTACCGTGCCGGCGTGCCCGGAATCGAGCACCACCCAATCGCCGATCGACAGGGTGTCTTCGATGATGATGAACAACCCGGTGATGACGTCCTGCACCAGTTGCTGCGAGCCGAAACCGATAGCCAGGCCGACCACCCCGGCACCGGCCAGCAGCGGCGCGACGTTGATCCCGAGGTTGGCCATGGTGGTGATCGCGCAGATCACCACCAGGATGATTTTGATCGCATTGCGCAGCAGCGGCAGGATGGTTTTCACCCGGGTGCTGGGCTGGCGCGCCGAGCGCTTGCTGACCGGTGGTTTCAGCGCTTCCTGAATCGCCGTGTCGAGCACCACCCACAGCAGCCATGTCACGAGGAAGATCAGGCCGATGCTGCTCAGGGCATTGCTGATCGCCCGACCGACCGTGCTGCTCTGCGCGAAGTCGAGCAGTGACACACCCCAGATCCGCCCGAGAATGTCGATGAACACAATCGCGATGACGATCCGCAGCAAGGCGTGCAACAGGCTGAGAAAGCGTTCTTTGTAGGCGCTGCTACGCTGGATCGCCTCGGCCTTGCGCGACTTGAACAGATGCTGGAGGACGGTGCTGAGAAACACCGTGCCGATCAACAGCACGGTGGTGAACAACGCGCAGCGCAGGGCTTTCTGGTTGTCCTCGCCGATGCCGATCAGATTGACCGCCGAGACCAGCACCATCAGCACGATCGGCCAGTACCAGAGCCCGGAAAAAATCCGCAGCGACTCCTGCAGCGACGGCTGTTTCAAGCGCTGGGCCAGCGAGCGATTGCGGATCAGGTGCGCCACCGGCCGACGCAGGCGAATCACCAGCAGACCGAAGATGATCGACGCCAGCAGACCGGTGAACACCGCGATGCTGCTGGTGATGTTGCCGCCCAGTTGCCGGGCGATCTGCGGGCTGGTGAGCGCGTCACTCAATGCGGCGAGAAAGCCGATCAGGAACAGCGGCTTCGGGCAGTAGTCGCGGATGATCTGCACGGCGCGACGTTTGTGGCCGACGTTGAACATCATCACCACGCACAACAGCATCGACGTGGAAAATATCCCGCTGCTGGTGGCATAGGCTAGACACAGCGCCAGCGCCCGGCCGATCGAGGCCGACAGAAAATGGCTGACGTACAGGGTCAACGGCAGGCAGATCAGCGCGGGCAACGTGTAGGGCAACAGGTAACCGAGCAGGTCCTGACTGCGTTGCCGGGTGCGCAACCAACGCCCTTCCTGCAGACGCTTGGCCAGCAGGCTGCCGAGCACCGTCAATACGGCAAACGTGCCCAGCCAAACGCCGGAGAGCATCAGGAAATCTCCCGCCACGCCCCAGCCGGAGCGGTTCGAAGGTTGATTGACCAGCCTGTCGACTTCATCTGCCGCCCGGTCGGCGCGCAGGCGCCAGGCGTCGACCAGATGCTCGTTGAGATCGAGTTTGTCCTGCACGTCGTCGATGCTGGAACTGATGGCGCCGAGCAGTCCGCCCTGCACGATCGGTTCCGGTTTGGCCGGCTCTTCACTGGTCGCCGGAACACCCGGCAGGCTGGCGGCTTGCACTGCATTGCCGCCGAACAACAGCAATGTCCCCAATAGAATCGCGATCCTGAACCTGGTCAAAACGCAGAGCTCCCTTGGTTGAACCTGTAAAGAACTGATCGGTTTTGGCCCGGCAAGTTCGGTTTTGATCGTTCCCCCGCCCACTCCCCTTCACTGATCGTCCCCAAGCTCCGCGTGGAAATACAGCGAGAGGCGCTCCGCGTCTCAAAGAGCGGACGCAGAGCGTCCACGGAGGCATTCCCACGTAGAGCGTGGAAACGAACACCTTTAGGGGGGATATTTGCGTCGCACGCAAATATCAAATGCCCCTCCCTGTATTTTTCCACCCCCACCAAACCCCGACACTGCGCTCCATTCAATCCCCCACCGGAGTGCCGTCATGCCCATTGCCCTGCTCGCGCTGACTCTCAGCGCTTTCGCCATCGGGACGACCGAGTTCGTCATCGTTGGCCTGCTTCCCACCATCGGCGCCGATCTCGGCGTCAGTCTGCCGTCCGCCGGTCTGCTGGTCAGTCTCTACGCTCTGGGCGTAGCCATCGGTGCGCCGGTGCTGACCGCCCTCACCGGCAAGGTCCCGCGCAAACTGTTGCTGCTGTCGCTGATGGTGCTGTTCACCCTCGGCAATCTGCTGGCCTGGCTGGCGCCGAGTTATGAATCGCTGGTGCTGGCGCGGATCGTCACCGGTCTGGCCCACGGCGTGTTCTTCTCCATCGGTTCGACCATCGCCACCAGCCTGGTCCCCAAGGAAAAAGCCGCCAGTGCGATCGCGATCATGTTCACCGGCCTGACCGTGGCGCTGGTCACCGGCGTGCCGCTGGGCACGTTCATCGGTCAGCATTTCGGCTGGCGTGAAACCTTCCTCGCGGTATCGGCACTTGGCGTCATCGCGTTCATTGGCAGCCTGCTGTATGTGCCGAACAACATCGCCCACAGCAAACCCGCATCACTGTTGCAGCAATTGCAGGTGCTCAAGCAACCGCGCCTGTTGCTGGTGTACGCCATGACCGCCATCGGTTACGGCGGCTCGTTCATCGCCTTCACGTTCCTGGCGCCGATCCTTCAGGACATCTCCGGTTTCAGCGCCAGCACCGTCAGCCTGGTGTTGCTGGTGTATGGCGTGTCGGTGGCGGTCGGCAACATCTGGGGCGGCAAACTGGCGGACAAACGCGGGCCGATCAGCGCGCTGAAAATCATCTTTGCCCTGCTCGCCGCCGTGCTGTTCGCGCTCACCTTCACCGCCGGCAATCCCTGGCTGGCGCTGGCCACCGTGCTCGTCTGGGGCGCAGTCGCCTTCGGCAACGTGCCGGGCTTGCAGGTGTATGTGGTGCGTCAGGCTGAACATCACACACCGCACGCAGTGGATGTGGCATCGGGCCTGAACATCGCCGCGTTCAACCTCGGAATTGCCGGCGGTGCGTGGGGTGGCGGCTTGATCGTCGAACACATCGGCCTGATCCATACGGCGTGGATCGGCGGCCTGGTGGTGCTGGTGGCATTGGCTCTGACGGCGTTGAGCGGACGCCTCGATCGCCTGGGCCCGGTGTACGCCGAACCTGCCGAAGGCTCGGCCCGGATCGTCACCGGGCACTGATCCGGCACAGCCCGACCGTCCGTAATCCCGTCGAAACTTTCCCGAACCGCCCACAGTCATCCACAGACAGAGGCCGTATGGGGACTTTCGACGGGAGGGCGGCATGGCAACGATTCATATCGGTATTTCAGGCTGGCGTTACGCCCCGTGGCGCGGGGACTTTTACCCGAAGGGGCTGGCGCAAAAACGCGAATTGCAGTTCGCCTCACGGGCGGTCAACAGCATCGAAATAAACGGATCGTTCTACGCCCTGCAACGGCCCGAACGCTACGCCCAGTGGTACGCCGAAACACCGGATGACTTCGTGTTCAGCATCAAGGCGCCGCGCTTCATCACCCACATTCGCCGCCTGCGCGATATCGAAAAACCCCTGGCCAATTTCTTCGCCTCCGGGGTGCTGGAACTGAAGGAAAAGTTCGGCCCGATCCTCTGGCAATTCCCGCCCAACTTCACGTTCGACCCCGAACGCTTCGAAGCCTTTCTCGACCAGTTGCCCCACGACACCCAGGCGGCCGCCGAGCTCGCCCGCCAGCACGATTCGCACCTGCACGGCCACGCGAGCATGAAGGCTTACAGCAAAAAACCGCTGCGCCATGCCGTGGAAATCCGCAACGACAGTTTCATCGACCCGGACTTCGTGCGTTTGCTCAAACGCTACAACACCGCGCTGGTGATCGCCGACACCGCCGGGAAATGGCCGTACCGCGAAGACCTCACCAGCGATTTCGTCTACCTGCGCCTGCACGGTGCCGAGGAGCTTTACGCCAGCGGTTACACCGACGCCGCGCTGCAACGTTGGGCCGAGCGGATCGACGCCTGGCACCATGGCCGGCAACCGGACGACGCCCATTTGATCGCGCCGCGTCTGAAACCTCGGGCCCGTAAATCCCGTGAGGTTTTCTGCTACTTCGACAACGACATCAAGGTCCGCGCGCCTTTCGATGCCCGCAGCCTGTTGCAGCGTTTCGATCTGGATAAAAACCTCGAAACCATGCCCGGTGAGCCGGCCGCCGAAGGAGTACTCGCATGAGCATTCCCGAGCCGGTCGGCTTCACCGACGAACAGACCACAGTCATCAACACGGTACGCCGTTTCACCGTGCTGACGGTCAACACCCACAAGGGTTTCACCGCACTGAACCGGCGTTTCATCCTGCCGGAATTGCGCGAAGCGGTGCGCAGCGTGTCCGCCGATGTGGTGTTTCTTCAGGAAGTCCACGGCACCCACGAGCATCACCCCAAACGCTACGCAAACTGGCCGACGATGCCGCAGTACGAGTTTCTCGCCGACAGTCTCTGGCCGCAGTTCGCCTACGGGCGCAACGCGGTGTATCCGGACGGCGATCACGGCAATGCCGTGCTGTCGAAATTCCAGATCGTGCGCCATGACAATCTCGACGTTTCGATCAGCGGCCATGAAAACCGGGGGTTGCTGCACTGTGTGCTGCGCCTGCCGGAAGACGACCGTGAAGTGCATGCGATCTGTGTCCATCTGGGCCTGCGCGAAAGCCATCGCAACGATCAGTTGCGCCTGCTGCGAGAGCGCCTGGCCGAGCTGCCTGATGACGCGCCGGTGATCGTCGCCGGCGATTTCAACGACTGGCGCCAGCGCGCCGATGCCTTGCTTGAACCCTGTGGCCTGCGTGAAGTGTTTGCGGCGCATCACGGCAAACCGGCGCGCAGTTTCCCCGCCCGCATGCCGTTGCTGCGCCTGGACAGGATCTATGTGCGCAACCTCAAGGCCAGTCAGCCAAAAGTGCTGGCGAACCGTCCATGGTCACACCTTTCCGACCACGCACCACTATCGGTGGAGATTGAACTATGAGCAGTGCACCGTTGGAGAAATCCGCCGTGGAGCCGGTCAGCATCACCCCGCCCGTACGCGAGCCGGGCACCGTCGATGTCGAGTATCGCTGGCAGGGCAACAACCGCGTCGAGCTGCTGGAAAACGGCGAGGAATTTTTCCCCCGGGTGTTCGAAGCGATGCGCGCGGCGAAAAGCGAAATCCTGCTGGAGACCTTCATCGTCTTCGAAGACAAGGTCGGCAAGGAGTTGCAGGAAATTCTTATCGATGCCGCCCGGCGCGGCGTGCGCACCACCGTCAGCCTCGACGGCTTCGGTTGTGGCGAACTGAGCGCCGGTTATCTGACCGCGTTGAGCGATGCCGGCGTGCATCTGCAGATCTTCGATCCGGCCCCCAAGCATTTGGGGATTCGCACCAACTGGTTCCGGCGGTTGCATCGCAAGATCGTGGTGGTCGACGGGTTGGTCGCGTTCATTGGCGGGATCAATTTTTCCGGCGATCACCTGGCCGATTTCGGCCCCGAAGCGAAGCAGGATTACTCGGTAGAAGTTCAGGGCCCGGCGGTGACCGACATCCATCATTTCGCCCTGCTGCAAAGCGGCCGACCGGGACGCGCAAGGTTTTGGTGGCAACGGCGTCGGCAGCGTCGCGCGGAAATGGCGTTCGATGATCACGACGGCCAGGTGCGTCTTGTGTTCCGCGACAACGACCAGCACAACACCGATATCGAAGACGTCTATTTGCAGGTGCTGCGCCGCGCCCAACGGCGGGTGGTGATCGCCAACGCCTACTTCTTTCCCGGCTATCGCCTGCTGCGCGAGATCCGCAACGCAGCCCGGCGCGGGGTCGAGGTGCGGCTGATTCTGCAGGGACAGCCGGACATGCTGGTGGCCAAACTCGCCGCGCGCATGACCTACGACTACCTGCTCAAGGCCGGTGTGCAGATTCATGAATATTGCGAGCGGCCGCTGCACGGCAAAGTGGCGCTGGTGGATGAAGAATGGAGCACCGTCGGCTCAAGCAATCTCGACCCGTTGAGCCTGTCGCTGAACCTGGAAGCCAACGTGCTGATTCGCGACCGAGCCTTCAATCGTCTGCTGTTCGAACGCCTCGAAGACCTCAGCCACAACCACTGCAAGGCGATGGACGCCTCGAAGTCGCCACGCGGACGAATCTGGCACATGACCGTGGGCTTTCTGGTGTTTCACTTCCTGCGGCATTTCCCGGCCATGGCCGGCTGGCTGCCGGCACACAAGCCACGACTCAAACCCTTTTTCCAGGCCTCCGGGAGGGATCCTTCATGAGCCATTCCGAAGCCCACGCGGCGGTGCATCCGGCACCGGCGGGCAAGTCCCGCTGGAGTCGCTGGAAACGTCCGCTGACCCTGCTGTTTTTTCTTGCGCTGATCGTCCTGCTGACGATGTTCGCCAGCCGTATCGAATGGGCCGAGGTGCTGCAAACCCTCGCCGACTTCAAGGTGCGCACGCTGATCATCGCCTCCAGCCTGACCTTGCTGAGCTTTCTGGTGTACGCCAGTTTCGACCTGATCGGCCGCACCTACATCCGCCAGGACTTGACCTGGAAACAGATCCTGCCGGTGGGCGTCATCAGCTATGCGTTCAACCTCAACTTGAGCGCATGGGTCGGCGGGATTGCCATGCGCTATCGGCTGTATTCGCGGCTCGGGGTGAGCAAAAGCAACATCGCCAAGATCCTCGGCCTGAGCCTGGCGACCAACTGGTTCGGCTACATGACCATCGCCGGCGTGGTGTTTGCCAGCGGGCTGGTACGCATGCCGCCGGGCTGGAAAGTCAGCAGCGGCGCGTTGCAGGGCATTGGTGTGTTGCTGCTGTTGGTGAGCGCCGGTTATCTGATCGCCTGCCAGTTTTCCCGGCGGCGCGAGTGGTCGATTCGCGGGGTGGAAATCAATCTGCCGTCGCTGCGCATGGCGGTTCTGCAATTGCTGCTCGGGGCGCTGAACTGGTCGCTGATGGCAGCGGTGATTTTCACGTTGCTGCCGAGCAAGCTCGACTACCCGTTGGTGCTCGGGGTGCTGCTGATCAGCGCGATTGCCGGGGTCATCACCCACATTCCTGCCGGGCTCGGCGTGCTCGAAGCAGTGTTCGTGGCGCTGCTGCAACACGAGGCTTCGCGCGGCAGTCTGGTGGCCGGGTTGCTGGCCTATCGGGCGATCTATTTCCTGCTGCCGCTGCTGATCACCGTGCTGATGTACCTGGTGGTGGAAGCCAAGGCCAAGGCGTTACGGATCGAGAAGAAGCCGTCCTGATTTTTTTATGGCTGGTGGCCCCTTCGCGAGCAAGCCCGCTCCCACAGGCGCAATGCATTCAAAATGTGGGAGCGCGCTTGCCCGCGAAGGCGTCCGAAGAAACACCACAAATCATGAGGACTGAATAATGCTCAACCGCTCGCCCACCACCATTTCGGTGATCCAGTCGACGAGAATCGAGGTGTAGGCCTGCTGCGAGGTCGGATCGCTCAGGGCGTGGTCGGCGCCGTCGATGATGCGGTGGGTCAGCGAGTGAGTCTGCTGGCACGCGGCGCGATAACTCATGATCGTCGCGTGAGGCACATAGTCGTCGGTTTCCGATTGCACCAGCAGCACATCCCCGGTGAATTGCGAGCAGGCGTGCAAGGCGCGGTTGCTGTCGGCACGCACCAGCGTACCGCGATAATCGCGCAGGTCGGCCTTGTCCAGATCGCGCTTGGGCGTGTGCCATTGTTCGTCTCGGTACAGCGCGGGCACCCGCAGCGCCAGCCAGCGCACCGGCCGCAGCGAGGTAAGGATCGAGGCGAGATAACCGCCGTAGCTGGTGCCAACCACCGCGATGGCCGAGGTGTCCAGCGCCGGATGGGCGAGCAGCCGGTCGTAGGCCGCCATCAAGTCACGCAGGTTGTCTTCGCGGGTGACCCGGCTCAGCGGAATGCCGGTGCCGCCGGTGTGGCCGCGCAAGTCGAACGTCAGGCACACGCAGCCCAGGCCGGCGATGCCTTTGGCCCGTTCCAGATCGCGCTCCTGACTGCCACCCCAGCCGTGCACGAACAACACGCCGGGGACTTTCGATTTGGGACTGAGGAACGTCCCGCTCATCTGTTCATCATCAATGTCGATTTGAATGCTTTCGCTTCTAGCCGTCATAGGATTTGACCGTTACGTATTTGAGGAGAAAGTCGCTGTTCTCGGCCGGGCCGCGATACACCTCGATGGCATCCGCCGGCAGGGCCTGATCGGTATAGGTTTCCACCGACGACACGCGGATCGCGCGCATCGAGGGGTCGTTGACGAAGCTTTGCAGCGCCGCCACTTCCGCGCTGCTGGCACCGCCCATGCGCCAGGACTGTTCGAGCACGCCGCTGCGCGGTCGGCGTTCACTGTCCAGGCCTTGGGCGATGTCGTAATTGCGCCGCGAAGCGTAGAAGCGCGGATAGGCTTCGTCCGCCGCCCGGTCGAACACCTGCGCCTGCCGGATCGCCAGACGCACGTCGTCAGCCAGATCCAGCTTTAGTAAGTCCTCATAGCCACCCTGTACCACCAGCAGGTTCGAGCCGCCGTACACCTCTTCGCCGTGGGCGTCCCTGGTCAAGTATTGATCACCGCAGTAACTCAACACTTTGTCGCCGATGAACGACTGCCCAACGCTGTGGGTGGTTACCTGACTCAAGTCCTGCTCCAGTACCACGCCATCGCGGAACAGTTTTTCAGCGTCAGGTCGGGCGAGAACTTCGTCGAACGCATCCAGGCTCTTGATCACTTCCTGTCCGCGCCCTGCACAGGCGTGAATCGGCTTGAGACGGATCGGCCCGCTGTACAAAAGATGTTCGGCGGCGGGCCGCGCATCTTCCAGCGCAAAGACGCTGAGCCCGTCCAGCACCACGGTGCGCACCCGATCGGAAAACAGCGGCGACCAGCCTTGCGGTGCATGAGCCTGATGGCTGCGCAAACCGTGGCTGATGGCTTTAGTGCAAATAAAATCGTGCTCGACGAAACCGCCCCACAAATCGTCCGGGCTGCTCACGCCCAGTTCGCGAGCCGCCGCGCCGACGAGGGTCTGGGTCGGCAGCAGATAAATATCCCGGCCGCGATGTTTTTCGGCGTCGTAACTGCCGCCAAACTTCAGGCCGAGGATCTGCGCCAGCCATCGCGCGAGGGCCTTGTTGGTCTGCGCTTCATGTTGTGGCGCGCCGGGCCGAATCGAATGGGCGACGACCACTTTCCTGCGGGATGTCGGGGTCATGCGTCCCCCTTCCAACGGCGGTTTGAATGTAGGTCAGAGGGTGCAGAGATCAGGCCAACGGGCGTTCAGTGGAAACATCCCGTTAATCAGCCACTTGGACACCCCGTGCTGGCACCGCGCCTGTTTCAATCTGCACGACTGCTCTGTCGGCTCCGGCATTTTGCACGACAGGCGGGTTTACTTCGCGACGGTCGGCGGCGGGCTGACGCCGAATCGCGTGCGGTATTCACTCGGCGCCAGCCCGGTGATTTTCTTGAACGTCGCGCGAAAAGCTCCCGGGTCCTGATAACCCACCGTCCAGGCAATATGGTCGATGGTGCCATTGGTGAACTCGAGCATTTCCCGAGCCTTGCCGACCCGCAGGTGCTGACAGTATTCGGTGGGTTTAAGACCGGTCGCCGCACGAAACCGCCGCAGGAAAGTGCGCTCCTCCAGGCCTGCGCGTTCGGCCATCGCCGTCAGTGAGACATCGGTCGCGCCATTGCCTTGCAGCCAGTGCTGAACCTTGAGAATCGCGCCGTCGCCGTGATTGAGAATCGGCGCAAAATTGCTTCCGCACTCGCTTGCGCTGTCGCTGTGTTCCACCACCAGAAACCGCGCAGTGCTGCTGGCGATGCTCGGCCCGAGCAAGCGGTCCACCAGCCGCAATCCAAGCTCGGACCAGGCCATCAGCCCCGCCGTGGTAATCAGGTCACCATCGTCGACAATCGGCGTGTCGGCCTTGAGCCTGATGTTGGGGTAACACTCGGCGAAGGCCTTGGCCGACGTCCAGTGCGTGGTCGCGCTGCGACCGTCGAGCAAGCCGCTTTCGGCCAGCAACCACGAGCCGACACAGACCCCACCGAGTGTCGCGCCCCGCGCATGTTGCTCACGTAACCAGGGGATCAGACCGGCCGGCATCTGTGCAGCGGAAAAACCGGCGATGGACGGTGGGATCAGTACCGCCAGCAAACCGTTTTCGGCACCGGGAAGGCTGTCGTAAACGCGCACGGGGGGCTGATCACCGTCGACCTGCCAATGACTGATCCGCAGCAGTGGCAGCTGTGCCGTCTGATGCTCGGCAGCGATCCGGTTGGCCACCCCGAACAGATCGGTCAGGCCATGTACCGCCGCCATTTGCGCGCCGGGATAGATCAGCACGCCGAGCTCCGCGACGATCCTTTCAGCAGCCATTGTCAGTTTTCCCCTGTGTATTGTCGGTGCGGCCAATCCTCGAAAACGTGGCCAGCACCAATACTGAATCCACACCCACCCATAACGTCGAGGACACACCCATGGCCAAGCAAGCGCTCATCGTAGTCGATATCCAGAACGACTACTTCCCCCAAGGCAAGTGGCCGCTGGCCGGCGCCGACGCCGCCGCCGACAACGCCGCCCGGTTGATCGCGGCATTCCGCGAGGCCGGCGATTCGGTGGTGCACATCCGCCACGAATTCACCTCGCCCGAGGCGCCGTTTTTCACACCCGGCTCCGAAGGCGCGAAACTGCATCCGAAAGTGCTCAACCGCGCCGACGAGCCGGTAGTGCTCAAGCATTTCGTCAACTCGTTCCGCGAAACCGAACTGCAATCGATCCTCGACGAACAAGGCATCAAGGAACTGGTGGTGGTCGGTAGCATGAGCCACATGTGCGTCGACGGCATCACCCGTGCGGCGGCAGATCTGGGTTACACCGTCACGGTAATCCACGACGCCTGCGCCACCCGCGACCTGGAATTCAACGGCCTGACCGTGCCTGCCGCCCATGTGCATGCGGCATTCATGTCGGCGCTGGGGTTTGCCTATGCCAGCGTGGTATCCACCGACGAGTTCCTCGCCGCCAGCCGCTGAGCCCTGCGCGGACACACCCGGAAAAACCTGCGCCCGCCTCGTTGCGGGCGCTTTTGTTTGTGTGTCACAAAAATCTCACGCGTGAGCCATTGATGGCATTTTGATTTGGCTGTAGTGTCGCTCACGCGTGAGATGTTCATAACGGAGTCATCGCCATGAAAAGCCGCTCCCCCGCCACCAAGTCAGAGAGCCCAAAGGGAGTGCGCTCGACACCGTCCGCGAAAAAACCGTCGAGCTTCTACATGAAGCAGATGCGCGCGGGCCTGGCTGCCGCCGGTTATGTGAAACACGAAACTTGGGTGCTTCCGGAAAACCGGAGCTTGCTCAAGCAAATGGAGCAACAGCTACGCCAACCGATTCTGGCTGGCTCTTTCATGTCGGAGAATTACATGAGCGCAGGCAATAACTGGAACATCGATAGCCTCTACAACGCTTTCAAGGCGCTGGACGAGGTGGCTTCGCAAGAGATCACGCTGTCTCTGATCCAGAGCTCCGAACCCAGCCTCAAGCTGGAAATGAACGAATTCGGCGGTCTGCCGATTCACATCGCCCTCGCCGGTCAGCAGATCATCGTCGACACCGTGCTGGTGGACATCGATTCGATCACCGACGTGCGCGCTTTCAACGACGCCGTGCTGCGCAGCCGGGAAATGTTCCCGCTGTCGTCGATCGGCATCGAGACCATGCCCAACGGCCAGACCGTCTACAACATGTTTGGTGCACTGAGTGCCGATTCGAGCCTGACCAACGTGGTCACCGAGGTGAAAACCCTGGTCGACAACGTGCAGCGCGCCAGCGAAGCCTTCGAACACTTCTTCAAGTAATCAACAGGGAATATCCAATGACTCAGTCCATCTGGAGCAAGTTGTTCACCGCGCTGCGCGGCGGCGCCAACGAAGTCGGCGAAGCGATCGCCGACCAACAGGCCCTGCGCATCCTCGATCAGGAAATCCGTGACGCCGACAGCGCGCTGTCCAACGCCCGTCGCGAACTGGTCACCATCATGGCCAAGCACAAACTGTCTGCCGACCGCGTGAGCGAGTACGAAGCCAAGATCAAGGACCTGGAAGCCAAGGCCGTTTCCGCCCTGAACGCCGGCCGTGAAGATCTGGCACTGGAAGTGGCCGAAGCCATCTCGACCCTGACCAACGACCTGGGCGTCGAGAAAAAACAGAGCGACGAATTCGGCACCTACGCCGACAACATGCGCAAGGACATCAACAAGGCCGAAGCGCGGATCAAGAGCCTGCGCCAGCAAGTGGACATGGCCAAGGCCCGGGAAAGCGTGCAGAAGGCTCAGGTCAGCGCTTCGATCGCCAGCGGCGGCGCCAACGGCAAACTGGAAACCGCTGTCGGCACCCTTAACCGTCTGCAAGCCAAGCAGCAGCAACGCGCGGCCGAGCTGAGTGCTGCCGACGAACTGGCCGATGCGTCGACCGGCAACGACCTGGATCGCAAGCTGCGCGAAGCCGGCATCACGCCGAACGAAGGCAGCGCCAACGCCATCCTCGAGCGTCTGAAGCAAAAGTCCGCCCAGTAACGGCGGCAAGAAAAAAGAAGGGCACCGGGTGCCCTTCTTTTTTGCCTGCCGGTTTGTCACGACGCCGGTACACTAGCGGCGTTTTGCCAACGAATAACTCCACCCGCTTCAAGGAATGTACCCATGGGATGGTTCAAAGATTTGCTCGGCACCAGCAACTGGCAGTCGGCCGCACCGGCGTCCAGGTCTGCCGGCGGCCCGCTCGGACTGGCGCAGGGCAAGGCGATCCGCTTCGACACGACCCTCGGCCTGTTGCTGGAGGGCAGCACCTCGGTACGGGTTCCCGACGCCCAGGCCATCTGGAGCGCCGGCTGGATCGACCTCGGTCAGTCGAACAAACTGCATCGCTACTACCTGAACGATGAAGAATTCTGGGTACAGGTCCATGTCACCGGTGACGACCAGATCGAGTCGGTGACGCTGTTCAATTACGTCAGCTATGTGACGGTCAACAGTAACGCCGAACTGCAGCGTCTGGCCGGCCCGAACAGCCTGATCGGCCTGCCGACCTATCGCCATGAAGGTGTCGAATACACCCGTGAATGGGGCACCGAACGCGGCCAGACCGAACTGGTGCCGCTCACCGAACAGGTGATCAACCCCGACGAGTCCTACACCATCAACCATCACTCGATGCTCTACGCCCGGGAAACCGGCCTGACCGATCGCCGCGAGCTCTTGCTGTTCTCCGTCGAGCAGGACGAAGAAGGCACGGTCAGCCTGAGCACTTCGCTGGGCATCTCGCTGTACACCACCGACTTGAGCACTATTTAAAAGGAAGTTTTCCATGCTGGAAGCGTTGTCCATTTCCCTGAACAAAGCCGCACTGGTCGGTTTCGTCGCCTACCTGATCGGCGCCGTGCTGCTGTTCATGCTGTTTCAATTCGTCTACACCCGCGTCACGCCGCACAAGGAATTCGAGCTGATCCGTTCCGGCAACGTTGCCGCCGCCATCGCTCTGTCCGGCGCAATCATTGGCTTCGCGATTCCGGCGAGCAACGTGATCGCTCACTCGATCAACGTCCTCGACTTCGTCCTCTGGGCGGTGATCGCGGCGGTGGTGCAATTGCTGGCGTTCCTGGCGACCGGGCTGGTGCTCAAGGGCACGTCCCAGCGTATTGCCAACGGTGAAATCGCCTCGGGCATTTATGTGGCGGCGGTGGCGATCAGCGTCGGTATGCTCAACGCCGCATGCATGACCCCGTCCTACTGATCGGCAGGAAGCCTGAGATGAAACGAAGCAAGTACGTTCAACTGTCGCTGGCCGCTTCGGTGGCCCTGGCGATTTCCGGTGAAGTGGCCGCCCAGGAACAGCAACGCAACTTCCAGAGCGTCGAACAATGCGTCGACGCCGAAGTGGCACCGGATGTCTGCTCGAACGCCTATGTCGCAGCCCTGGCCGAGCACCGCCGTATTTCCCCGGCCTACGACGACAAGGCTGCCTGCGACGCGGACTTTGCCGCTGACTGGTGTCAGAAAAATTCCGCCGGCCGTTTCGTGCCGAAACTCGGCGGCTTCAAGGTGCCGCAGGACGGTGAGCCGGCGCAGAACCTCGATGCGATCGCCAATGCCCAGATGCCCGCCGGCGACGCCGCCGCCGTGCAGAGCAATCAGACCAGCACTTCGCACTCGTCCAGCGGTGCAGGCAACGGCTGGCTTACTGGATGGCTGATCGGTAATGCCATGAGCAACAACCGCGCGAGCGACTCGCGGCCGGTTTACCGTGAGCGCAATACCCGCCAGACCTACGACACCTCGACGCTGAACCGCCGCATCGAATCGGCGCCGAGCCGCAACCAGCGGGACTACGACAGCGATTACCGCAAACCGGTCAACGTCGCTGCGTCCACCTCCCGTGGCGGCTTCGGCAGCCAGTCCAGCGCACGCAGTGGTTGGGGCGGCTGGGGCCGTTCGAGCAGCTGACCATGAAGAAGATCCACTGCGCCGAGCGCCACGACTGGAAGCAGACCGCCGAAAGCCTCGGCTTTCTGTTTCATACCATCGACGACGAGCCGTATTGGGACGAGCGCGCCTATTACCAGTTCACGCTCGCACAGATCGAAAACGATCTGGAGGATCCAACCACCGAGCTGCACGAGATGTGCATGGACCTGGTCGACCGCGTCGTGCACAGCGAAGAACTGCTGGATCGTCTGAGCATTCCGACGCCGTACTACGACATGATCCGAACGTCCTGGCTGGAAGGTCATCCGCATCTGTACGGGCGCATGGACTTCTCCTACAGCGGCAACGGCCCGGCGAAGCTGCTCGAACTCAACTACGACACGCCCACCAGCCTTTATGAGGCGTCGGCGTTCCAGTGGGGCTGGCTGGAGCAATGCATCGAGCGCGGGCTGCTGCCGCGCCATGCCGACCAGTTCAACAGCATCGACACCCGTCTGCACGAAGCCTTTGCCCAACTGAAACTCACGCGGCCGTTTTACTTCGCCTCGATGAAAGACTCGGTGGAAGACAAAGGCACCACGGATTATCTGCGGCTGATCGCAGAGAAAGTCGGCATCGAATCGCGGCATATCGACATCGAAGACATCGGCCTGAGCGCTGACGGTCGTTTCGTGGATCTTGAGGATCGCTGGATCCCGCACCTGTTCAAACTGCACGCCTGGGAATTCATCTTCCACGAGCCGTTCGGCGCGGCGATTGCCGAGTGCGACACCCAGTTCTTTGAACCGGCGTGGAAGTCGATCCTCTCCAACAAGGGCGCCCTGCCCCTGCTATGGGAGTTGCACAAGGGCCATCCGAATCTGCTGGCCGCGCACCTCGACCCGAATCCGGGCAGCGCGGTGCCCAAGGGCTGGGTGCGAAAACCGTACTTCTCTCGGGAAGGCGCCAACATCGAGTTGCAGACCGCCGAAGGTCTGATCGTCAAAGAGGATGGGCCCTACACCGATGCGCCCTTCATCCTGCAGGAATTTGCCCCATTGCCGAAGTTCGACGACAGCTACACGTTGATTGGCTCATGGGTGATCGGCGATCAGGCGGCGGGGATTGGTGTGCGGGAAGACAACAGCCTGATCACCAAGGATTCGAGCCGGTTTCTGCCACATCTGATTCTCGATTGAAAAACCTGCGCGCATGAAAAAGGCCCGTCGCATTCAGCGACGGGCCTTTTTTGTCTGGAGCGGACTCAGCAGCGAATCAGAACGGAATGTCGTCATCGAAGCTGTCGAAATCCGGAGCCGGTTGCGGTGCAGCCTGCTGCGGAGCCGGGGCCGGACGCTGCTGAGGTGCCGACTGCTGCGGACGCGGAGCCTGTTGGCGTGGCGCCTGCTGCTGATAATTGTTGCCACCGCCTTGTTGGTCGCCCTGTTGTGGACGGCCGCCGAGCAGTTGCATGGTGCCTTGCATGTCGACCACGATTTCGGTGGTGTAACGTTTGATACCGTCTTTTTCCCACTCACGGGTCTGCAGCTTGCCTTCGATGTAAACCTGCGAACCCTTGCGCAGGTATTCGCCGGCGATCTCGGCAACCTTGCCGAACATCGATACGCGGTGCCACTCGGTCTTCTCGACCTTCTGACCGGTCTGCTTGTCGGTCCACTGCTCGCTGGTCGCCAGACTCAGGTTGGTCACGGCGTTACCGTTGGGCAGGTAGCGTACTTCGGGATCCTGGCCGCAAGTACCGACCAGAATGACTTTGTTAACCCCACGGGCCATAACGTTCTCCTAGGCTTCGCACGCAGTCTGCGCCGGGTTGTTCACCAGGCGTTCGAGAGTGGTGCGATCCATTAATTCGGTGTCCAGTTTGATGTAGATCGCCGCTTCATCAGCGACTATCACTGCATCAGTTACCCCTACGAGGGCCTTGAGACGCTCGACCAGACCCGCTTCGCGGATCGCTTCGGGCGACAGCGGCAGGCGCAGGCTCGTCACGTAGGGAGGTTCGCGCATGGTAACAGCAAAGGCCAGCCAAAGTGCAGCCAGCCCGGCACATCCGAGGAACACAACCGACAGACCGCCATGCTGGAACATCCAGCCGCCGAGAATCCCGCCGAGTGCCGAACCGAGGAACTGACTGGTGGAATACACGCCCATGGCCGTGCCCTTGCCACCCGCCGGTGAAACCTTGCTGATCAGCGACGGCAGCGAAGCTTCCAGCAGATTGAACGCAGTGAAGAACACCACCGTCCCGATCACCAGAGCCCGCAGGCTGTCGCCGAATTGCCAGAAGAATAGCTCAGTGAGCATCAGCGTCATCACGGCGCCGAGCAAAACTCGTTTCATTTTGCGTTTCTTCTCGCCGTAGATAATGAACGGGATCATGGCGAAGAAAGAGATCAGCAAGGCTGTGAGGTAGACCCACCAGTGCTGTTCCTTGGGCAGACCGGCCTTTTCGACCAGTGCCAGGGGCAGAGCGACGAAGCTCGACATCAACATCGCATGTAACACAAAAATGCCCAGATCCAGCCGCAGCAGGTCCGGGTGCTTGAGCGTCGGCATCAGCGCCTGGCGCGCAACACCGGACTCGCGATGACTCAGCGGCCCGGTGGATTTCGGCACCATGAACATCACGATCACGATCCCGAGCAGCGCCATGCCGCCGGTGGCAAGGAACAGACCAGACAGACCGAACGCACGGGTGAGCAGCGGGCCGACCACCATCGCCACGGCGAACGACAGGCCGATGGTCATGCCGATCATGGCCATGGCCTTGGTGCGGTGCTGTTCACGGGTGAGATCGGAAAGCAGCGCCATGACCGCGGCGGAAATAGCACCGGCGCCTTGCAGGATCCGCCCGGCAATCACGCCCCAGATCGAATCGGCCTGAGCCGCCAGCACGCTGCCGAGGGCAAAGACGATCAGCCCGAGGTAAATCACCGGACGCCGGCCGATGCGGTCGGAAATGATCCCGAACGGAATCTGGAAAATCGCCTGGGTCAGGCCGTAAGCGCCGATCGCCAGCCCGATCAGGGCCGGGGTCGCTCCCGCCAGATCCATGCCGTAGGTGGCCAGTACCGGCAACACCATGAACATGCCAAGCATACGGAAGGCGAACACCAGGGCCAGACCGCTCGCCGCGCGGGTCTCGCTGCCACTCATGCGTTCGCTGTGGGGATCGTGCATGGAAAAACCTCGTGTGAACCGGCGGCGATTCTACCAGTCCCATCGAGAGACGGGGTATATCGCGACGCTTTGACGCGTACAGATGAAACTCTCTTCATGTAAGGCAAAAAACCCTTCACTTGATAGTGTGCATCCATCCAGTATTTGGCCGTATACTCCTGTGTTTTCGACGCCCGCCGAGCGAGGCCATTTTGGACAAGATCCTGATTCGTGGGGCCCGCACCCACAACCTGAAGAACATCGACCTGACCCTGCCACGGGACAAACTGATCGTCATCACCGGCCTGTCCGGATCCGGCAAGTCGTCCCTGGCCTTCGACACGCTGTACGCCGAAGGTCAGCGCCGCTATGTCGAATCCCTGTCGGCCTATGCCCGGCAGTTCCTGTCGATGATGGAAAAACCCGACGTCGACACCATCGAAGGCCTGTCGCCGGCGATCTCCATCGAACAGAAGTCGACTTCGCACAACCCGCGTTCCACGGTCGGCACCATCACCGAAATCTACGACTACCTGCGCCTGCTTTATGCCCGCGTCGGTACGCCGCGCTGCCCGGATCACGACATTCCGCTGGAAGCACAGACTGTCAGCCAGATGGTCGACCTGGTGCTGGCTCAGCCGGAAGGCAGCAAGCTGATGCTGCTGGCGCCGGTGATTCGTGAGCGCAAGGGCGAGCACTTGTCGGTGTTCGAGGAACTGCGCGCCCAGGGCTTCGTCCGTGCCCGGGTCAACGGCCGGCTCTGCGAGCTGGACGAACTGCCGAAACTGGATAAACAGAAGAAGCACACGATTGAAGTCGTGGTCGATCGCTTCAAGGTACGCGCCGACCTGCAACAGCGTCTGGCGGAATCCTTCGAGACCGCGCTGAAGCTGGCCGACGGCATCGCCCTGGTGGCGCCGATGGACGACGAGCCGGGCGAAGAAATGATCTTCTCCGCGCGTTTCGCCTGCCCGATCTGCGGCCATGCCATCAGTGAGCTGGAACCCAAGCTGTTTTCCTTCAACAACCCGGCCGGTGCCTGCCCGACCTGCGACGGTCTGGGCGTGAAGCAATTCTTCGACATCAAGCGCCTGGTCAACGGAGAACTGACCCTGGCCGAAGGCGCGATCCGCGGCTGGGACAGGCGCAACGTCTATTACTTTCAGATGCTCGGCTCACTGGCCGCACATTACGGTTTCAGCCTGGAGCAGCCGTTCAACGAGCTGCCGGCCGACCAGCAGAAATACATTCTGCACGGCAGCGGTTCGCAGAGCGTCGATTTCAAATACCTCAACGACCGGGGCGACATCGTCAAGCGCTCGCATCCGTTCGAAGGCATCGTGCCGAACCTTGAGCGTCGCTATCGCGAAACCGAATCGGCGAGCGTGCGCGAAGAACTGGCGAAGTTCCTCAGCACCCAGTCGTGCCCGGATTGCCGTGGCACCCGCCTGCGTCGCGAAGCGCGACACGTGTGGGTCGGCGAGAAAACCCTGCCGGCGGTGACCAACCTGCCGATCGGCGACGCTTGCGACTATTTTGGCGCGCTGAAGATGACCGGTCGCCGTGGTGAAATCGCCGACAAGATTCTCAAGGAGATCCGCGAGCGCCTGCAATTCCTGGTCAACGTCGGTCTCGACTATCTGTCGCTGGATCGTAGTGCCGATACCCTGTCCGGCGGCGAGGCACAGCGCATTCGTCTGGCCAGCCAGATCGGCGCAGGCCTTGTAGGTGTTCTCTATATCCTCGATGAACCCTCCATTGGTCTGCACCAGCGCGACAACGATCGCCTGCTCGGCACCCTCAAGCATCTGCGCGACATCGGCAATACGGTGATCGTGGTCGAACATGATGAAGACGCGATCCGTCTCGCTGACTACGTAGTGGATATCGGCCCCGGCGCCGGCGTTCATGGCGGGCAGATCGTCGCCGAAGGCACGCCGGACGAGGTCATGGCGCATCCGGACTCGCTGACCGGTAAATACCTGTCGGGCCGCGTCAAGATCGAAGTGCCGGCCAAACGCACACCGCGCAACAAGAAGCAGGTGCTGTCGCTCAAGGGCGCGCGGGGCAACAACCTGCGCAACGTAGACCTGGAAATCCCGATCGGCTTGCTGACCTGCGTGACCGGTGTCTCCGGCTCCGGCAAATCGACGCTGATCAACAACACGCTGTTCCCGCTGAGCGCCACGGCACTCAATGGCGCGACCACCCTGGAAGCGGCAGCCCACGACAGCATCAAGGGCCTGGAACATCTGGACAAGGTCGTCGACATCGACCAGAGCCCGATTGGCCGTACGCCGCGCTCCAATCCGGCGACCTATACCGGTCTGTTCACACCGATCCGCGAACTGTTCGCCGGCGTGCCCGAATCCCGCTCCCGTGGTTACGGCCCGGGGCGTTTCTCGTTCAACGTCAAGGGCGGTCGTTGCGAAGCCTGCCAGGGCGACGGTCTGATCAAGGTGGAAATGCACTTCCTGCCGGACATCTACGTTCCGTGTGACGTGTGCAAGAGCAAGCGCTACAACCGCGAAACCCTGGAGATCAAATACAAGGGCAAGAGCATCCACGAAACCCTCGAGATGACCATCGAGGAAGCGCGGGAGTTCTTCGACGCGGTGCCGGCGCTGGCGCGCAAGCTGCAAACACTGATGGATGTGGGCCTGTCATACATCAAGCTCGGGCAGTCGGCGACCACGTTGTCCGGTGGTGAAGCGCAGCGGGTCAAGTTGTCCCGTGAGCTGTCCAAGCGCGACACCGGCAAGACCCTGTACATCCTTGACGAGCCGACCACCGGTCTGCACTTCGCGGACATCCAGCAATTGCTCGACGTACTGCATCGCCTGCGCGACCATGGCAATACTGTGGTGGTGATCGAACACAACCTCGACGTGATCAAGACAGCCGACTGGCTGGTGGATCTCGGTCCCGAGGGTGGTTCGAAAGGTGGGCAGATCATCGCCACCGGTACGCCGGAGGAAGTGGCCGAGATGAAGCAGTCTCACACCGGGCATTACCTCAAGCCGCTGCTGATCCGCGATCGCGCCTGATCGCCGGACATGAAAAAGCCCCTGTCACTTCGTCAGTGACAGGGGCTTTTTTGTATCCGTTGGGATCAGGAGGCGTGCGACTGCAGATAGTTCTGGATACCGATCAGCTTGATCAGACCCAGCTGCTTTTCAAGCCAGTAGGTGTGATCTTCTTCAGTGTCGTTGAGCTGAACGCGCAAGATTTCGCGGCTGACATAGTCATTGTGTTGTTCGCACAGTTCGATGCCTTTGCACAGCGCGGCACGCACCTTGTACTCAAGGCGCAGATCCGCTTCGAGCATGGTCTCTACCGTGGTACCAACATCCAGGTCATCCGGGCGCATGCGCGGGGTGCCTTCGAGCATCAGGATCCGGCGCATCAGTGCATCGGCGTGACCGGCCTCTTCTTCCATCTCGTGGTTGATTCGTTCGTAGAGCTTGGTGAATCCCCAGTCCTCATACATCCGCGAGTGAACGAAATATTGGTCACGCGCGGCCAGTTCGCCGGTCAGCAACGTGTTGAGGTAATCGATAACGTCTGGGTGGCCTTGCATCGCCCTACATCTCCCTGCTTGAAAGTCTGTAGTTTGAACCAACCTGACTGGAAGGTCACCCACTTCGCGCAATAAAAGCGAAGATATTCTGAGAAAAGCAGCCTAAATAACGCAAAAACCGCCCGAATGAGGGCGGTTCTGCTTCTCGTTTAGACTTCGCTAAGCTGTACGTTAAGCAGCTTTGCGATTGCTTCTCCGTACGCCGAATCGGCCTTGTAGAAATGCTGCAACTGACGGTCGACGACATCACTCGACACACCTGCCATCGCGCCGGCGATGTTGCTGACCAGCAACGCTTTCTGTTCCTCGCTCATCAAGCGGAACAGCGCACCGGCGTGGCTGTAATAGTCAGTATCTTCACGGTGATCGTAGCGATCAGCCGCACCGTTCAACGCCAGCGCAGGCTCGGCATAGTGCGGCGCTTGTTTCGGCGACTCTACGTAGCTGTTCGGCTCATAGTTAGGCGCTGCGCCGCCATTGCTGCCAAAAGCCATCGAACCGTCGCGCTGGTAAGTATTCACCGGGCTGCGCGGGGCGTTCACTGGCAGTTGCTGGTGGTTGGTGCCTACGCGGTAGCGGTGGGCATCGGCGTATGCGAATACACGACCCTGCAGCATGCGATCCGGAGACAGACCTACGCCAGGCACCATGTTGCTTGGACCGAACGCAGCTTGCTCGACTTCAGCAAAGTAGTTGAGCGGATTACGGTTCAGTTCCAGCTCACCCACTTCGATCAGTGGAAACTCCTTCTGCGACCACGTTTTGGTTACGTCGAACGGGTTCTCGTAGTGAGCAGCAGCCTGGGCCTCGGTCATGATCTGGATGCACACGCTCCATTTCGGGAAGTCACCACGCTCGATAGCTTCGAACAGATCGCGCTGGGCGTAATCAGGGTCTGTGCCCGCCAGACGTGCCGCGTCTGCCGGCGCGAGGTTTTTGATCCCTTGCTTGGTCTTGTAGTGCCACTTCACCCAGTGCCGCTCGCCTTGAGCATTGATAAGGCTGTAGGTGTGGCTGCCGAAGCCGTGCATGTGGCGATAGCCGTCCGGGATCCCGCGATCAGAAAACAGAATGGTGACCTGGTGCAGCGCTTCAGGCGAATGCGACCAGAAGTCCCACATCATCTGCGCGCTTTTCAGGTTGCTTTGCGGCAGGCGTTTCTGGGTGTGGATAAAGTCAGGAAATTTCAGCGGATCGCGAATGAAGAACACCGGCGTGTTGTTGCCAACGATGTCCCAGTTGCCTTCTTCGGTGTAGAACTTGAGGGCGAAGCCACGCGGATCGCGCTCGGTGTCGGCCGAGCCACGCTCGCCACCCACCGTCGAAAAACGCAGGAAGGTCGGCGTCTGTTTGCCGACAGCAGAGAACAGCTTGGCACTGGTGTACTGCGTAATGTCGCGAGTGACCGTGAAAGTGCCGTATGCGCCCGAACCCTTGGCGTGCACACGACGCTCAGGGATGTTTTCCCGGTTGAAGTGAGCAAGCTTTTCGATCAGATGAAAATCATCGAGCAACAACGGACCACGAGGGCCGGCGGAGCGAGAGTTCTGGTTATCGGCGACAGGTGCGCCACTGGCGGTCGTAAGCGTCTTGTTCTGGCTCATGCGATCTTCTTCCTCTATCGGTCTTGACTGCCGGCTAATCGGCTTGCTGGGGAGTATCGATCATCAATATGACAGCCACAAATTCATTAACTCGTGGTCAGCAATAGATAAAAACTAACGACATATCCCCGCACATAGTGCAGACCCAAACAGGGTAGATGCTTGTACGAACGGCGCATTTCTTACAGCCACAAAAAACCGGGCACTGGGCCCGGTTCCTTGTTTCAGACTGATGTCTTACTCAGCGGATACAGCTTCACCGCCGACAGCACGATCAACCAGTTCGACGTACGCCATAGGCGCGTTGTCGCCAGCGCGGAAACCGCACTTGAGGATGCGCAGGTAGCCACCCTCACGGGTAGCGTAACGCTTGCCCAGGTCGTTGAAGAGCTTACCAACGATAGCTTTCGAACGAGTACGGTCGAAAGCCAGACGACGGTTAGCAACGCTGTCTGTCTTGGCCAGAGTGATCAGCGGCTCGGCAACGCGGCGCAGTTCTTTGGCTTTTGGCAGAGTAGTTTTGATCAGCTCGTGCTCGAACAGCGACACCGCCATGTTCTGGAACATGGCCTTGCGGTGCGAGCTGGTGCGGCTCAGGTGACGCCCACTTTTACGATGACGCATGGTTCATTCCTTACCAAACACTACGTTCGGTGATTACGACGATCAGGCAGTCGCCTTGTCGTCCTTCTTAAGACTTGCAGGCGGCCAGTTGTCGAGGCGCATGCCGAGGGACAGACCGCGGGAGGCCAGAACGTCCTTGATTTCAGTCAAGGATTTCTTGCCCAGGTTCGGAGTCTTCAACAGCTCTACTTCGGTACGCTGAATCAGGTCGCCGATGTAGTAGATGTTTTCCGCCTTAAGGCAGTTAGCCGAACGTACAGTCAGTTCCAGATCGTCAACCGGGCGAAGCAGGATCGGATCGATCTCGTCTTCCTGCTCGACAACCACTGGCTCACTGTCACCTTTGAGGTCGACGAACGCAGCCAGCTGCTGTTGCAGGATGGTTGCAGCGCGGCGGATAGCCTCTTCAGGATCCAGAGTACCGTTGGTTTCCAGATCAATAACCAGCTTGTCCAGGTTGGTACGCTGTTCGACACGGGCGTTTTCCACCACATATGCGATACGGCGAACCGGGCTGAACGAAGAGTCAAGCTGCAAGCGACCGATGCTGCGGCTTTCGTCTTCATCGCTCTGACGCGAGTCTGCTGGTTCATAACCACGACCACGAGCTACGGTGAGCTTCATGTTCAGGGCGCCGTTAGACGCCAGGTTAGCGATTACGTGATCGGGATTAACGATCTCGACATCATGATCCAGCTGAATATCGGCAGCGGTAACCACCCCCGAACCCTTCTTCGACAAGGTCAGCGTAACTTCGTCACGACCGTGCAGCTTGATGGCCAGACCTTTAAGGTTCAACAGGATTTCAATTACGTCTTCCTGTACACCTTCGATGGCGCTGTACTCGTGGAGCACACCGTCAATCTCGGCCTCGACTACTGCGCAGCCGGGCATTGAGGACAACAGGATGCGGCGCAGCGCGTTGCCCAGGGTGTGGCCAAAACCACGCTCGAGAGGCTCGAGAGTGATCTTGGCGCGGGTTGGACTGACAACCTGCACATCAATGTGGCGGGGTGTCAGGAACTCATTTACCGAAATCTGCATGGATGCACCTATTTTCTAGCCCTTACTTGGAGTAGAGCTCGACAATCAGGCTTTCGTTGATGTCGGCGGACAGATCACTGCGAGCAGGAACGTTCTTGAAAACGCCCGACTTCTTCTCAGTGTCTACTTCTACCCATTCTACGCGGCCACGTTGGGCACACAGATCGAGAGCTTGGACAATGCGAAGTTGGTTTTTTGCTTTCTCGCGAACAGCAACCACGTCACCAGCACGAACCTGGTAGGACGGAACGTTCACGGTCTGACCGTTAACGCTGATCGACTTGTGCGATACCAGCTGACGGGATTCGGCACGAGTCGAACCAAAGCCCATACGGTATACAACGTTGTCCAGACGGCATTCGAGCAGCTGCAGCAGGTTCTCACCGGTTGCACCTTTCTTGCCAGCAGCTTCTTTGTAGTAGCCGCTGAACTGACGCTCGAGAACGCCGTAGATACGACGGACCTTCTGCTTTTCACGCAGTTGGGTGCCGTAGTCGGACTGGCGACCGCGGCGTTGGCCGTGGATACCAGGTGCTGCTTCAATGTTGCACTTCGATTCGATCGCGCGCACGCCGCTCTTCAGGAAGAGATCGGTGCCTTCGCGACGAGCGAGTTTGCATTTTGGACCAATGTAACGAGCCATTCTTTACAATCTCCTGGATTACACGCGGCGCTTCTTCGGCGGACGGCACCCGTTGTGCGGGATTGGCGTCACGTCGGTGATGCTGGCGATCTTGTAGCCACAGCCGTTCAAAGCGCGGACTGCGGATTCACGACCTGGACCTGGACCCTTGACGTTCACGTCGAGGTTTTTCAGGCCGTATTCCAGCGCAGCTTGACCAGCACGCTCAGCAGCTACTTGAGCAGCGAACGGGGTGGACTTGCGGGAACCGCGGAAACCCGAACCACCGGAGGTAGCCCAGGAAAGAGCGTTACCTTGACGGTCGGTGATGGTCACGATGGTGTTGTTAAAAGAAGCATGGATGTGGGCGATGCCATCAACCACTGTCTTTTTAACTTTTTTACGAGGACGAGCAGCAGGTTTTGCCATGATTAAATTCCTGTCGATTCGCTGGGGCGATTACTTGCGGATCGGCTTACGCGGACCTTTACGGGTACGCGCGTTGGTCTTGGTACGCTGACCGCGTACTGGCAGACCACGACGATGACGCAGACCGCGATAGCAACCGAGGTCCATCAAGCGCTTGATTTTCATGTTGATTTCGCGACGCAGGTCACCTTCAGTGGTGAACTTCGCCACTTCGCCACGCAGCTGTTCAATCTGCTCGTCGCTCAGATCCTTGATCTTTGCGGCTGGGTTTACCCCAGTCTCTGCACAGATCTTTTGTGCAGTAGTGCGACCAACACCATAGATGTAGGTCAGCGAGATAACAGTATGCTTGTTATCTGGAATGTTAACGCCTGCAATACGGGCCATTCAGTGGGACTCCAATTGACAGCTACCTACGCCCCGGAAGCCAAGAAATAGGGCGCGAGATAATATCGCTGTAATAACAAATAATCAACCCGGTAGCGCACTAGCTACCGGGCTTGAAGCACAATCACACTCAGCCTTGGCGCTGTTTGTGACGCGGTTCCGCGCTGCAAATTACTCGAACAACACCTTCGCGGCGAATAATCTTGCAGTTACGGCACAGCTTTTTCACCGATGCACGAACTTTCATCACCAACTCCTCGAACCTTATGGGTACTCAGCGCAACATGCCGCTGCCGTAACCCTTCAGGTTGGCTTTCTTCATCAGGGATTCGTACTGGTGCGAAACGAGGTGCGATTGTACTTGGGACATGAAGTCCATCACAACCACGACCACGATCAGCAACGAGGTCCCGCCAAGGTAGAACGGAACGTTTGCTGCTACCACCAGGAACTGGGGCAACAAGCACACGGCCGTCATGTAAAGAGCACCGAACATGGTCAAGCGAGTCAAAACGCCATCAATATAGCGCGCGGACTGCTCACCTGGACGGATGCCCGGAATAAAGGCACCGGACTTCTTCAGGTTTTCCGCTACGTCTTTCGGATTGAACATCAACGCCGTATAGAAGAAGCAGAAGAAAATAATCCCTGCACTAAACAGCAGAATATTCAACGGCTGACCAGGAGCGATCGACTGCGAGATGTCCTGCAACCAGCCCATACCTTCAGACTGACCGAACCAGGCACCCAACGAAGCCGGGAACAGCAAAATGCTGCTCGCGAAAATAGCCGGAATAACACCGGCCATGTTCACCTTCAGCGGCAAGTGGCTTGTCTGCGCAGCAAAAACCTTGCGGCCCTGCTGACGCTTGGCGTAGTGAACAGCGATACGACGCTGACCACGCTCAATAAACACCACGAAACCGATAATCGCTACTGCCAGCAAACCGATGGCAACCAAAGCGAAGATGTTGATATCGCCCTGACGCGCAGACTCGAAAGACTGCCCGATTGCTCTCGGAAGACCGGCGACGATACCCGAAAAAATCAACATCGAGATACCGTTGCCTACACCACGCTCAGTAATCTGCTCACCCAGCCACATCATGAACATCGCGCCCGCCACAAACGTGGAGACCGCAACGAAATGGAAGCCAAAGTCACCAGTGAACGCAACGCCCTGCCCCGCCAGACCAATGGACATGCCAATGGCCTGAACGAGAGCGAGGACGACGGTGCCGTAGCGGGTGTACTGGCTAATCTTGCGACGGCCAGCTTCACCTTCCTTCTTCAACTGCTCCAGCTGCGGGCTGACGGCGGTCATCAACTGCATGATGATCGATGCCGAAATGTACGGCATGATCCCCAGTGCAAAGATGCTCATCCGCTCCAGCGCGCCGCCGGAAAACATGTTGAACAAGCTAAGAATGGTCCCCTCATTCTGTCGAAACAGGTCCGCGAGTCGATCCGGGTTGATACCTGGAACCGGGATGTGTGCGCCTATTCGGTAGACGATAATCGCCAGGAACAGAAAACGCAGACGAGCCCAAAGTTCAGACATACCGCCTTTGCCGAGCGCAGAGAGAGCACCTTGCTTAGCCATTTATTCCTCGAACTTGCCGCCAGCTGCTTCGATAGCCGCACGCGCACCTTTGGTGGCGCCGATTCCCTTGCCGATAGTGACAGCGCGAGCCACTTCACCGGACAGCATGATTTTCACGCGCTGTACGTTGACGTTGATCACGTTGGCATCTTTCAGGGACTGCACGGTGACGATGTCGCCTTCCACTTTAGCCAGCTCGGACAGACGCACTTCTGCGCGGTCCATGGCTTTCAGGGAAACGAAACCGAACTTCGGCAGGCGACGATGCAGCGGCTGTTGACCGCCTTCAAAGCCTGGAGCGATGGTGCCACCGGAGCGGGAAGTCTGACCTTTGTGACCACGGCCACCAGTCTTACCCAAACCACTACCGATACCACGGCCCGGACGATGCTTTTCGCGACGGGAACCCGGCGCTGGACTCAGATCATTGAGTTTCATCGATTAACCCTCGACACGCAGCATGTAGTAAGCCTTGTTGATCATCCCGCGATTCTCGGGAGTATCCTGGACTTCTACAGTGTGACCGATGCGACGCAGACCCAGACCCTTAACGCACAGTTTGTGGTTAGGGATGCGGCCGGTCATGCTTTTGATCAGCGTAACTTTAACGGTAGCCATGATTACTTGATCTCCTCAACACGCAGGCCACGCTTGGCTGCAATGGATTCAGGAGACTGCATAGCTTTCAGACCCTTGAAAGTGGCGTGAACCACGTTTACTGGGTTAGTCGAGCCGTAGCACTTGGCCAGAACGTTCTGAACGCCAGCAACTTCGAGGACAGCACGCATAGCGCCGCCAGCGATGATACCGGTACCTTCAGAAGCAGGCTGCATGTACACCTTCGAAGCGCCATGGGCAGACTTCATTGCGTACTGCAGAGTGGTGCCGTTCAGATCAACCTGGATCATGTTGCGGCGAGCAGCTTCCATTGCCTTCTGGATCGCAGCAGGCACTTCACGCGACTTGCCACGGCCGAAGCCAACACGCCCTTTACCATCACCAACCACGGTCAACGCGGTGAAAGTGAAGATACGGCCGCCTTTAACGGTTTTGGCTACGCGGTTAACTTGAACCAGCTTCTCGATGTAGCCTTCGTCGCGCTTTTGGTCGTTATTTGACATAACTTAGAACTCCAGCCCAGCTTCACGAGCAGCATCAGCCAGCGCTTTAACGCGGCCATGGTACTTGAAGCCAGAGCGGTCGAAAGCCACCTGCGAGACGCCAGCGGCCTTAGCACGCGTAGCGACCAGCTGGCCAACCTTAGTGGCCGCGTCGATGTTGCCAGTGGCGCCATCACGCAGTTCTTTATCCAAAGTCGAGGCGCTTGCCAGGACTTTGTTGCCGTCGGCCGAAATGACCTGGGCGTAGATGTGCTGCGAAGAGCGGAACACGCAGAGACGCACGACTTCGAGTTCGTGCATTTTCAGGCGTGCTTTGCGAGCGCGACGCAGTCGAGTAACTTTTTTGTCGGTCATTTGCTATGCCCTACTTCTTCTTGGCTTCTTTACGACGGACGACTTCGTCCGCGTAGCGCACACCTTTGCCTTTGTACGGCTCTGGTGGACGGAAGTCGCGGATCTCGGCGGCCACTTGACCTACCAGCTGCTTGTCGATGCCCTTGATCAGGATATCGGTCTGGCTAGGAGTCTCAGCGGTGATGCCTTCCGGCAGTTCGTAATCCACTGGGTGCGAGAAGCCAAGAGCCAAGTTCAGCACCTGACCTTTTGCTTGCGCTTTATAACCAACACCGATCAGCTGGAGCTTGCGCTCGAAGCCTTGGCTTACGCCCTGGACCATGTTGTTTACCAACGCACGAGTGGTACCGGCCATTGCGCGAGTCTGCTGATCGCCATTGCGAGCAGCAAAACGCAGCTCACCGGCTTCTTCAACGATCTCAACGGACGAATGGACGTTCAGTTCAAGAGTACCCTTGGCACCCTTCACCGAAAGCTGTTGGCCTGCGAATTTTACTTCGACACCGGCTGGCAGCTTAACGGGGTTCTTAGCGACGCGAGACATGCTTATCCCCCCTTAGAACACAGTGCAAAGAACTTCGCCGCCGACACCGGCAGCGCGCGCAGCACGATCAGTCATCACACCTTTGTTGGTGGAGACGATAGACACGCCGAGACCGCCACGTACTTTTGGCAGTTCTTCGACGGACTTGTACTGACGCAAGCCTGGACGGCTAACGCGCTTGACTTCTTCGATAACCGGACGGCCTTCGAAATATTTCAGCTCGATAGACAGCAGTGGTTTGGTTTCGCTGCTGATCTGATAACCCGCGATGTAACCTTCGTCCTTAAGAACTTTAGCTACAGCCACCTTCAACGTGGAAGAAGGCATGCTTACGACGGACTTTTCAGCCATCTGGGCATTACGGATTCGAGTTAGCATGTCCGCTAACGGGTCCTGCATACTCATGGGCTAGACGCTCCTAATACAGAAAAATTAGCCTTGCGGCTACTACTTGTCGCCGAGAAATTCCGGGCAGAAAAACACGGGCTCAGGCGAGCCGGTCATTCTAGACACACCCCAGAAATGAATCAAGCCCCAAAAGGGGCTTGATTCATGTTCAAGGCCACCGATGGTCAGGTTCTTGCGACCCCGACCATCGAGACTTTGACAGCAATTACCAGCTGGCTTTAACCAGACCTGGAACGTCACCACGCATTGCAGCTTCACGCAGCTTGTTACGGCCCAGGCCGAACTTGCGGTAAACGCCGTGCGGACGACCGGTCAGACGGCAACGGTTACGCATGCGCGAAGCGCTAGCGTCACGTGGTTGCTTCTGCAGAGCTACGGTAGCTTCCCAACGCGCTTCTGGACTTGCGTTCAGATCGACGATGATAGCTTTCAGCGCTGCACGCTTGACGGCGTACTTGGCAACGGTGAGCTGACGCTTCAGCTCACGGTTTTTCATGCTCTTCTTGGCCATTTTCCTACTCCAATCAGTTGCGGAACGGGAATTTGAAAGCACGCAGCAGAGCGCGGCCTTCGTCATCGTTCTTGGCAGTGGTGGTCAGGGTAATGTCCAGACCGCGGAGAGCATCGATCTTGTCGTAGTCGATTTCCGGGAAAATGATCTGCTCTTTCACGCCCATGCTGTAGTTGCCACGACCGTCGAAGGACTTGGCATTCAGGCCGCGGAAGTCGCGAACCCGAGGCAGGGAGATCGACAGCAGACGATCCAGGAACTCGTACATACGCTCACGGCGCAGGGTCACTTTGACGCCGATCGGCCAACCTTCACGGACTTTAAAGCCAGCGATGGATTTGCGAGCGTAGGTCACAACGACTTTCTGGCCGGTGATCTTTTCCAGGTCAGCAACAGCGTGCTCGATGACTTTTTTGTCACCGATCGCTTCGCCCAGACCCATGTTCAGGGTGATTTTGGTAACGCGCGGAACTTCCATCACGTTGCCAAGCTTCAGTTCTTCCTTCAGCTTGGGAGCGATTTCCTTCCGGTAAATCTCTTGTAGTCGTGCCATGGTCTTCTACCTAGCAGTGTTCAAGCATCAACCGCTTTTTGGGTCGACTTGAAGACACGAATTTTCTTACCGTCTTCCACTTTGAAACCAACGCGATCAGCCTTGTTGGTTTCGCCGTTGAAGATGGCAACGTTGGAAGCGTGCAGTGGCGCTTCTTTCTCGACGATACCGCCCTGTACGCCCGACATCGGGTTAGGCTTGGTATGACGCTTGACCAGGTTCAGACCACCAACAACCAGACGGTTGTCAGCGAGAACCTTCAGCACCTTACCGCGCTTACCTTTGTCTTTGCCGGCGATCACGATGATCTCGTCGTCACGACGAATCTTTTGCATGTCGGATCTCCTTACAGCACTTCTGGGGCGAGCGAGACGATCTTCATGAACTTCTCGGTACGAAGTTCACGGGTCACTGGCCCAAAGATACGGGTGCCGATCGGCTCTTGCTTGTTGTTCAGCAGAACAGCAGCGTTGCCATCAAAGCGGATAATGGAGCCATCAGCACGACGTACGCCGTGACGAGTGCGGACTACAACAGCAGTCATCACTTGGCCTTTTTTCACCTTACCGCGAGGAATTGCTTCCTTCACGGTAACTTTGATGATGTCACCGATACCAGCGTAACGACGATGGGAGCCACCCAGCACCTTGATGCACATAACGCGGCGAGCGCCGCTGTTATCGGCCACATCGAGCATGGATTGAGTCTGAATCATATAATTTCTCCGACCCCTAGCCCTTAGACTTCCACAGCGCGTTCGAGAACATCAACCAGCGCCCAAGACTTGGTCTTGGCCATCGGACGAGTTTCACGAATAGTGACTTTGTCGCCGATGTGGCACTGATTGGTTTCGTCGTGCGCGTGCAGCTTAGTCGAACGCTTAACGTATTTACCGTAGATCGGGTGCTTAACGCGACGCTCGATCAGAACGGTGATGGTTTTGTCCATCTTGTCGCTGACAACACGGCCAGTCAGCGTACGGACAGTTTTTTCGGCTTCAGCCATGATCACTTACCTGCCTGCTGGTTGAGCACAGTCTTCACGCGAGCGATGTCACGCTTAACTTGCGAGAGCAGATGAGACTGCCCCAACTGGCCAGTTGCTTTCTGCATGCGCAGATTGAACTGGTCGCGCAGCAAGCCGAGCAGTTGCTCGTTCAGCTGCTGTGCGGATTTTTCACGAAGTTCATTCGCTTTCATCACATCACCGTCCGTTTAACAAAGGAGGTGGCGAGCGGCAGCTTTGCAGCAGCCAGGGCGAAAGCCTCACGCGCCAGCTCTTCAGAAACACCCTCGATTTCATACAGGACTTTGCCTGGCTGAATCTGGGCAACCCAGTATTCCACGTTACCCTTACCTTTACCCATACGAACCTCGAGAGGCTTCTTGGAGATCGGCTTGTCCGGGAATACACGGATCCAGATCTTGCCACCACGTTTTACGTGACGGGTCAGAGCACGACGCGCTGACTCGATCTGACGAGCGGTGAGACGACCACGAGCAACAGACTTCAGCGCGAACTCGCCGAAGCTGACTTTGCTACCGCGCAGTGCCAGACCACGGTTGTGGCCGGTCATCTGCTTGCGGAACTTCGTACGCTTTGGTTGCAACATTTGGCGTACCCCTTACTTAGCAGCTTTTTTACGAGGCGCTGGTGCTTGTGGTTTCAGTTCTTCTTGGCGACCACCAATTACTTCGCCTTTGAAGATCCAAACCTTTACACCGATCACACCATAGGTGGTGTGAGCTTCGTAGGTGGCATAGTCGATATCGGCACGCAGGGTGTGCAGTGGCACACGACCTTCGCGATACCATTCAGTACGTGCGATTTCAGCACCGCCGAGACGACCGCTCACTTGGATTTTGATGCCTTTGGCACCAATGCGCATGGCGTTCTGTACGGCGCGCTTCATGGCGCGACGGAACATCACACGACGCTCCAGCTGCTGAGCTACGCTCTGGGCAACCAGCATACCGTCGAGCTCCGGCTTACGGATCTCTTCGATATTGATGTGCACAGGCACACCCATTTGCTTGGTCAGGTCCTGACGCAGTTTTTCAACATCCTCACCTTTCTTCCCGATAACGATACCTGGACGAGCGGTGTGGATGGTGATGCGTGCAGTTTGAGCCGGGCGATGGATATCGATACGGCTTACGGACGCGCTTTTTAGTTTGTCTTGGAGATACTCACGCACCTTCAGATCTGCGAGCAAATAGTCCGCATAAGTCCGACCGTCTGCGTACCAGACGGAGGTGTGCTCCTTGACGATTCCCAGGCGAATGCCAATGGGATGTACTTTCTGACCCATCTCTTCGACTCCGTTACTTGTCAGCAACCTTGACAGTGATATGGCAAGACCGCTTGACGATGCGATCAGCACGGCCTTTGGCACGTGGCATGATGCGCTTCAGCGAACGCCCTTCGTTGACGAAAACGGTGCTGACCTTCAGGTCATCAACGTCTGCGCCTTCGTTATGCTCGGCGTTGGCTACGGCCGACTCCAGCACTTTTTTCATGATCTCGGCGGCTTTCTTACTGCTGAAAGCCAACAGGTTGAGCGCTTCGCCCACCTTCTTCCCGCGGATCTGGTCGGCGACCAAGCGGGCTTTCTGGGCGGAGATTCGAGCGCCCGACAACTTAGCGGCTACTTCCATTTCCTTACCCCTTAACGCTTGGCTTTCTTGTCTGCCACGTGCCCGCGATAAGTGCGGGTACCGGCGAACTCGCCCAGTTTGTGGCCGACCATGTCTTCGTTTACGAGAACTGGGACGTGCTGACGACCGTTGTGTACAGCGATGGTCAGACCGACCATTTGTGGCAGGATCATCGAACGACGCGACCAAGTCTTAATTGGTTTGCGATCGTTTTTTTCCGCCGCCACTTCGATCTTCTTCAGTAGGTGAAGATCAATAAAAGGACCTTTTTTCAGAGAACGTGGCACTGTCGTATCCCTCTATTTACTTGCGACGACGGACGATCATTTTGTCGGTACGCTTATTACCACGAGTCTTCGCGCCCTTAGTCGGGAAGCCCCATGGCGATACCGGATGACGACCACCAGAGGTACGACCTTCACCACCACCATGTGGGTGGTCAACCGGGTTCATGGCAACACCACGAACGGTTGGGCGAACGCCACGCCAGCGCTTGGCACCAGCTTTACCCAGCGAACGCAGGCTGTGCTCGGAGTTCGAGACTTCGCCCAGGGTCGCACGGCACTCAGCCAGTACTTTACGCATTTCACCGGAACGCAGACGCAGGGTCACGTAAACGCCTTCACGAGCGATCAGCTGAGCCGAAGCACCAGCGGAACGAGCGATTTGCGCGCCTTTACCTGGCTTCAGTTCGATGCCGTGTACGGTGCTACCAACTGGAATGTTGCGCAGTTGCAGAGCGTTGCCCGGCTTGATCGGCGCCAGAGCACCTGCGATCAGCTGGTCGCCAGCGCTCACGCCTTTAGGGGCGATGATGTAGCGACGCTCGCCATCTGCGTACAGCAGCAGAGCGATGTGAGCAGTACGGTTTGGATCGTATTCGATACGCTCGACAGTGGCAGCGATGCCATCTTTGTCGTTGCGACGGAAGTCGACCAGACGATAATGCTGCTTATGACCACCACCGACGTGACGAGTGGTAATGCGGCCATTGTTGTTACGACCACCAGACTTCGATTTTTTCTCGAGCAGCGGTGCGTGAGGAGCGCCTTTATGCAGCTCCTGGTTGACCACCTTGACCACAAAACGGCGGCCAGGGGAAGTCGGTTTGCATTTAACGATTGCCATGATGCACCCCTTCCTTACTCAGCACTGCTGCTGAAATCGAGATCTTGGCCTGGCTGAAGGGAGATAACTGCCTTCTTCCAGTCATTACGCTTGCCCAGACCGCGAGCGGTGCGCTTGCTCTTACCCAGAACATTCAGGGTAGTAACACGCTCAACTTTCACGCTGAACAGGCTTTCGACGGCCTTCTTGATTTCCAGCTTGGTTGCGTCAGTAGCAACCTTGAAAACGAACTGGCCTTTCTTGTCTGCCAGAACCGTAGCCTTCTCGGAAACGTGCGGGCCAAGCAGAACTTTAAATACGCGTTCCTGGTTCATCCCAGCAGCTCCTCGAATTTCTTCACGGCCGACACGGTGATCAACACCTTGTCGTATGCGATCAGACTAACTGGATCGGAACCTTGCACGTCACGTACATCTACGTGTGGCAGGTTACGAGCAGCCAGGTACAGGTTCTGATCAACAGCGTCCGACACGATCAGAACGTCGGTCAGGCTCATGTTGTTCAGTTTGCCCAGCAGGTCTTTGGTTTTCGGAGTTTCAACTGCGAAATCCTGAACCACGACCAGACGATCAGTACGCACCAGCTCAGCAAGGATGGAGCGCATTGCTGCGCGATACATCTTCTTGTTCAGCTTCTGGGAGTGATCCTGTGGACGAGCTGCGAAGGTGGTGCCGCCGCCGCGCCAGATTGGGCTGCGGATAGTACCGGCACGAGCACGGCCAGTACCTTTCTGACGCCATGGGCGCTTGCCGCCACCACGAACGTCGGAACGGGTCTTCTGCTGCTTGCTACCCTGACGGCCGCCAGCCATGTAGGCCACGACTGCTTGGTGAACCAGCGTCTCGTTGAACTCGCCGCCAAATGTCAGTTCGGAAACTTCGATCGCTTGAGCGTCATTTACATTTAATTGCATGTCAGCTTCCCCTTAACCGCGAGCCTTGGCTGCCGGACGTACAACCAGGTTGCCGCCAGTAGCGCCAGGTACAGCGCCCTTGACCAACAACAGATTGCGTTCAGCGTCCACGCGCACTACTTCCAGGGACTGCACGGTCACGCGCTCAGCGCCCATATGACCGGACATTTTTTTGCCCTTGAATACACGACCAGGAGTCTGGCACTGGCCGATAGAGCCTGGGACGCGGTGGGATACGGAGTTACCGTGGGTGTTATCTTGCCCGCGGAAGTTCCAACGCTTGATCGTACCCTGGAAGCCTTTACCTTTGGACTGACCGGTTACATCAACCAGTTGACCAGCAGCGAAGATTTCAGCGTTGATCAGATCGCCGGCCTGGTACTCGCCTTCTTCAAGACGGAATTCCATAACGGTACGACCAGCGGCAACGTTCGCCTTGGCGAAGTGGCCAGCTTGAGCAGCTGTAACACGGGAAGCACGACGCTCGCCGACAGTGACTTGCACTGCACGATAGCCATCGGTTTCTTCAGTTTTGAACTGGGTGACGCGATTCGGCTCGATCTCAATGACCGTGACCGGAATGGAGACACCTTCTTCGGTGAAAATACGGGTCATACCCGCTTTACGACCGACTACACCAATAGTCATGTTGTAAACCTCATGAGTGTACGGGGCTTTCACCCGCTATGGCCGCCCATTTCAGAGCGTTACACGACCAAGACCGAGTCTTAGCCGAGGCTGATCTGCACTTCCACACCGGCCGCAAGATCAAGCTTCATAAGAGCATCAACGGTTTTATCCGTTGGCTGGACGATGTCCAGAACGCGCTTATGAGTGCGGATCTCGTACTGGTCACGCGCGTCTTTGTTGACGTGCGGGGAAACCAGAACGGTGAACCGCTCTTTACGGGTAGGCAGTGGAATTGGACCACGCACTTGAGCACCAGTACGTTTCGCGGTTTCCACGATTTCCTGGGTTGATTGGTCGATCAGGCGATGGTCAAAAGCCTTCAACCTGATACGGATTTGCTGATTTTGCATTGGATTTCAGACTCCGGCTGCTATTCCCACCGGGCGCAATACGCCCGTTAAAAGGAGGCGCAATTCTATAGACGCCCCCGATAGGTGTCAACCCAATAAAAAAGCCCCCGCTAAGCGGGGGCTTTTTCAACTCATCAAAGCTATCTCAACAAAGAGATCACTCGATGATTTTAGCTACGACACCAGCACCAACGGTACGGCCGCCTTCACGGATTGCGAAACGCAGACCGTCTTCCATCGCGATGGTTTTGATCAGGGTAACAGTCATTTGAATGTTGTCACCTGGCATTACCATTTCAACGCCTTCTGGCAGTTCGCAGTTACCGGTCACGTCAGTAGTACGGAAGTAGAACTGT